>JAYTVL010000143.1:0-26853 GCA_043744075.1 Pirellula sp. | reverse complement strand
CAGAGTGCTTAAACTCACAAATCCAGACTTGCTCAGCTATCCATTCCTCTTAATGAATGGATTGGTTCACTTCAGTTCAGTCCCAATGAGGCTGCCGTTCTTCGACGGCATTTGCTAAATGGAGGCTTCCTAGATCGGATCAACCGGCAAAAAAGCAACAAGAGGCGGCGTTCTGCCCCCTTGCAAATTGACGATTTCGTTGCAAAGCGGATTCCTTCATGCTCGCGGGGGAGCCCGCAGCACTACCTCGACCAAAGTACTTTTTGAAATTCCATACAAGATCGCACCACATTCGGCCGTCGATACCGATTCGCTTCAAGATCGGATCCAAGCCACTAGGTATTTCCGCTTTTTGAACATTGCCTCTTTGCCGACCGGTCCAATCGAGCAGTTTCAAATAGTCGCATAGGTTTAACGATAGGAATCCTTTGTCACTAGCTCGTACGCCAGTACCGCTTGATTGCGGACCAACACTTGCTCGTTCGTTGATCGTTAGCGGAGACAACCATGCGTCTCTGAGAATAGAATTTCCACGTCGCTTCTTTGCATCGGCTTTTCTCTTTTTCAATTGATCTGGAGTTGATGTTTGTAGAATTCGACCTGTCTCTTCGGTATCAATTGCGACTAAGTCGATTGCAGCGGACGGGATCGTTGCACCTTGGATCGCTTGAATTCGATCGTATGCCGATGTGTGCAGCGACTCTTCTGGAGTGGCCGCCATCGCAGCTCGAATCGGATTCAAATCGACGTACATGCTGCAAGCCAACAGGCCAGCTTCATCCGTGATCGCAAGTGCTTTGAAGCGTCCTTCCCAAAAATGGCCGGTAGCTTCGTCCTGTTTGTTTGCAAGTCGAGCGATAGGTTCGCAGAGTGCTTTCATAAACCAGGAAGGATTGGAAAGTCGGACGCGGATTTCTTGGATACGTTCGGCATTGTTGGCGAGAGCCTCTACATCGGTGGTGGTGGGATCGGCCAATTGTTCATCGATTCGCCGGCCAGGAAAAACGCGCAGCCAGCGAAGTGCAACATCGGAATCGGACCAACCAGCGATGACATCTGGCCGCGTTCGGACGACTATATGCAAATGATTGGAAAGGATAGCGTAGGTTAGGACATCGATACCAAAGACAGAGGCGAGGCGTTCCATCCGGCACCGGATCCACTCTCGACGATAATCGTAGTTTTTGCCCGAAACAGCATCCTTGCCGGCCAAGTAAGCCCCTCTAACGCATCTTTGGACAAGATGGCAAATACAAACCGAATTCGGGTCAAACTGTTCGCTACGAGGCAATCGCGGCATAGTAAATCTCCTTCGAAGTGATTCCCAGCAACCGAGGCATATTAGATTTCCCTTGCAGAGCAGCATACCCGATCCGCCATCTCCCAGTCAATAGGTGCCTGGCACCTATTTGGCTCAAGCAAGAGAAGCAACTTGAGTTAACTGTTCGCTTGTAGTTGACGGAGGTCGTCCGCTTCGTGGAGCGTCGCTTAAGAGTTTCGTAATGGCTTGCTTGAGCGCTGGAATTCCTTCACTGCATTCCACGGCTACCAAATCGTAAAACGCGGCTTTCCAACGATGCCGCCAGACTGCAACTTGATTTCGATTCAAGCCGACAGCCTCTGCAATTTCGTCGTTGTGTATGCGTTCGAATGCCATCAAAATGATCTTGGACCGTTGTGCAAGAGAGACCGAAATGGTTCGAGAAGCAGCAAATTCAACGAGAACTGACTGCTGTTTTTCCGTGATAACGATGATTGGTGCACTACCAGACTTAGCAACTCCTCCGTGAAATAGGGTAGAGTGCATAGTCTTGGCGAATTCATCAGGTCAGTGCAACATCAATTCCAATCAGTGGATCTAGTTCGACTGGCATAGTGTAGTTCGCGGCCAGGCCAACACGGACATTGCTGCATTGACTCAAATAAAATTGCCTAGGCGCCTCCCTTGAAAGGCAGAGCGCCAAAAATCGATCTGGCCCAACAAATCGAATGGGGCTAACCACTCGCCGAGTTACAGATCCGTCTTTTCCCGAATAGTCAAGAACGATGACAAGGTCATCGGTTTGCTGCATCACCCGGGATACCAGGCCTGCAACTCTATTGGTCACGTCTCGGCTCCGCCGTACATCGTGAGGAACAGTCTTTATCATGTTCTGTCTTTCTGGCATTCGTGCATCAAGTAGGTTCGGCTGTCAAAGCCCAACATTAAGATTCAATTCTGTTTTCTATTTCTAGCATTGTTAACCATCATCGGAAGCCGAGTGACAAGTCAGGTCCGAAACTTTGCGTTGAAAAAAACACCCCTCTTGCGGGTTAGGCTATTGCGTAAACCTCAAGCGTGTTAATGATGGTCAGATAGCGGAATTCTCTGCACCCAAATCCTGTGGAAAAAATGCATCGTGAGCGACTCGGACGATAGTCCTGGATCACATGGGAACAATTCCCAGCCAAAACCTCTTTCTCTTAGCAACGAAAATGAATCCACACAGATAGCCGATGAAGATTCCTCGGCTGCGCATTTCCATGTCTCGAGCATGTTTACAAAGATCCGCGAAGCCTCGGGTACGGTTTACGGTGACATTGGAACCTCTGTACTTTACACGGTAATGGAGTTAACGCGCGAAACGATCCGGCTCAAGTACCATCATTTGCCAGTGGACCAGATCAATTCGATGATTGCAGATGGTGGTAATAACCTGGTAACCGCAAATGAAGCGATTGGAAGTCTCAGTCTAATTTTCTGGGCTCTCGTGTTTCTAACCGTGAAATACGACTTGCTCATCATGCGAGCAGACAATCGAGGCGAGGGGGGTGACTTTGCTCTTTGGGGCTTGCTGCGTGGTCACACCGGAAAAATTTTCGGAATGGGATTTCTTGCTTTCCTGGTCGCTTCGGCCGCTGGCTTGCTCGCCGCGGATGGCATCATTACACCGGCCATGAGCATGCTAGGAGCCTATGAACCGATGGGCGAAAAATGGGCTATCATCGCAACCTTGGCAAGCCTGTTTGTTCTTTTCAAATCGCAGTGGCGCGGTACGAGTAAGGTAGGCGGCTTGTTTGGTTGGTTCATGCTTCTCATCTGGTTTCCATGGATCGCCTTAAAGGGCTTGCCATGGATCATCTCGACGCCAGCTGTATTCAATGCCGTTAATCCTTTGTACGCGTGGAATTTTGTGATCAGTTTCCCAACCATGGGCATGTTGGCGATATTTGGCGTAGTGGTATTGGCCATCACGGGTGGAGAAGCAAAGTACGCTGACATCGGCCATTTCATGCGTCGTACTAAGAAGCATTGTAGCGACGGTATGAGTGTGGATCCGCAAGACTCCGGGCGTCGCCCGGTTATGTTGGCTTGGTACTATATCGTGATGCCGTGTCTGTTGACCAATTATGCCGGCCAAGTAGGCTATCTTCTTTCCGCAGGCGTCCCGCCACGGGCAAGCACATTCTTTGCGATGGCTCCACAAGTTGACGGTGAAGACACGATCAATTATCTAATCGCCGTCGCTGACTTGTGTATCGCAGCCTGTGCGGCTTTCATCGCCTCACAAGCGTTGATTACCGGAATGTTTTCGATTGTCAAACAAGCGATTGCACTGGGGTTCGCTCCTCGGCAGCTGGTCAAATACACGAGCCACGAAGCTGAGGGCCAAGTCTATATACCTTCGGTCAATTGGGCATTGTTTGTAGGCTGTGTATTCGCCACGCTCTCGTTTAGAACTGCAAGTAATCTGGCATCCGCGTACGGCATTGCAGTAACCGGTACCATGTGGATCACGACCGTCATATTCGGCTACGTAGCCTACTATCGATGGAAATGGAAATTGTGGCATGTGCTCGCTATTTGCGCACCGATTCTGGTAGTCGATATGCTGTTTTTCATAAGTAATTTGACCAAATTCGCTAGTGGAGGCTATTTCCCAATCGCAATTGCATCCGTGCTTGTGCTGATCATGGTGACTTGGCAGTGGGGACGAAAGCAGATGGCAAAAGCCTTCTACGACTTTGGGTTTCGCGAAGGCAAAAAGATCGACTGGCTAGTCATGTTGCGAGAAAAGGTTGACGAGATCCAAATCGCGATCGATGAAAATCTGCCGTTGGCTCGGGCGCTCATCCAGGGCCGACGCCGCTTGGTGGAAAGCGATCGAGCTGCTGTGTTTCTCTGCTCTCAACCGATCCGAACCCTGGAGGATTACACGCCGGTTACGTTGCGAGTTTTTCTCAAAAAATACGGCGTACTGCCTTCCCACGTGACCCTTTTTCACATCAATCAAATCTCCAGCTCCACTTACGACAACGCAAATCGCTACGAGGTTATCAAGCTGGGCAACGATATCTACGCAGTGAATGTTACCTACGGCTATATGGAACAAACCGATATTCGCGGCGCTCTCAAAGACTTGCAACGACGAGGCAAAATCAACATTGCTGCCGAACGCTGGATCGTTGAAGTCGGCGAGGAAGAAATCATCAGCCAACCCGATCTCCCTTTGCCGCAAGCCATTCGCATAGAACTGTTGCGATGGGTGCTCAGACTATCAGCGCCAGCTCACAAGTACTATGGCTTAACGTATGACGCAGGCGTTTCAAAGGAACTGATACCGATTGTCTTTGGACGCAATGGCGTTCGAATCCGTTTGCCCGAACTTGAGGTTACGTCAAACGAAAAGCCGAAACCAGAACCGTGACCAATGGCTTAGCAAGTGTACTAAATCCGGGATTGAGACCCCAACCAGCTACCTTATCCTTGCGACATTCACCAATGGCCAAAGGCCATGGGGGTCGAATTTAGTATAGTCGAACTAATGCCAAACACTCAAATTGGGCGAGGCGCTAATTTCGTCGGGTCGACGACTGCATGCTTGATACGCTGTCGCTTCCATGTGTAAGTGATGTGCACAAGTCCGTCGTTGGTTTGAATGATGGCGGGATAACTGTACTCGCCAGGATCGGTTTCAAGTTCTAATGCAGCCTGCCAAGTATTTCCGTCGTTCGAGATGGCGAGATTCAGCGGCGAACGGCCTTTTGACGTATGGTTGTAGATAAGCAAGTGGCGACCGTCCTTGAGCGTCACCGCATCGGTACCTGAACTCGGATTGGGTAATTCGGTCAGCGAGATCGGACCCCATGTTGAACCCGCATTGTCGGAAGTAATCTTAAAGACCTTGCCTTGTCGTGTTCGCCCAAGAGCCATGAGCTTGTCGCCACCGAGGAACAGGACGCTTGGCTGGATCGCTGAAATGGCAACGCCGTCATGAAGTAAATCCGTACGTTCCCATGTCCGGCCTACGTCGCGCGTGCGTTCGAAGTAGATGGCCCACTTGCTTGGTTTTTCGTCGGTTTCGTTGCTAGTGGGGCACAGAATGTCGCCGTTCGGGAGTTGAACTGGCTTGTTCTTGATGGGGCCGAAAATACCTTCAGGTAAACGAATCGGTTGTTCCCAAGTCTTACCGCTGTCGGCAGAGGTCGTGAGCATACCCCACCAAGTCTGTGGAGCCGGACCAGCCTTGTAAAAAAGCATCAAAGGTCCTTTGTTCGGCTGAAAAAGCACAGGGTTCCAAGTTGGATGCCGCAGCACGGTGCCATCGGCTTTGCGATATTGAATACCGTTAGCAACCTCAACTGGCACAGTCCACTTGCCTCCCTCGATGCGAGAAACCCAAATCCCAACGTCGGGATTTTTTTCGTAACTACCACCAAACCAAGCTGCGACCAATCCACCCCCCTTTGGTTCGACAATGGTAGAAGCATGGCAGGAAGGAAATGGTGCAGTTTCATAGATAAACTCGGATTTCAACAATCCGGGTGAGGCTGCCTCGGCGGCCGAAATGAAACTAGCGGAAAATGACAGCGCGATGAACGCAAGAAGGCAGGTGAATCGCATCGAGAGTGCTCCATTTACAAGTAAGACGATTCGTTATTGACCATTGAAAAGCCGATGGTTAATGCTCATTTATAATCGAAAAAGATCCAAAGGCGAGCGGCAGACTGGAATAAACCAGAGCGATAGCGATAGGCGTGGATTGGAGGTCCAACGCAATTGACACTTCACACTCCTAATTGATCGAACGATCCTAAGTGTAGCTAACCTATAGTTGCAATGACTCGATCGAATTCGGAACCTTTACCGACGACAATCGAATGAAGTTCGCCCGAATACGGATGCCTGAAATCGAGACGCATCGAAGTTAACAGCATTCGCGAAACGCCCGTTCTGCCAAAGACCAACTTGTTGATAGTTTCATCTCCGTGCCGGTGATCGCCTATCACTGGGTGCCCGATATGTTTTAGATGGCGACGAATCTGATGAGTGCGGCCCGTCATAGGCTGAATCTCCAGCAACGAACACTTCGCTGGTTCCGAATTAGGACCGTCACTTGAAACATGAAATCTGGCCAATGTCTCGAAATGCGTCACCGCGTCTTGAGTCGACTTGTCGACGTGACTAGATTTGTCCCAGTCATCCTCTGCTATAGCCCCAAGTGCCTCATCGATTAGACCAGAGTCGGATGTTAGGCCGCAAACCAAGGCTTGATAGTATTTTGAGACCTTGCGATGCGTAAACAAATCGACCATTTTCGCCGCCGCTGCTCCATTCAATCCGAACAAAATCAAACCGGCGGTCGGCCGATCTAATCGATGGACAGGATAGACGCGGCTTTGAAGTTGATCCCTGAGGCATTGAAGAAGGACCGGCTCATGCGATAACGTCGATTGGCTTCGGTGAACGATCAAACCAGCAGGCTTAAAGACAGCGACGTAGTTTTCATCGCGATAGACAACTTGCAACGGCCTGCTAAGCGTTTCGTCGATGAAATCGTCTGTCTCTCGATTGTCTCGAATCAATTGATCTTTACTTTTTTACCCGATCTCTTTTCAAAGCCTGCAATGACCTTGGCTCGATCGGTTAGCTCCTTTTCTCGGGCCAAACAGGCAAGCTCCCAGGCTACCTTCTTCCCATAACGCTTCCAAGCAAAACTAAGTTTTTGCCGAGTTCCATCCTTAAGCACCCACGATGCACAGTATCCAAAAGATTCTGCATTTACCCAACGTGCGTCCACATTGCGAACAAGGTGAACACCAACTCTTCCGGAGGAGTTACGAGATGTCTTTCGATCTCGCGTGGTTTGGATTGGGGCCGCGGCGACCGCCCATTCAGCATAGCAATCTTTCGCAGCCTTGAGCGATTTGGCTTTTCCGCCCAGCGTGCGATCATTGAAAAACTGCTGCTTTCGGACGCCATCGCGTGTGATGCGGACCATCCAGCCGCGCGTCGATACGCCCTCGTACTCAATGCGTGTTATGCCTTTCAATGCTTTTGTCATTTTCTGCTGCTTGGTGTTGTTTGCGAAATCAAATGGACCCAGCTAGCTTAACCAATGACGGCAGCGAAAGCAAACGGCTGCGCCTAAGCAGCCCGTCGCTGCGAAGGTCTAACATGTTTAACCCGCGCAGCGGCGGGCGTACCTAGTTACCATATATCCAGCGCCCGCGATCTCCGCTAATCGCTCCGATCGGTTAAACATGAGCTTCAAGCCTGCGTCTTGTTTAACTCGGGTTAAACATCTTCTAGCTTGGCTCTCTTTTTTGCAATGAAGACCAAGTGGTGCCTGAGATGGTCGATATACTTGTCGACCATTTCCGCCAACGAAACCTTGCCGCTTTCGGTATGAATTCCGACTCTTTGAAACGTTGCATCAGGCAGCGCTCGCAGGATCGTCGCGGTCATGGCCCGATTTTTCTGAAATAGATCGCAGGCAGCAAAGGGATTCAGTTGGTCGGTGCCAGGCAAATTGCTAAAGGCCGTTTCGTCGTAACCACACAACAACGGATTATTCATACACGCAATGCGTTTCATCCGGTCCGAACCAATCAAGTCGCTATCCAACATGTGAATCGCGATTTGGTGAAGTGTCCACGAACCATCGGGCTGCTTTGCGTGCAGATGTGCATGGCTCAAACCCCAATATGCTTTGACAAGCTCCGCACCGCCTGCGGCGTACAATTCAATCTTACTTCGATCCACTTCTTCGTCCTTACGCTAGCTTGCAAGTCGAGTTATCGGGTAATATTCACCGAGCCGCCTGACGTGCTTCGTTAAGCATCATAACAAATCCCACGCCATTCGAATGCCTAATCCCCAAATCTGCATCTGAAACATGTTTTACTTCCAAGAATTTCGTAACTTGATCACCTTCTTCTTGATGACAACATGTGCGGTTGCCAATGGACAACAGAATGCCACCGTCGATCCAGCTACGGGAAAAAAAACGGTTAGCCCGCCGTTGATCAAATCGCAGTTGAGTGTACCGGAAACCCCCATCTCAAGGGCATCGCTTCCAGTTGTAGATGTTCATACACATTTCTTGGTCAAGGGAAGACATGACGTCGATCTCCTAAAACAGTATGTGGCTATGATGGACCGAAACAATATCGCTGTTTGCGTTTCACTAGACGGTACTCTGTTCAAGCATTTGGACGAGCATTGCAAGTTTCTTTGGACAGAATACCGAGATCGCTTTGTTGTCTTCGCGAACATCGACTTTCAGGGGGATGGGCAAGCTGAACAGCCTGCAAAGTGGAGTTGCAATCAACCCGATTTTGTCCGAAACGTAGTCGAAAAGATCAGAGACTCAAGCGTTGCGGAAAAAATTTCAGGCGTAAAGTTTTTCAAAGACTTTGGTCTTCGCTACCGCAATGCGGACGGAACGCTCATCGCGATTGACGATCCACGATGGGAGCCGATTTGGACTGTTTGTGGCGAACTAGGATTACCGGTAATTATGCATACGGCAGATCCCGGTGCCTTTTTTGAACCCATCACTCCGTCGAACGAACGTTTTTTTGAACTCAACGTCCATCCAAATTGGTCGTTTGCTGGACCTGAGTTTCCGTCTCGCAAAGAGCTACACGGGGCACGCAATCGTGTCATAGCGAAGCATTCGGGGACGACGTTTATCGCAGCCCACTTTGGCAATGATGGCGAAGACTTGAAGGAACTTGGCGGCTGGCTCGATCTCTATCCGAATCTCGTAATCGAATTCGCTTCTCGAATCAACGAGCTTGGACGGCAACCTTATAGTTCGCGGCGTTTTTTCGAAAAATACCAGGATCGCATCCTTTTTGGAACCGATGGCCCATGGCCCGAAGCTCGCCTAAGACTCTATTGGCGATTTCTAGAATCCTTCGACGAGTATTTTGAATACTCAGAAAAACGGCCACCGCCACAGGGTGACTGGCGAATCTATGGCCTTGGCCTGGAACCGAGCATTCTAGAGAAAATCTATAATGGGAACGCTGCTAGAATAATCCCAGGAGTTCAAGCCAAAGTATCGAAATTTCGCACGGAAAACCGAGGAAGGTAAGTTTGGCTAGTGGTGCGTCAAACTCTACTGGTTTTCGGGTTGCGATGCTCGGCACCATCACGCGGAGCGTGGTGAGTACGTACTCATCACGCTCCGCGTGATGTCGGGCCCCCTAATTTTTGACTCTGACGAAGCACTAGGTTGTGTTATGATGGAGGGATAAAATATCCACACAACTTCCAAAAGACTCTTTAATGATTTCGGCCGAGAACTTAACCAAACAGTTCAATGTGAGGGGCGTTCCACTCGTTGCGGTCAACAATCTTTCGTTTCGTGTATCAAGCGGCGAGGTCTACGGGCTGCTGGGACCCAACGGAGCCGGCAAAACGACGACGCTGCGAATGATCATGGGCCTGCTCGAACCCGACAGTGGCTACGTTGAAATCGGCGGCGTGCGTTCTACGCAGAAGTCTTCCGATATGCGAAAACAGCTCGGGCTTATTTCGACCAATGATGGGGTTTATCCTTGGTTGAGCGTTCGCGAGATGTTGATGTACTTCGCTGATCTGTATGCCGTCGATCAGGCACTGGCTCGTCAACGTTTAGACGAATTGGCCGATCTGCTAGACCTACGCGGCTTCATCGACCAGCGTTGCAGCACGCTCAGCACTGGACAAAAGCAGCGAGTCACATTGGCCCGAGGCCTGATGCATGATCCACCGGTGATGCTGCTCGATGAGCCAACGCGCGGGCTGGATGTTGTCGGTAGTCAGGCCATCTTTCGTTTCATCGATTTGCTAAAGCAACGCGGCAAAGTGGTGCTCCTGTCAACACATCGGCTAGATGAAGCCGAGCGTGTTTGCGACCGCTTCGGACTATTACACAGAGGCAATCTTCAGTTTGAGGGGACGCTCAGCCAACTACAAGAAGCAACTGGAAAAAAGCATCTCGTCGATATGTTCATCGCTTTTATCAATGCCCCACAAAACCCATACGCTGTAACTATTCCGTCTAACGAACTGTCGCAAGAGGCATGAACGAGTATTTGAGCAACGGCCGACTCTGGCGACTGTGTCAAAAAGAGCTAAGGGAAAGTCTTCGCGATCGGCGAACACTATTTACTTTGGTCTTGATGCCGATCCTCGTTTACCCTCTTTTGAGCATGGCTCTGCAACGCTTGGTGATTGGCTCTGTCAGCAAATCGAAAGCAGATACAGCATACGTGCTTGGAATTTACAACGAGGAATCCGCAAACCAAATTCAACAATTGCTGGCTGACGCACGACGTTCCATTGCTAGCGGCTTTGTTTCTCCCATCACGATTTTGAGGCCTACGGATTCACCGGACAAAGAGACTGGTAAGGCCGTTTCTGATCCAGAAAAGAGTGATGAATCTAATCTGGACGCGATACCTAAATTTGACATTTTCATTGCGGATCAAAAGACTCTTTCGAAGTCCTTCAGTGATGGAAATCTCGATATAGTCATCTCAAAATTGACCGTCGAAACGATCCAGTTAGAGCGAGGGTCTGTGCAGACCTACGAGGTATTGGCTGAGTTTCGGCAAAATGATGTAAGAAGCGAAACGGCCCTGTCAGGTCTTCGCCGCGCGATACAAATGCTCAACGATTACCAAGCAGAAATGCTTCGAAAACGAATCAATCGCAAGCTTCCGGTCGCTATGACATTCAAAGCCATTGGAATCGCCGATAAATCAGATCTCTCGGCCTCAATCGCAGGCGTCATTCCACTTGTTCTTATTCTGATGACCATTACAGGTGCCGTTTACCCAGCAATCGATTTGACGGCTGGCGAACGCGAACGCGGTACGATGGAAGCGTTGATCGCAACTCCGGCCCCTAGATTCGCTTTGCTGCTAAGCAAATATGTTGCGGTGGTCACGGTCGCGGTCTTAACGGCATTGGCAAATCTATTTGCGACCTGGATGACGCTCTCTTTCGGAGGGTTGGGGCAAGCGCTCTTAGGTAAGAATGGATTTTCAATTTGGACTTTTGTCCAAATACTGCCTTTGTTGGTGATCTTTGCTTCGTTCTTTAGCGCAATATTGTTGGCGCTCTGTTCTTTTGCTCGCAGTTTCAAGGAAGCTCAAGCCTATTTGATACCCGTAATGCTCTTGTCGCTTGGACCAGGTCTAGTAACGTTGATGCCAAATGTGCGATTCACGACATTTCTCGGAATCGTTCCGCTTGTGAATATCCTGTTGCTATCGCGAGACATCATGACTGGCAATTCGTCATTGGTGCCGGCTTTCGCTGCGGTGTTTTCTACGATCATCTACGCCTGTGCAACCTTAGTGGTTGCGGCCCGTTTATTTGGTGCCGAAGCGGCCACATCCGGATCGCAGGAGTCGTGGTCGGAGCTATTAGGTCGTCCTAAAAAGAAACAGATGCAGCCCGACATCGGTGAACTGGCCATTTACCTGGCAGTGCTTTTTCCTATGTTTTTCGTTGCTTCGAATCTCGGAGGAATGATTGAGTTGAAGGGGAGCTGGGCTCTGTTTTTTAACGCTGCGATCTTGTTCCTACTTTTCTTGTTTCTTCCTCTGGCCTACACATGGTACCGCCGCGTGGACATCACACACACATTTAAACTCACCGACGGGGTTGGTATTGGCGAATCGCTTTTTACGCGGATCGTCCGTTGGATCGGTTACGTTGGTGGTGTTGTATTGTTGAGTGCGGGTTTGTGGATGGTCGCGTTTGAAGCTTACTTGCTTTTCGAAAGCTGGAGCTTAGCCTCACAGCTTACCGAAGCAGACAAGCAGAAACTAAAAGCGGACTTTCTGGCTGTTCCGTTTTGGGTCGTTTTGCTGACTGGCGCGGTGGCACCAGCGATCGCGGAGGAATTCTTTTTTCGAGGGTTTGTTCTGTCGGCGTTTCGAACGAAATTATCGGCATTTCGTAGCGTATTGTTTTCGTCGCTCCTGTTTGGATTATTCCATGTGATCGCTGGAAGCGTTTTGTCGATCGAAAAATTCTTGCCGACGATTATCTTAGGAATAGCCATAGGCTACGTTGCTGTTCGAACTGGTTCTTTATTCCCGGGCATCTTGCTCCATACGCTTCACAATGGGCTGGTTTTTAGTATGTCGAGATTTACCGAACAAGATCTCGCGAAATGGTTTGGTGAAGATACTAGACACATTCCAGTCACTTGGTTAAGTGGCGGCGGGCTTGCGATTGCGTTGGGAATTGCAATAGTATTTGTTTCCAGCAGACGAAAAGGAACGCATGAAGGCATTATTTAGACTGCTGATATTGGTTGTGGTTTTGGGTGGCATCGCGGCCGCGGCTTACGGCCCAATTAAAAAGTATTTCGACGATCGAAACCGGCCCAAATGGCGAACTCAAAGCGTCTCCTTTGGCGATATTGCTCAAACAGTAAACTCGACTGGCAAGGTAGAACCTATTCATCGTGTCAGCGTTGGGGCTTCGGTTAGCGGTCCAATTAGCGAGTTGTTTGTTGACTACAATAGCAAAGTGGTCGAGGGGCAACTCATGGCCCGGATCGATTCGCGAATTTACAAGTCGACGGTGGCAAGGGACAAAGCAATTCTTCAGACCCGTCTTGCCGAAGTCGCAAAGGCCGAAGCGCTTCAGCAACAAGCAGCGAACGACGAACGACGCGGTGGCGTTCTAAAAAAGAGCAATCGCGATTTCATCTCCGAGGCGGAATTGGATCAGTTTCGCTTTGTTCGAATGACTCGGGACGCCGAGGTGCTCGTTTCGAAAACGAACGTCGATCAAGCCAAAGCGCAACTTGACAATTCGCTGGCCAATTTGGGTTACACCGAGATCCTTTCTCCCTGCGACGGTGTGGTCATCGAGAAAAAGATTGATATCGGTCAGACGCTGGCGGCTCAATTCCAGACGCCTGAGATGTTTGTCGTCGCCCCAGAAATGGACAAGCGAATGCACATCTATGCGTCTGTTGACGAGGCCGACATCGGGATGATTCGCAAAGCACAAAGCGATGCTCAAGTCGTTCGGTTCACCGTTGATGCTTATCCAGATGAATTATTCGATCAAGGCAAAATCGTTCAAGTGAGATTGAGCAGTACCGAAGAACAGAATGTAATCACCTATCCTGTCATTGTCGAAACGCCGAACCCAGAACTAAAGTTGCTGCCAGGAATGACTGCCAATCTTTCTTTTCAAATCAAGAAACGGGAGGGCATTCTCCGAGTCCCCAACGCAGCCCTTCGGTTTTATCCGGCTCGGGACAAAGTGCACCCCGACGATCGAAAGATCCTCGACAATTTGGATGAACAGAAGCAAGTCGTAACCGATACTGCCAAGCAAATGTCCGCCGATGAAAAAGCCGCAGCAACCCGCTCTCAGAACTTGCGGCATGTCTGGATTGCTGAAGGGAATTTTCTGAGAGGTAAACCAGTACGAACTGGAATTTCGGACAATCGATTCACGGAGCTGCTCGATGGCGATTTGTCGGCAGAAGAAGAATTGGTTGTGGGTGAGAAACCTAAGCAATAAATTTCGACCGGTACGAATAGGCAATCCGTTCGGGGCTTGCCCCCGACGGATGCGTTTTGGCGTACTACATACAATTTTGGCGTCCCAACTCCCGTTCCCTTCGGCTTTGCCCGCCACCAGCGGGCAAAGCCGAAGGGAACGGGACGATACGTTTGTGCCGGCCGTTAGTACTCCAAAACAAGGTTGGTGGGGGACAAGCCCCCGACCAACCTGAAAGGCCAGATCGAAGAACGGAACAAACTCGCATCAACGCGTTTTTCGCAAACTGCTATTTTTCGCACAGCCCAGCCTTGTAGCCTGTTGCTAGTCGTATTTCTTGTCTGCGAGGACCTCAACGACGGTGGTGGAGTTTCCAAAGTTGTTAAAGTCGTTCCACGTCCAGAGGACTTTCTTTTCTGGCGTGACTTCGATGATTTGTGGATTGGATGGTCCAGCGTGGCAGTTTCCGATAAGCGTGTTGCCATTGGCAAGCCGGTCTACTCGAGTGACCCACGCCAATGTGATTCCGGGCAAGTCGTTTTGCTCTATCTTCCAGATGATGTCTTTGGATGGCGTGACTTCGAGAACGCTGTGGCCGTTCCCTGCACCGATGAGCGTATTGCCGTTGACCAATCGAGTAGCACTAAAAACCGAATTACCAAAACCTTCAGGTCCGTGTCCACCTTTGCGCTCTTTGCCAAAGAGAGGCACTGCAAATTCCCACACGATTTTTCCATCCTTGTCATACTCTCGCACAGCGCCGTCACTCTCATGTGCAACAAGATAATTGCCATTCGCGAGTTTCCGCACAAGCCGGGTGTCACTGTGTGCGTTGGGTTTGTCCACTTTCAATTTCACTTCGTGCTTTACAACCCCTTCCTTATCCACTTCGATGATGCGTGATGGTCCCGACTCGGCGATCATGGTGAGCCCGTTTTCAAGTCTTTGGAACGCATGTACCTCCACACGCTTGCCAGCGTTGGCTTTGGCTGCGTCGTATTCCCAGACTACCTTTTCGGTCGGCGTTACTTCCTGGACTTTTTCCCAGCCTTGCTGTAACAAAATATTGCCATTGGGAAGTATGTGAGCATCATGTATTGCTCCAACCTTAATTTCCCATTCGAGCTTTCCGTCGGCTCCGACGATCGCTAGACGATGCCTGTCAGAATCCGCCACAAAAACACGCCGAGCCGTGCCGGTTTGATCCGAGAAAGCGCTAGAGGCAATTACCGTCGCTAGGGCTACAATGAAGAATGAGGATGAACGTAAGAATCGAGTCATTGGGTTTCTATCTGGCGGTCGCCGTGAGAGGTTCTTTTTCAATGTCGGTTTCTTCGATCCAGCCAGCCTTAGGCTTTTCGCCTCGCTGAAATTTATCGTAGAATCCGGCACCGGTGGTTGCTGGGTAATTATCAAAGATCTTCCCATTTCCGAACATGCGTGGATCGTTTTGTTCTTTGAGTTCACCTTCCATGCGTTCTCGCAATTTCTTGGTTTGCTGCTCATGCGCCTGTTTACCGGCTAAGTTATTCGCGCATCCAACATCGGAGGTCAAGTCGTAGAGCTCTTCGCCCGGTCTCACGCCGAAATTCAGCTGCCAAAATTTGTTCGTCCGGTCCTTGCGGCCGAGCTCGAGGATTAGCGTCTTGGTCGGACTCGCGTCGGTGTCGGTGTAGCCGGTTTCTGGATTGCCGGCAGGCCAACGGCTGGGCTCGTAGTTCTTCAGAAAGAGATGCGAGCTGGTGACAATGCCACGAATTGGATAGCCCCAATCATGCGGGCGGCCCACGTCGGTACGTTCTTTGCCGATGAGCGTGTGATCTCGCTCGGCGATGACTCGCCCTGCCTTGTCGCTTTCAAGTATTGGTCGCCAGCTTTTGCCGGTGATGGGTAACATGCCGCTGTCTTTTTCTTCGATGCCTGTGTAGTCGAGTATGGTAGGTGCGAGGTCGGTAAAATTAACGAAGTCGTCTATAACACGACCTGGTTTTTTCAAGCCAACGGGCCAGCGGACGGCGAGTGGGATGTGGTTCGAGTCTTCATAGGCGTAACCTTTGCAGCGAGGAAATGGCATGCCGTGGTCACTCGTGACTATGATCAGAGTCTTGTCAAGTTTGCCTCGCTTTTCCAACTCCGCAATCATGCGGGCAAGGTGATTGTCCGTATGCTCCACTTCGAAGGCATAGTCGAGTATATCGTGCCGAACGAGGTTATCATCGGGCCAATAGTCGGGCACCTTGGAAATGTCGTTAAGTTTCTTCCCTCCTTTATTCACACCTGACTGGAACTCGTAATCTCGGTGCGGCTCAGTGCTGCCATACCAGAAGCACCAGGGCGCATCCTTCGGTGCAGCATCCAGGAAGTCCATGAAATTCGCAGCGTAGTCGTTGTTTCCCATGTTGGCAGTGGGGGGCGTTGACTTGTGTTTGTTAAACTGTGTTCCGGTGATCTGACGCGGTTTGCCATTTGAGTCGTTCGCGATGCCAGGTCCCCAGCCTTTTCCGGTAATACCAATGTGCCAGCCATTCTCGGTTAGCACTTCGGGCCAGCTTTTAAGCTTCGCCGGGAAAAAAGCCATATGGTTGCCCGCTTCTTCGTTCTGCCAAAGATGACGCCCGGTGAGAACGATTGCTCGCGAGGGAGCGCATTTAGCCATCGGCGTATATGCGTTCTTAAAAAGCAATCCTTCTTTGGCAATACGATCGAAGGCAGGTGTCTTCACCCAAGGTGTGCCGTATGCTCCCGCGTGCAAACCCCAGTCATCGGCGATGGCAAACAAAATGTTGGGACGTTCTGCAGCCGTTGTTTGGCCGCAGAGAATTACGAAGAGTACAACGAATGAAGTGAGGAATTTCATCATGAGATTCTCAGGGTTGGGATTCTATGCTAGTGTCGATGCCAGGAGCGCGGAGTCCGGCCCCGTTCATATTTTGTAGCGAGTCACCGAGGTCTTGGCGAATCGACTGGGCTGCGACGCTTAGTCGATCGACAACATCGGGGTGATTTGCGGCCAGGTTCTGTTGTTCGCCAGGGTCGGTATCGAGGTTGAAGAGGGAAAGCTCGAGTTCCTCGATGCGGTAACCATGGCGGGTTGCGATGCCCTCGACGCCAGACTGAGTAATTTTGGTCGGTGCAAGCTTGCCAAAATTGGAAGGCTTGCCGCCTCGGCCCGGTTCGGCCGCAACGGTGATGTACGGATGTGGGAAATGTAGTTTCCATCTCCCATTTCGAACGGCTTGCAACGCAGTTCCGGAATAGAAATAGTACGCCTCGTGCGGTGGCTTGGCTCCCGGTTCCCCGAGCAGGATAGATTTGGCGGAACGTCCATCGATGGATCGCGTCGACGCTTTTCCGGCGACGAGTTCCGTCAGTGTAGGAAGCCAATCGATACCCATGAACGGCTCGGCACGGACACGACCCGCGGGCACAGTACCGGGCCAGCGAACGAGGCAGGGCACTCGCACGCCCCCTTCGAATGTGGTGAGCTTGCCCTCGCGTAGTGGCAAAGCGGAACCGGCGTGCTCACCGTACGAGAGGAAAGGACCGTTGTCCGAGATAAAGATTACGATCGTTCGCTGGTCGAGCTCGAGTCGTTTCAGAGTGGCCAGCACTTCGCCCACGGACCAGTCGAGTTCCTCCATCACATCACCGTATAGCCCGGCAGCGCTTCGTCCCTTGAATTTATCGGATGCAAAGATAGGAACATGTGGCATCACGTGAGCCATGTAGAGAAAGAAGGGACGTTTTGCATTTCGCTCGATAAACTGGATGGCCCGGTCGGTAAATCGGCGAGTGAATTGCGATTGATCTGGATCGAATTCGATTACTTTTTCACCATCGTAAAATGGGAGCGGTGGCATCTCGGCGGCCAGCGATGGATGATACTTTGAATTGTCGTTGGAATAAGGAATCCCGAGCCATTCATCGAAGCCGTGTCGAATCGGATGGAACTTGAGTCGCGTGCCGAGGTGCCATTTGCCCATACCTGATGTCGCGTAGCCACGATCCTTAAACATCTCTGGCAACAGCCACTCCTCATCTGCGATACCATCGAGACTGGTGTGGTTGTAGGCACCCTGCATACCGAGGCGGTTAGGATAGCAACCCGTCATCAACGCAGTTCGCGAGGCCGTGCAGACGGCTTGTGCAACGTAGAACTGCGTGAATCGCGTACCTTCCGCTGCGATCCGATCAAGGTGCGGCGTCTTAAAGCCGCGGGCACCTTGCGTTCCCATATCGGCATAGCCCATATCATCAGCGACGATGAAGACAACGTTTGGCGGCTCGACTGCAGATACCGACTGTACCACGACAGAGAGCGCTAACGCGAGAATGCAAAGGCTTTTTATCTCGGGGACAATCATTGGATGTTGCTTCGCAGGTTACCAAGTGGCGGAGGCTGAAACGATTGTACCAGACCCTAGGAACGTGTCGGCTTAATGCCTCATCTTATCCACATTTTTTGGGCTTGCTAGAGTCGAAATTTCGATGGTTCTGCGCGATACCATCGCGATTTCTCCCCCTCGCCCTTTTTTAGGGGGTCTTGACCATCTTCCTAGGGAGGCAGTAACGATCCCCCGAGATGAACTCGGGGGCATTCATTAATGCCGTTCGTCTGCGAGGCACCGAGCTTGAATTTCCCGCATAATCTCAATAACTCAAGCCGCGATTTTTGACGCGAATGCTGTAGAGCGAATCGGATGCAGTAATAAAAAGTGTCTTGCGATCCTTGCCGCCAAGGCAGACGTTGGCAGTCCAGTTTTCGGGAATGGCAATGATTTGGACCTCCTTCCCTTCTTTGTCAAAGACCATCACTCCCGGCTTGCCGGTCAAGTAGAGATTGCCAGAGTCGTCAATGGTCATGCCATCCGAACCGCTCTTGCAAAAAAGCATGCGGTCAACGAGAGTCCCATCGTTTGCGATCGTATACTGATAGGTCTTGGAGGCACCAATATCGGCTACGAAAAGCAATCGCCGCTTCCAATCGCCGACGATCCCGTTTGGTTGGAAGAGCGTGTCGTCTAGGAGTGTCACATTGGCGCCATCGCGATCGGCACGATAAACAGATTGTTTGTTCTGTGGTCTAGTTTTATGCTCCCACCATTTTCGTTGGTAATAAGGATCAGTGAAATACATCGTTCCGTTTGAGTCGATCCAAACGTCGTTAGGACCGTTAAGTTTTCGATCTTCGAAGCTGCTGAAGAGAACGCGATGCGATTTGTCGGCAGCGATCTCCCACATCTCGTTCTTTTCGTCGGCACAAGCAATCAGTTTTCCGTCTGGGGCAAAGAACATACCATTGCTTCGGCCTGCCGGTTTCATGTACTCGGTGACTTTACCCTCTAAGTCGACTCTCATGATCCGATCGTTTGGTTGATCGGTAAAGTACACGACACCTTCAGAATCGACCGCCGGTCCCTCTGTGAATTGGTAGCCGTCCGCGACGAGTGTCACTTTGCCATCGGCCGTTTCAGTGACATTGTCGTCGCAAATGCTGAGTTGCGTTACATGCATCAGCAGAGCGGCGCATGCGACTCCCCTTGTGAAGAACATCCGCAAATAGTTTTTCATAATAAACCTAAACTGTTAGTACACCTACCACCTGAACAATTAGTTGCCAGCCAAAGCCTTGCGAAGTACTGGCGCGAAAAATTCTGCTTGACGCATAAATCCAAGGTCGTTCGCATGCGATGCGTCTGTCGCGCCCTCGGTATCATTGCCGTACAAGCTATCACCGTGGATATAATACAAACTGCTCACACCATCCGCTCTCAATTGGTCGAATGCGGCTCGAAGTGCCGCGTGGTTATCGGTGTGGAACTGTTTCTTTTCTGGCAAAATCCAGTCGTTCGTGTTGCGTCGGTCTTCCACCAATACGATCGGTACATTGGGTTTGGCTGCACGAAGTTGTTGAACGAGCGGGATGCACTTGGCGGTTACGTCCGCCGGGCCCATATTGGGCAAGCAATCGATTACGTAAGCCGCGGCATCGATTTGGACTAAATAGTCGCCGACAGCTTTGTCCATTCGCCCGTTGCCAGAAAATCCTAGATTCACAACCGGCAAGTCTAACATGCGGCCCAATATGCCAGTGTGGACCATTCCTGGCCGACTTGCACATGCACCGTGAGTGATGCTAGTTCCGTAAAAGACAATTGGTTTTTCACGTGGAGCGAGCCCCTCGAACATACTTCCCTTCTTCACGCCGATGCTCATAAACTCCACTCCGTTATAAAGTGGCAGGTAGGCTGCGTACTCGCGATAACCTGGCGCCAAGCCCTTGATGATTTCAGCCATGACTTCTTGTGTCGCAGGCTTCGTCACTTGTACCCATTTCCATTTGCCGTTCTCATCGCGTGCGTACAAGTCCACGCCGCTCACGCCAGTAGCTGGCATATGCGGCATACCGAGATTGCTCTTGGTAACTTTGTAGTGGACACTGATGGCGGTAGCATCTGTCTTAAAACGAACCATCATTCCGGCGCTGTCCCGACTAAGACTCCAGACACTGGGAGTAACGGAGGACTCGGCCGAACTGGGCAGCCGATCGAACCAACGTTGACGTTCTTGATTTGGCAGGATGCGACCTTCAGCTCCCCATTCGGTTACATTGTGCCAATCAAGATCGGCTGCCGCCTTTTTGTTGACATCCATCGCAGGATCCAACTTGGAGATCGGAGGCGCCACTTTTTCCGCAATCACCGAATTCGATGGGGCCACAATAACGGCGAAAGCAAAGAATAGGAAAAACGACTTCATGACAAATGCTCTCGTTTAAAGGGGGGTAGATCGCAACGACTCACCAATTCTAGACCAAACGAGCTAGGTCGTTCACGGGTGTCACCAAAATTCTATATACTCTGAAGGCGTCGATCATAAGTCGGGCTAAACCGGACGCTAGCGCGTTCCGGCTGATTAACCGAAGCTGAACCGGAGGCTAGCGCGCCTGCGGCTGATTAGCCGAAGGGCGCTAGCCCACGGTTTGCGGCCCATCTTTCCACTTGAATTCCCCTACCAGGTGCCTACCATGTTCAATCGTCGAGATTTTCTAGCTGCTTCGGCTGCCCTAACTGCGGGGCCTATGTTTTTGCCTTCGGATGCCAATGCGCTTTCACCAAACACTCAAGCTCCGTCCAATCGAATTACGCTTGGCTTTATTGGGGTCGGAAAGCAGAGCCTAGGGCATCTTGGTAAGTTTCTCGGGAACCCGAATGTTGAAGTGGTCGCGGTTTGCGATGTCGTTCAGGCTCGCTTAGACAAGGCTGTCGAGAACGTTGGGACGCGATACGGGGAACGGACCAAAAGTGGCGAGTACGGCGGCGTTCGTCAGTTTGGCGACTTCCGTGATTTACTTGCCATGCAAGGCTTGGACGCAGTGGTGATTGGCACTCCAGACCATTGGCATACCATACCATGTATTCTCGCGGCTCGTGCTGGCAAGCACATCTACTGCGAAAAACCATTAACGCACAACATCGCCGAAGGCCGCAAGTTGGTAAGTGAAGTTGCAAAGGCAAAGGTTATCTTTCAAACCGGAAGCCAGCAACGCAGCGAGTTCGGTGGCCATTTTCGCAAAGCCGTTGAATATATCTGGAACGGTCGTATAGGCGAAGTCAAACGAATTCGCATCGGTGTAGGCTCGCCAGCAAAGCCGTGTGACTTGCCAACAGAGGAAGTTCCTGCTGGTACGGATTGGGAAACGTGGGTCGGCCCGGCTCCGATGCGCGGGTACAACCAAATCCTTTGCCCACAGGGTGTCCACAACCATTTTCCGGCATGGCGGATGTACCAAGAGTTTGCAGGTGGAGGACTCGCCGACATGGGCGCTCACCACTTCGATATCGCGCAGTGGGCGATCAAAATGGACACTAGCGGCCCCACGAAGATCATTCCGCCCACAGACCGAAAGGCTGAAAGCGGTTTAAAGTTCATCTACGAAAACGGCATCGAGATGATACACAACACTTTCGAAGAAGGCATCAAAGCCGATTGTGTATTCGAAGGAACCAAGGGAATGCTTTTAGTAAGTCGTGGCGGAATTTCGACGCGGCCCAGCAGCATACTTGAAGAGCCACTGATTGAGGGCGACCAACGTGTCATGGCTTCGAGCAATCATCATCAAAATTGGATTGATGCGATTCGGTCCGGTTCAAACTGTATCTGTACGGCCGAGATCGGTCATCGGTCAGCAGCTATTTGCCACCTTGGCAACATTGGCTATCGCCTTGGCCGGGAATTATCGTGGGACCCAGTGTCTGAGCAGTTCAAAAATGACGCTGATGCGAACAAACTTCTATCGCGAGAACCTCGGGATAAATGGAAGATTTGAGATCGCTAGTGTTGGAATCCCGCACGATTTGAGCTGCGGTTCGTTCAGGTTTTTCGGCTAAACCGGCGACGCTGAACGCTCCCCTGCATTTGGAACTTCGCCCTCCCGTAGAATTGCAAGCAATCATAAACGGGAAAGCTGCACGACCTCTTTGAGTTGTGGTGAACAGCGGGACGAATCTTTTTTGGTCAGCAAATTCAAATTCAACCGGAAAATTCGAAAGAATTTACAGAAACTCGAAAAAAAATAGTTTCGCGAAATTACTAGAAAATTCCAGAATTTCTTGACGAAATGATTGACGGATCTAAATTGAATGAGATACTGCAAGCGGTTTAATCCAACATCATGTTGTCTTTAGGGGGTAATTCTATGCGTTACTATCGGAAGTTTGGTTTTACGCTTGTTGAATTGTTGGTCGTGATTGCAATCATTGGGATATTAGTTGGGCTATTGCTCCCCGCAGTACAAGCCGCTCGTGAGGCTGCGAGGCGGATGCAATGCGGTAACAATCTCAAGCAAATTGGGTTGGCTTTCCATAATTATGCCGACGCCAATAAGCGATTCCCGCCGGGAAACATAACGGATGGAACTTGTTGCAGCACACTTAGCCACACGGTTTGGTCGGTAGCGATACTTCCGTACCTCGAGCAAGCCAATTTGAATGCCCGATACAATCCAGCGTTGCCATTGGAAGATGTCGCGAACGACTTTGTGCGCACGCAAAAAATGCCTTCCTATAATTGCCCGTCGGACCCAATCGCAGGCCAGTTGTTGGTGCCAGCTTCCGGTCCCGCAAATGACTTGAGTCCGCAGAGGCTAGCAATGACGAGTTCGTATCGCGGAATGGGTGGCGTGGCTTGGGGCCTTGCTGGTGAATACATTTATCGTCGGCAATGGGACTCGTCCGATATTCTCGACGCACGTGCTCTGCCTACTCTAAAGGGAATCCTTCACTGGACCGGACGCGTAAATGGTCAAGCGAACCAGTACAAACCTGAAACATTTGGTACGATTAGCGACGGCACCAGCAACACGCTGTTGGTGGGTGAGTACACGACAAAAACATCGCCAAGAAGAACATCATTTTGGGCCTACTCTTACACTTCGTTTGCATTGTCCTGTGCGACCCCCGAATCCAGAACACTCATCCCAGACTACGACAAATGTGCTTCTCAAGGAGACTCGAATCCTTGCAAGAGAGCGTTCGGAGGATTTCATACCGGAATTGTACAATTCGTGAAAGCGGATGGTTCCGTAAATCCGATTTCCATTTCGCTGGACATGAATGTTTATAAGGCGATTTCCACGATCGCAGGTGGCGAAGTCGCTTCGGAACAATAAGGCAGAGATTATTTCTTGATTGCAACAAAGCGAGGTGTCACATTATTGTGGTGCTTCGCAATGATTCTTTACTCAAATTCGCTCCAAGACCTTTGAAGGGCCGTGTTTCATGCAACGTTGTGCGAATGTAAGTCTGCCTACGATGCTCATTGCGATTCTAGTGGCAGGCTGCGATAGTGGCGTACCAACCGCGAGGGTCGAAGGAGTTGTTACACTCGATGGCAAGCCATTGTCAGAGATCCGAGTTCTTTTTCAGCCAGACAATAAGAGCGAAGAAAGTGCTGGGTTTGGATCTTTTGCGTTGACCGATTCGAGTGGGAAATTCGTTTTGAAATTATCCGATTCTCAGAGCGAAGGTGCTGTTGTTGGTAGCCACACAGTGACGCTTGCCGACAAACTCAGCGAGGACCCTAAAGATTCAGACGCAGGTGGATTTGGCACGACGCCGAAATCTCGCATCCCGATGAAATATTCCAGCGAACCGAAGAAATTTGAAGTGAAGTCTGGGGCAGTTAATAAAGCCAATTTCGAGCTGTCCTCGAAATAGCCAAAGGCAATCTTGCGATCTTCCGGTTTAACGAGGCCCGCCGATACGTTGACGAAATGCTGGAACAGTCACCCAATCATGCTCAAGCCTATTGGCTGTGTGGAAAGAGCTGAGCCAAACTGCAGCAAGAGGAGAAAGCTGGAGAGGACTTCGCCAAGGCCGTCTCTCTCGACCCTTCAGCATTCGAATACCGTCTTTCGTTAGCCGAATTTCTTCTTCATCAAGGGCAACTCCGATTGGCAGTTGCTCAGTATGACGTGCTGTTGGGGCAAGCCCCTGATGAGTCCCGAGCCGTTGCCGGACTTTCGCGTTGCCTTCATGATTTAAATGAACTTGAAGCCGCTGTCAAATTACTGGAACGTTTTCTTGCCAAGCAACCGAATGAGGTCCCGGCTTTGGTAGAAAGAGGCCGGTTCGCTTTGAGGATGGGCAATCCAATAGCAGTATCGCAAAAATTGTAAATTTGCGAATTCCGTTATTCAAGTCGTGATGACTCAGTGCTCCTTGGAGCCAGCCGGCCAGCCCCAAACCCCGGGATTTTCTGAGGCTTAATTCGGAAGCCAGCTTGATCTTGAGTTGCATACTTAGCCAAAAGCAGTTCGCGTTTGCAGTTATCCCAGTTGCGAAGATTGCCCCGAGCTACTTGGTCAGGATCAGTTTGCCTTGTCGCGTTTTTCGAAGTCGATAGATTTCTCCTTCATTTTCAATCCAGACCTCATCTCCACAACGACATAATTCCTTGAACGAAATGATCTTCAGGTTTTTGCAAAACAATTCTAGTCTACGCAAATTGCCACTACCAGGTATTTCAGATTTAGTCTCTTCGGCCTCAGACATGCAACCAACCTCCAACTTGCCTATAACCTGCAACTCGATTTTTCGCAATTTTTTATGCGAAAATGAGAGGGCATTATTGACTTAGGAAGCAAATTCCGCAATACTCTTCTTGATATTGATTCTCAGTAGCAACTGATGAATCACCCGACGACGCAGCAAGCGATCGGAATTTATCTGTTTTCAACCGATGGATCTCCTCAGCCAGCCACGCTCGGTTCCGCCGCAGCTCATTTCGAGCCTGCAGGGCTGTCCGTTTCCTAGCTTAATTGAGGAGTATACCCATGCCGTTGAATTGCGGTTTTTTCGTTTACCCTGCACGGCGCGCAGGCAATGTCCGGATGCGAATTGGCTTTACTTTGGTCGAACTGTTGGTCGTCATCGCCATTATTGGCATCCTAGTTGGATTACTTTTACCAGCCGTTCAGGCGGCTCGGGAAGCAGCACGGCGAATGCAATGCTCGAATAATCTGAAGCAGGTCGGGCTTGCGCTACATATGCATATCGACACCAAAAAAAGTCTGCCTGCCAACGGCAACTATGCCTGGAACGGTTCGGCTGTGAATACGACCAACGCATGGTCTGGAATGGCTCGCATTCTACCTTATCTCGAACAGGAAAATCTGTTCCGCGGGATCGACTTTACGGTGTCATACAGCACCCAGCCTAATATTTCGTCGAAACGAGTTGGCACTTTCATGTGTCCCAGTGAGGTAAACGACAAAGGTCATGGAACGGATGCTAATTTTGGTAATAGGTACTGGCCAATCAATTATGCATTGAACAGCGGGACATGGTCTATACTGACTGCAAAGTCTACATGGATGCGAACAGGTGACGGGGCGTTTGGACCGAACTGCACTTACAGGACTTCGGACTTTACTGATGGCTTAAGCAACACGCTCGCAGTAGCGGAAGTCAAGGCTTTTACGAACCGAGTTCCAGGTGCAAGTACCACTGCCACATTCCCACTTGCTTTGGCAGCACCTACGACTTTAGCGTCGCTTCCTTTGGGAACGTTTAATCCGTCGTCGTTCACTCATGTGGAATGGGTTGATGGCAAAGTCCATGAGACAGGCTTTACTACGGTATTCACGCCGAATGCACAAGTTACCCTTAAAAATGGCGGAGTCGATTATGAGGTCGACCTGGTTTTGGCGACCGAATCAAACGTAGGTGACACGTACGCCGCCGTAACTTCGCGTAGCTATCACACCGGTGGGGTCAATGCGCTGTTCATGGATGGATCGGTACATTTCATCAGTAACAGTATTCAATTGGATATTTGGCGGGCTTTCGGAACCCGCGCTCGGGGCGAGGTCGCTTTTCTTTCCGAATAGATTGGAAAATGAGTTGGAATCCGTACGTCAGAGCGTTATTCGCGGTACCGTGGACCAACTTGCCGCCGATAATACGCGGCTGATCGCAGTCTACCCATCCGCTCCTCGAACGACTAAAATCGACCTTTACTTTGCGGTTCCGCTTCGGTTTGAAGTAACTTGAGCGCGATGATTACGTGGATTTGGACGAAGCTCAAATCGCTTCGACGACTGTATGCCGAAAATGGCCGGTTCGCTAGTTCGCTACCCAGCCCGCGTCACGTGCCTTTGGTTTGCTGGCGTCATCGTTCTTGGCTCCTTTGCCCTCCTGTTTCCTTGGTCTAGTCGAAACTTAGAAAATCGGATTTCGTTTTTGGACGCTTGTTTCACTGCGACCAGCGCCCTATGCGTGACCGGGCTTTCTGTCCGGAGCACACCGAACGATTTTTCGAATTTCGGCCAGGCAATCATCCTGATTCTGATTCAGTTAGGCGGAATCGGAATCATGACGTTAACGACCTTCATCCTAATGCGAGTCGGTGGTCGCAGCGGACTACGACATCGTGCGGTGATCGCAGAAACATTAGGTGCGGGCGATGACACGGACGTCCGAATGATTCTTAGACGCGTTCTTTTCGCAACAGCCATCATCGAAGGGATCGGTATTGTAGCCTTGTGGATCCGATTC
>JAYTVL010000142.1:0-6979 GCA_043744075.1 Pirellula sp. | reverse complement strand
ACTTCGCAGCTTTGCTCGTTGATCGAGCAAAGGCTCCACCTTGCCATTGCCGTGATGATTTACCTTCGAGCCATCGGCGATCCGATGGTTGTTTATTACCTGGAGGAATATGGGAAGGAAGAAGGCATCGGTAACCAAGGAGTTGATCAAGGATTGCTTTGTTCGTGAGGTACGCGTGAATTACGTCGCCACAACAACAGAACAATTCAAGATCAGCCGCCCAGAGGACATCGCTGCATTTACTCGAGCGGTATTGCTGGACAACAGTCGGGAACAGTTCATTGCAATCTATCTTGATGGATCCCATACGGTAGTCGCTTATTCGATGATCTCGATTGGCTCTGCCAACTTCACGACCGTACATCCACGTGAAGTGTTCCAGCGGGCAGTTCTAGTGGGTGCTGTATCGCTAGTGATCGCCCATAACCATCCGTCCGGCAAGAATACGCCGAGTCAGGAAGATTTGAATATTACGAAACGCTTACGGCAAAGTGCCGACATTCTTGGAATCAAGTTGTTGGACCATGTAATTGTAACGGACTCTTCTCACCGATCTCTACGCATCGAAAACGCTGAACTCTGGCAGAGCTAGTTCGCCAATAGCGGGCTCCATGAGTGCCAAGCCCAAGGTGCATTTCTGCGCCGAGTGACTGTTGGCGAATAACCAAGCACAGTTAATCGCGGTCTATCGAAGCGAACGCATGCCGCGTCTCTGCTAAGTGTCTACTGCGAAAGTGACATTGAATTCCATCCGGAACGTGTGCTCCTTGCACACGTTGTCATTTGCTGTCATCGATTGTCATTAACGTAATTTCAATTCATCGCCCCCGATCTTGCCTTTACCTAGATGTAGCTAGAATTCCGCTGTCAAATTAAGGAAGCAGAAACAGGGCGTCTCTGCTGATACTTACGATGTAAGTTACAAGGGGAAATCGAATGAAGAACTCGACCATCGAATGGACGCACCATACATTCAACCCATGGATTGGCTGTACGCAAGTGAGTCCAGCATGCGACCACTGCTACGCAATGGTCATGATGGACCATCGTTACCACAAGGTAAAATGGGGTGCTGGAGAAATCCGGATTCGAACAACCAAGGAGTATTGGCGTCAACCCATTCGATGGAATAGATTGGCGGCTGAAGCAGGCGTCCGCGAGCGGGTGTTCTGCGCCTCCTTGGCGGATGTCTTCGATGGTGAAAGACCAGAAGATCTCGGCCCATGGAGGGATGAGTTGTGGGAGTTGATCGAGTCAACACCACAACTTGATTGGCTGCTTCTTACAAAGAGGCCAGGGAATGTTCGACGTTTTGTTCCTTGGGGTAACAACTGGCCCGCAAACGTCTGGATTGGTACATCAGTCGAGAACGCCACATATGCGAAAAATCGACTACCAATTCTGGCGGAAATTCCGTCAGTCGTTCGATTTGTATCCGCCGAGCCCTTGTTAGATCAATTTGATTTGCACAACTACAACATCGATTGGCTGATTGCTGGTGGAGAAAGCGGAATGCAATGCCGACCAATGGATGGATCGCACGTACGATCTCTTCGCGACCAATGCGTATCAAGTGGGGTTTCGTTTTTCTTCAAGCAATGGGGTGGTCGCAATCCAAAGTCAAACGGCAGGGAATTGGATGGTAGACTATGGAGTGAGATTCCAACGCCACGATTTCGGTAGAGACTCACTCGAGTCGATGTAAAGTAAGATTGGATGGAACAAAATCAACTTACCTCGACCGAAAGAGCTAGCGTTGCCTGTTCTGACGGCGTTAAACGACTAATCAGGGTTTCGACAGGTTAAGTCGTTATGATACCTTCGGCCAACGGTCGCCAAATTCAATCCATGCATGCAAAAAACGAATGCTTACTCGACAGAAAATCCTCCTATCACTCCTGAAAGCCGTCGATCGGCCAGTGAATCGGCTTGAACTGATGAAGTGGTCGTTTCTGCTTAGGCACGAGTCCAGGACCAAAGGGGGAGCAACGTTTTACGATTTTCTGCCGTATCACTATGGCCCCTTTTCGTTTTCTTTGTATCAAGAAATCGGAAAGCTCCAGGACCAAGGATTCGTCAAACAGTCAGATGACACCCACTGGGAGATTGGAGAAGCGGCCGGTCTGAGTCCAGATCGAGAGCTTGAAAACGATGCTATGTCACTGGTAAAGAAACATGCTGGAAAAAGCGTTGATAACCTCCTCGATGAAATCTATTCGAAGTACCCGCAATTCACGGTAAATAGTAAGCGATTACAACTCGCAAAAAGAGCCGTCGCTGCTCCAGCGGTCTACACATCTGGATACGAAGGTCTCAGCGTCGATGGATTCCTAAATCGTCTCATCGAATCGGGGGTTCAGCAGCTAGTTGACGTCCGACGAAACCCGATCGCTAGGCGATTTGGCTTTCACAAGTCCACGCTTAAAAGGCTCTGTGAATCTTTAGATATCGCATACTTTCACCTTCCTGAGCTTGGAATCCCGTCCGACAAGCGAAGATCGCTTGAAACGCAAGACGACTACGAACGCTTGTTTGACGACTACCGACAGACGACACTCGAATCAGAAGCGGTCGCAATCGAAAGCGTTACCGTTCTCATAAAATCGAAGCCGTCTGTTCTCGTTTGCATGGAAGCAAAGCCACAGTGTTGCCATCGAAGCCATTTGGCTAAGGTTGTTTCAAATCGTTCGCGTCTTCAAGTTAAGCACCTGACTTAAGCACATATGCCCAGCATCGAGAAAACTAAAGTTCTTATTCTCGTGATGACTTACCCACTTCCATCAAGAGGGTATCAAGAGTTGGTTTGCACGGCTGGTATTATCGAAGCAGGGGAATGGGTTCGGCTTTATCCGATCGACTATAGATATCGACCTCGCGATCAACAGTTCAAAAAATACCAATGGATTGAAGTTGAACTAGATCCTAAGGGAGCGGAGAATGACCACCGAAAAGAGAGTCGAAGGCCCGTGCTTGAATCAATCAAAATTCTCGGTGAACGTCTATCCATCAAAGATGGTTGGAAGGAACGTCGGGCTATCATTGATAAGATGCCGCATCGAACCCGCAAGCAAATGGAAGATGCCTACTCGATAGACAAGACTTCGCTTGGCATCGTTCGACCAACCAAAATACTTGACCTCGAGATCCGCGAGGCCGATAGCGAATGGAAACCCGAGTGGCAGAACCTATTTCAGCAGATGATGCTCTTTGGACCACAACAAAAGCCACTTCGAAAAATCCCGTACACGTTTCACTACGAGTTCGTTTGCGATGACAGCAACAAGCCGCATGTTGCGATGTGTGAAGACTGGGAGCTTGGTGTTCTGTTCCTAAACGAAGTCGAGCGACTTGGTTCGGAAGAGAAGGCGGCTGAGAGCGTTAAAAAGAAGTTCTTTAGCGAACTTTGTGGCGAGGACAAGGATACCCGGTTCTATATGGGTACGTTTTTTCCTTATAACACTTGGCTTGTGCTGGGAGTGTTCTATCCGCCAAAGCCGACTCCCACTTTGCAACAGACGTTGTTCAACCTCGACTGAACAGTTGTCGGCGGCGATTCACATAGTCGTTAAGAGTTAAAAATCGAGAAGCGTCCGTTTCAATCAAACATCCTTTCGAGCCTATCCGCATTTTCGACGAATTCCTTTTTCTCAACATCTCCACCGATTCTTGCTGCGGCACTATAGTCCTCGCTGTCCACTTACTCCGGAAACGTTGCGGCAAATAAGGCAATTGCATGAACCGTGCTCCCTATCTCCTCAGCGTTCATCAGATCGGGCTTCGACACTATTAAGTCTTTATAATACTTTAGGCTTACGGTCGCCAATTTCCACCCATGCTTGGGGAAGAGTAGAATGTTCCCTCGACAGAAAATCCTCCTATCACGCCTAAAGCCGTCGATCGGTCAGGTTCGGAATTTTCTGATCGATTCAGCGATTCCTTCCTTGCCATAAGATTTGTCATTTGATCATTTGATGGCCACCATTTCCAACTCATAAATGACGGTCTCATTTGGCGCAACTAGCCCTTCCAATGACCCTTGATCCTTATAAACGGCCTCGGAAGGCACTACTATTTGCCATTTCTCGCCAAGTTTCATTCGCCTAATCCCGTTTAGTGCCGTTGGGCGAACATTCAATAAATCTAACTGACGAGGTTTCCCTTCTTTCGAGGTTGAGTAAATTTGCGAGCCATCGATTCGCCTTACTGTAATGTTTGCGAAGCCTTCCTTCGCATTTGCAATTGAAGTACCAGACCCTACCGCTAAAACTCGAAAAAAAACACCGTCACTGAGCTCTTTAAACCCATCAGTTGCTTTTACCTTGTCAACGAATAACCGACCGCGCTCCAAATTTTCCGCAGCAGACTTCGCCCGTTTCGCGATGAGAATTTGATTGATACCGCGGTACTCACCTGCCAACGTCTTGTCTTGACCTTCAATTGGCATTCGGTTGATTCCATCCAAAAGTCCCGCAATGAACTTCTTATCGGCAAGATCCTGGGCGGTGATTCCACTTGATGCAAGTATCGATCCGTATTGTCGCCCAAGCAGATAATGTTGTGTTTCCGAGAGTTCAGCATCGCGGGCTTCCTGAGCGTAAACGGAACTAGCACAAAGATATAGCGTTGCAACGATTGACCAGCGAATCACAGAAGTGCTCCCTAAAAAACTGTCCTAACACAAATTCGCGAAGTGTCGCGTGCCGCCATACTGTACAATTTAGGTGGTGGCTCGCAAGGGCTTGAAGATGAGCGAACAAAAAACGCTCAGTGTCCTTTCCTGCCACAAAGACGACATGCTTGCCGCCGTTTGGCTCCATAAAATCCCAACACTCATTTCATCCCATACCATGTCACGCCACAGACCGTCACTAAATACGCGGGTATCCAATCGCATAATCGCACGCTTCTTGATTACAATTGCATTTGTGTTAAACGTTCAGAAAGCCGAAATGGGTTTTTCGCAGCAGTTCCTGGAAACCGGATCGGTGAGCACACAAAGAACTATTGGCTGCTTCACAATCGAGCTGACATGCGATGACAGATATACCAATATCGTCTATGAAGTAGAGCCTCGCATGAGAGAGTTACCCCCCTTCAACCCTTTGTCGGTGTTGCTTTACCCCAATCCTTCAGGCAGTCCACAAAAGCCCCAAGGCATTCCAAATCTTAGCGCTGTCGAAATGAAGTCTAAAATCGAAAGTAAGGCGCTGCTTCCTTCGCACAACCCAAGAAATGCAAACAAAGAGAAAAATAGCCATATCCGAGCCGAATCCACCGAGGTTTATTGTAGATTCGAAAACGGAATGAAGTACAAATTTAAAGTTGCACAAGTAGATGATTGCAATCAGTGCATCGGCGAACATAAGAGACTTTTCAATTCAAATCCTAGTAGAAAAGAAAAGAAGATTAAAATAGTATTGGCTCCTTATGTAATTGACGAGAAGTCTGGTGGATTAGGCAGTGGACTAGTTGGGCGGGCCGGTCTCCCAAGGTCTGCGTTGTTTTTTCAGCAACCCTCATCCTCACTTTCGATCCGATCCGAAAATGAGGTCACGTTAGATGCTAAAGCTGGCGAGGGTTTTGAAGTGGTCTGTGCTTTAGTACCGAGCGGTAGTGGCACTGATCGAGAAACACTCGTCTCACCCTCTTTCGACGTAAAAAACGCACAGATTTTTGCCGAACTCTCGGATGCAGCATATAGAGCTTCGCTGGGAGCCGCCCCTCTCAAAGGTACAGCAAGAATTGAAATGACTCCAAAAAATCCTCTGCGATCAGATTTTGCGACGGGTACACTATTGATTGAACTAGACTCAAGATCAATTAAATACGCATCTGAAGTTTGCGACGTATCCTTCTCGGTTGTCGAGGTTATCGAGGGATTTCCAGAGAATGGCCCCAATGTTGGCCCCAAAGCAACGCATGAAGTGCTTGGATTGATTCCAAATGGTTATCGAAGTGTTCTTTTCAAGGAAAAGAAATCTGGCATTTATGTGCTCTCTTTTGCTGGCACTGATCCAAAAAGCACGGCAGACTATCTGGATGATGCTTGGCAAATCGTCCCCATTGTGAACCCAGTGCGCCCAAATTCTGGGTTAGTTGGCGATGTAATGATTATGTTTCCAGAATTGGCCGCCGACATGATCCCAGATCTGTTTGGAGGAAGTCGAAGTCGTGTTGCAGAACAATATGAATTCGCAGTTCGGAATTACGAATATGTAAATGGTAGCTATTTGTATGGATATGGCGGGAAGTATTCGAATCAGATGGACCAGAGATTTTTTGTTTGCGGCCATTCACTTGGTGGCGGAATGGCATCGTATGTTTCGGCAATGCATTCCATTCGCGGGTACGGTTTCAATTCTGCGTTCCTTGTCTCGGCGAACCAAGCATTGTCATCGGATCAATTGGCGACGTCATCGCGATACTTTGTTCATATGCGAACATTTAGCGATCCTGTTTCGGGGACAGCGCCGCTTTTCAATTCCAAACTTCGGGGAGGAAACTTTCATGTTCGATCCAAATCAGGAAGCGTAGATATCATTCCTTCACATGCAGTCTCAAATATGGATTTTAGCAATTTTTTAGGGTTTGATTTTGTGAAATAGTGTTTGGCTTACAGCTCGACAAACAAGCTTGTCTGCGAGATACATTTCGTGCACCATAAAGGACGTTATGGTTCACTAAACAGGGTATGAACAGACGCCAAAACACTCCCCAGACGCAACTCATCCAGGTTGAAAAAGAGCCTGCTGCGGCCAAGATTGCACCGTCACTGGGTTCTGTCGCTCCTGTTCTGATCAAGCGAGCTGGAGCCAAAGCGACAAAACGGTTTTACGAGTTCTTTACCGCGAATATCCGGAATCGAAATACGCGGGAAGCGTACTATCGAGCACTGACGGACTTCTTTGCTTGGTGCGACCAAAAAAATCTTTCGCTCGACGATCTCGAACCAATTGTGATTGCCGCGTACGTTGAGCAT
>JAYTVL010000141.1:0-26936 GCA_043744075.1 Pirellula sp. | reverse complement strand
ATGGCCTTGCTTTACCACGAGAAAGAACGAACTAAGATTCAACGGGAGATGGGACAGGACCCTTATTTAGATACCGCAGAATAAAGCATTCTGCCTAGAAGTTTTCCGACTGCGGCGCCGATGAATTTGCTCAGTAATTCGCTAACAGTAGTTACGTTACAGCAGCCGCGGATGCGCAAAGGCTCTTTTGCAAGTCTCATCGGCGCTACGCCGCTTCTAGACGTCTTCGTAGCCGGCCCCGAGAATCAACTCGTCGTCGAATGCCTCGCACCCGAAGGAATCGAAAAACTTGTTCCGCGATCACCCCTTTACCTTTACGGACCAAGCGGGGCAGGCAAAACAGCTCTGGCGCTAACAATTGCGGCCCGTTGGACGAACGAGTCCAAGGACCGAACGCTCACGCTGACGAGCGGATCTGACTTTGCGAAAGCATTTACGCGTGCAATTGAAGCGGATGACATGGAACGTTTTCGCCAGCTTCACCGTCAATGCAGTTGCCTGGTAGTGGACAATATTCACGAGCTGTCGACCAAACCGGCGGCACAAGAAGAAATGGTTTCGACGATTGAGCGTTTAATCAGCGATGGTCGTGCAGTTATCTGCACCGCGACCGAGCTCGCAACCCTGGTACCAAAGTTTCGATTAGCATTGTCGAGCCGCCTCAATGGCGGGCACAGCATACCCATATCGTTTCCTTCGAACGTCACGCAGCTTGAGATCATGCGACTCTTAGCGGTCGGCTTGCAAATTGAGATAGGCAGTCAAGACTTAGATTCGATCGGATCTCAATTGCAAGATGGGATGTCCCCATTGCAGCTAAGGGGGATTCTCATTCGATGGGCGCACCAAGATCGTATAGACCCTGGTCGTACCAAAAAAGAATCAAAACGTCTAATTGACAGGCTCGTAGATTCACAAATTGCAAAGGCTCCCTCGACTGGTGAGATCGCGAAAGCGGTTGCGAAAGAAATGCAAGTTTCCATGGAATTGATGCGTGGTCCGGGGCGCAAATCCAGTGTTGTTCGCGCCCGTGGCTTAGCCATGCTTTTGATGCGTCAATGGACAGATGTATCCTTTCAGAATATCGGCGAGTTTTTTGGCGGTCGCGACCATACGACTGTTATGCACGCCTGTAAAAAAACCGAAGTGGACTTATCAAAGGACGTAGATCTAGAAAGAATGGCCGAACGCATTCGCCAAAAACTAAAACCATAAATATGCTTACACATCACCTGCGAAGAGATTGCCTGCCCCGGATCCGAGCCTAACTTGATAACCTGACATTCCCGCTTACCACACGTTTTGAAACAATTTTTGTAATTTTATTCGTCCGGGTTCAGGGATCTTATCGCAGGCTTCGAAGAACATTCTACGGTTCAATTCGGAGTATTTTTCCCTCAACTTCCTGTCCTCGTTTTTTGCAAAGAACAACATCGCATCCGCTTCTTTCGGATCGAGCCCGAGGAATTCGATCATTCTTGGTTGCTCGAAGAGCCACGAAAAATTGTGAAGCATCTCGGCCTCGTTTCGTCTCCTGGCTATCAAAACCATTTGCTCCTTAGTCAGGATCTTCGTAAGTTCGTTGACATAGGTTTTCAAAGGTGGATGCCCTACCTTTCGCTCCAGTTTCACAAGTTGCAATAGCTGTTCTTGAGATATCCCAATCTGACTGGATAATTCCGAATTCCCCTGAGTCAGATCGGAAAGCGTGTTTGAATTCATCGACCAGGATGGATCGAGAAATGGTACGCTCCCAATTTCCTGGACTGGATCAGGTGAAACGAAAGTACCGGGCATATAACGATTGCCCACGATTTGAGCGAGCAACACTTTCGCACTTGCAGTCAACTCGCTTAGTACGAAAGACATTGCCTCCGTAGTGATTTTAGTGTGTTCGGTTCCAAACTCTTTGCCTTTTTGTTCCAGGAATTTGATAAAATCGTGGTCCAAAATTATTCCGCATGCCGCTAGAATTTCGGGATCGTAAAATGGACTGAGACCGCGCGGACATCGGAAAGCAAGCGAGACGCGCTTCAATTCTGCAATTTGCGTGTCGGTCAAGATTTTCTTTACTTCTTTGCGGATCTCGGCATCTAGCTCCCAATAGATATCGAGATTCCCCTCAGCCCTACTTTTCCTTCCTAGAATTTTTGAAATGCGTTCTTCCTCATAGAACAGATCTTCAAAAGTATTGCCGGATATCAATTCCTCGATCTTTTTAATTTGAAAAACGCTCATCTGGAGTTTTTTTTGCAAATGGGGATGATCGTCAAGCCCAACACACATCATCCAAAGATTGAGGCTTTTGATCTCTACGTCGTCCTTCTCAGCGTCAACGTTTGCAACCAAAAGACTGCAAAACCACAAAAACAAGATGAATAGTCGCATTTTCGTATCCTTTTCTGTACTTAACAGTCGTATGAAACGTTCGGGAAATTACTGTCGCACGGATGTAGATATAGGATCCCCACTGCACATGCGACGAAGTAGTCTTTGAACACATTTTCCGCCGGATGGCGGATGAATCACGGATTTTGCGCGAACGGTAGTAGATTTGGAAATGGCTTAGCGTTAGGCGTAATTGTTGCGTCCGAATAATTATCGTAATCGAATCTCAATTCCTCTACTGACCATTGCAGAAATGGCCATGGGTTTGGAAATGACCAACTTATGTTCAAGCACGCCGGGACATCACTTATTTCTGCCTTCCTCACCCAATCCAGCCAAACGGTTAAATGATCTCCAGTATTTGTCTGTGATACGGTCGGGCTACTATTGCTACAACCACCCTCCGAGGCCGTGCCTCCATTAGTCTTGAACAAGTAATTGTAAGTCCAGCTAGATACGGATTGTTGAAAGCTAAAAGTATTTGATGCCGCCAAATGATTCTGGTTTCCAGGTGGGGCATCATATCGATGGTTTCCGTTCCAGATGCATTCAATTCCATGCCTGCTCCACGAGTGTATAACAATCGCACTTTTCTAGTGATCCATTTTGCGATTTGTCCTGGTTGGCCACCAAACATAGGCGGGAAATCCTTGACCAACGATCTTCTGAAGGTCGAATCGTCAAGTGCTCTGTAACCGTAAAACCCAAACCCAAAGTCAAAGTCAATCTGATAGATGTTATCTCCATTACTTTCGCCCTCCCACTTCGACACTGCAGACCCTCCCCCCGGATTCTGGCGCTTAATTTTCATTAAACATTGACGTTTTTTAACATCCGTGATTAAGACCAAGAATCCTGGAACGCCCGTCACACTCGAATTGTCTTCTATCGTCTGTCCAATATACGATTCGTAGATGAGTATTCCGTTTGCATCCCTCTCCCTTACCCAATACGGATTTTCCATTGTTCCCTCTCCTCCCTTCAAAACCACTTGGGAGAAAACAAATTCGGAACCACATTGAAATGCGATCAACGTGAAACAAGCAATCAATAACGGATTAGCTTGTCTTGTCCGATATGAGGCCTGAAAAGTCGTCGAGGCCGCGGCGTTGAGGAGCTGCAGTTCGAGAAGGCCAGGATGCAAGGCTCGGCATTTGACTGACGTGCTGGAAAGCGACGCGGAGCGACGCGGAGCTTCAACACTATCACGCCAGAAAGAGAGAGGCAATAATCGAACAATAATCAGCAAATCCTTTTGTACCGGAGTGAACCGAACGAGCAGGAGACGTGAACTGTTTGGAAGACGCTAGAGGATCAAGCTAGACGCAAATCAAGAAGTGAGAGGAAGATGATTATTGCATTTGCGATGCGCGATTACAATAACCCTCAAGCGATTATTTTGGAAATAGCGGAGCTAGTTTGGCTGGCGTATTCGACCGTTGACCGAAGGCTCAGATATCAAACGCAACTATCCTACACAATTGCCATTCCGCGGTTTAAACTACGACTTTGTATTCAACGTCGCTTGTTACTCATGCCGCAGGGCTTCGATAGGATTCATCTTAGCCGCCCGGATTGCGGGATAGATACCAAAAACCAACCCCACCGCTAACGAGATAAAGAAGGCTCCCGGAATGCTTTCAGGTACGATTGCCGGCTGTACGGTTCGCACGACGTCGGGAAGGCCAGCCATTTGTTTAGCAAACCATAAATTGGCAATCACTCTAGCTCCGCTGACTGCCGGGCCGCAAAGCAGGCCAAACAAGATTCCAGAAATCCCGCCCGCCAAACTCAAGACGCTAGTCTCCACCAAGAACTGCCGAATGATATCTCGTCGTTTGGCACCCAACGCACGGCGAATTCCAATCTCCCTGGTGCGCTCTGTCACCGTCGCAAGCATGATGTTCATGATACCGATACCGCCGACTAGCAGTGAGATAGCCGCGATCATTCCCATGAAAACCATAAACATTGCCCTGGTTGTCCTAGCCTGCTCTAGTAACTCCAATGGAACCACCACCGTTACATCTTCCATGCGATCATGGCCTGAAAGAGCATCCTCTACCAATTCCGCAGTTCGCTTAACGTCCGAAACCTCTCTGACCCGCAACGTAATTTGATTCAGCTCAATACTCTCTCCCTCAGAGGAAGCAGCACTAAAACTTCTTACCTCATCCCCTATGCGCTGCTGCAGTGTTTTGATTGGAATATAAACATCGTTGGAAAAATCCTGAGCTGCCATCGATCCTCCGATCGCAGCGGTCGCGCTCTTTGGCTCGAGGACTCCCACAATCAAATAAAAATTCTTGTTTTGGGGCATGTAGATACGTTGTCCAATTGGGTCTTCATATGGAAACATGCGTTCAGCTACTTTCGCAGCGATGACGCAGTGTGTGTCCATTGCAAAGTTCTCTGCATCCGTGATGAAATGACCGTCCCTCAACTTAAGCCTAGTCACTTCCGCGTATTCGGGTGTACAGCCTACGAGCCGACCGTCCAGTTTTCGATCCTTGAATTGAAACTGACGACGCATTTCACGAATCGGTAGCGCGCTTCGAATGGTAGGAACTGTTGAAACGAGCATGTCGAAGTCATCGCGAGTCAAACCGTACGGAGTCAAACCTGTGGCTGACATCTTTTCGCTCGGAGGTTTGATCGTTCGAATCATGATGGTGTCGGCGCCGAGACTCTCAATTTGCTTCTGAGCCTCGTCCCCGATTCCTTTACTGATGGCGAGCAGCCAAATGACGCTCGCTACACCGATAAAGATACCAAGCACGGTCAACAACGACCTTAGCGGGTGAAGCCAAAGACTTTTGACTCCAAGTTCTATTGTCCCAATCCAAAGGCTCATTCTTCAACCGGCATGTTATCTAAAGCGTATTTGGCAGCCGCATCGCGGAGCTCTTGTGAATTCAAATGATCCCACTGTAAGCGACCGTCTTTTAATCGGATGATGCGCTTAGCTCGCTTGGAAACTTCATCTTCGTGTGTGACCAAGATGATGGTTCGTCCCTCGTTATTTAGCTTCTCGAACAGTTGCAAAATCTCTTCGGTCGTATGGGAATCGAGGTTACCTGTCGGTTCGTCAGCAAGTATAAAGAACGGGTCGTTTACAAGCGATCTGGCGATTGCGACACGCTGCTGCTGGCCGCCGCTCAATTGCGCTGGACGGTGAGTCAGGCGATCACCCAAACCGACCCTGTGGGCCAAATCGATACTGCGTTCCCTTTGTTTGCGACTCAATGACTTCCCTTGATAGAACAATGGTACTTGGATGTTTTCAACGACAGTTAACTGTTGAATCAAGTTGTAGCTCTGAAAAACAAATCCAATCCGCTGAGATCGAATATCGGCGAGCTGGTCGTCGTTCATCTTTGCAGCATCGTCACTGCCAAGCCACAAACTGCCTGAAGTTGGCTGGTCCAAACAACCCAGCATGTTCAACAAAGTACTTTTGCCTGAACCTGAAGGTCCCATGATGGCCATGTAATCGCCTTCAGGAACGTCAAATGTTACGCCCCGCAGGGCGCGAACCGTCTCACTTTTTAGCACATACTCCTTTTTTAGATCAGTGACACGACAAGCAAATCGGATTGCTTGTTCAGGTAGTGAATCAATCATCAGTTCGACGGCGCTCCGCGTCCGGCACCGCTGCCTCCGCCTCCAACGCCTCCGCCTCCGCCGCCTCCGCCGCCTCCGGAAGCCATTCGTTTGCGAATTTGAGCGATGAGTTCGGCTTGATCGATCGAGCCATCCTTGTTCGTATCGTAATCGGCAAAACCATTTTTCATTCTCTCGTTGTCAGCCACTTCATTCGGACTCAGTTTTCCGTCGGTGTTAACATCCATTCTTGTCATCATCCCAGCCGCTGCCGCATCGGGATCACCGCCACCACCACCTCCCTTACTTGGTCCCTCCGGTGAGCCCTTTCCTGACCGAGCACCGGCCGCACTTTTCGGAGCTTCGGCAGCGATTTTTGCAATGGATTCTCGATCTGTGATTTCTTCGATTGGTGGGATCTTCATTTTGTCGAGATGATTGCGAGGATCGAGCACCACTTTTTCTTGAATACTTAGACCTTCTTTTACCGTAACGAATTTATCATTCGTCGCACCGATCTTGATTTCCCTCGTATCCCATTCATTTCCTTTTTGCACCAAAATAAAGTGGTGCTTTTTAGTTTCATAAACCGCATGGACTGGGATCTGAATCGCATCAGGAATCTGCTCTACATAGATTCGAACTTCTGCAGTCATTCCGGTTCGAATTTCCTCAGGGGGCTCAAGTATTTTTACGATGACTATATACTCCTTAACTGTTGAGCCCCATGAGCTCCCTTGCTCAGCATACTTGTTCACTTTGATGACTTGGCCGAGAAGTTCGTGTGAAGTTGCACCTACGTTGATTTTTACAGGCATACCGTCGCGAATCAGCGTGATACGGGATTCATTCACCTTGGCTTTCACTTGCATACGAGTAGGATCAGGCAACAAAAAAATTGTTTTTTGTTCTTGAACAAGTACTCCAGCAGCAACTAAGAATTCGGAACTACCACCGCGACCGCCTTGCTTGTTCGCATATACAACTTGGCCATCCGCCGGAGCAATAACGGTGCAAGCCTTTATTTGTTCTTGTATTTCTTGCAGCTTTTCCTTTTCTTCGATCAGCGTACTCTTGTCCGATTCAAGCTTTGCTCGTGCAATTTCGATGTCGCTATTAAGTTGAACAAGCATTTTCTCTTTCGTTAACTTATCTAGGACTCGCAGTCGACCCTGCGCCGATTCAAGCGAGCTTTGAGCGTTTTGGACAGCAAACTGCTCCGATTCTATTTGAAGCGCTTTAAGTACGCCCTTGGCAGCGAGCCGTTCTGCACTTTGTAAAGACAACTCCGCTTTTCTAAGCCCCTGTTGTGCAAGTGCGATTTCGCTTAAGATCGCCTTCTGCTCGGTTAGATAGGTGCCGTCGAGATACTCTTGCTTGGCAATTGCTGCCTTGCTGACGGCCGCTTCGCTGCCGATCAAGTTTGATTCAACGGTGCTCACCACGATCCGTTGGTTTTTTGCGTCCTGGTCTAAAGCGGACGAATCCAATTGGCAGAGATTGTCCCCTTTTTTGACAATTACGCCTTCAGCAACCAAGGTTAGGATTGGTGTTCCACTGCTGCCTCGGCCCTTTACCTCGCATTTGACTTCGTTGTTGGCGCTGCTTTCGATTTCACCCTGTTCCAAGACAATATGATCGAAGGGGCCGCTCTGCACTTCGTACAGAAGTGGGTCCATATCAGAAGCGGAATTGATTCCTGACCCTTCGGAATTCCACCAAGCGTAACCGGCTGCGCCACATAGTAAAACAGCTGTCACCAAAAATACGATGACCTTAACGGCGCCACGCCTGCTTTGTGAACGCCTGTGATGCTGGAGATTCATTTTTAATAGGAAGGCTTGTTGGAGGGTGGGTGTCGCAAAAATAACGTGCGACGTATTCAAACATTATCTACGACAGTCGATTGCAATGCCACTACGAAATCGAAGATTGCAAACCATTCGAGCCAAAGAATATCCGCGATTCACCTTAAACCCCCGGAAAACGCTCAAGTTTCGATCGAAACCCAAATTACGCAAGGATACGTCTCGAACAGCCAAATGTACAAGATGAACAATACGGAAAGCGTTTTGTTTCACATTACATTTAGTTGAATTCAGAAACGCACTGATTTCTCGCGAATTCAATTGCACCAGCTTGTCAGAAGAGAATCTTATGATGCGAGGGTTTTTGTGCTGGTCCCTCGCTCACGCATCGGGTTGTGAATAATCCAGGCTAGTGTTTCTGCGTATATTGGGATGTTTGGGTATTATGGTGCTAGATGGCCGTGTATCGGAAAAACTCTTGCCAGTCGTGATCGAGACAACCGATTCCAAACAACCGCCCCAAACTTCTTAAGAAAACTACACACGCTGACCGGAATAACAGATGGCATCCGATTTTCGACTCAAGGAACAGCTTCCTCGCCTGACCGATGCGATCGTGCGTACTTACAATGCCCAAGATCGCATCAATCACCTTGGGCATTGCCCGCTTCCAAAGTACGAAGTGATTGTGCAAATTCTCGAGGATTTTAAGGATTTGCTTTACCCTGGCTTTCGTCGTAGGGAAGGATTGCATGCGGGAAACGTGACCTACCATGTAGGGAATTTGGTGGACTCGCTGCATGATCGATTGACAACGCAAATAGCTAGAGCGCTTCTCCATTCCGACCGCGTTGACGCCAAGTCGCCAAACGTGAACCCATGCGACAATGCAATCGACTATGAAGCCAAGGGGCAAGCCATTGCAATCTCGCTTTTGGAGAGAATCCCTCAGCTTAGAACTGCATTAGCGAAAGACGTTGAGGCTGCATACGACGGCGACCCAAGTGTCTCCAATAGAGACGAAATCATTTTTTGTTTTCCTGGTTTAGAAGCAGTGACAATTTATCGAATTGCTCATGAACTTGTGCACTTTGCTGTTCCATTTATCCCTCGCATGATGACGGAATGGGCACATAAGCAAACTGGAATTGATATCCACCCAGGTGCCACCATCGGCGACTCTTTTTTTATCGATCACGGGACGGGCGTTGTCATCGGGGAAACATGCGACATCGGCGACCATGTCAAAATCTATCAAGGAGTGACACTTGGTGCATTGAGCTTCGCAACAGATGCGGATGGACAGCTGATTCGAGGCAAAAAGCGCCATCCGACAATTGAGGATCGTGTTGTCATCTATGCTAATGCAACCATTCTTGGTGGTCGAACCACGGTTGGTCACGATTGTGTAATCGGTTCTAGTGTGTGGGTTACAAGCAGCGTTGCTCCCCATTCGACCGTTGTCTTGGAGAAACCGAAGCTGCGAATTCGAAGTGTCCAAGGTGATGAATTGATGCACGACTCGAACTATCAGATATAGGCTGGCGATGAACTTTAGGGAGCGTATCGGGCCAGACGACATTGTCATTACTGGTTATGGTGCCATCACGCCGTTGGGCCATGATGTCGAATCGTACTACCAGTCTTTGCTTCACGGTGAGTCAGCGGTTGGATTTCTTGAGCCCGAATTGGGTGTCGATGGAATGCGGTGGATGGGTTCAATCATTCGTGACTTCGATCCCAAGCAGCACGTTCAGCCTCGCAAGACGATCAAAGTAATGTGTCGCGAAATCCAATTAGGCTTCGGTGCAGCAATGCAAGCGTCCAAGATGGCAAACATCGAAGCTGGCACTGTCGATCCAGATCGGCTCGGAACCGTGTTCTCTGGAGAGGTAATATTTAGCGAAACCGTCGATATCGAAAGCATCGTTCGGTTGTGCGCGGCCAACGGCCAAATGAATCATGGCCGCTGGGCAACTGAAGCCATTGAGAATATGTATCCACTGTGGATGCTTAAGGCCCTCCCAAATATGGCTGCATGCCATGTCGGAATCGCTCTCGATGCGCGAGGACCGAACAATACGATTACAACGCTCGGCACGAGTGGTTTAAACGCGGTATTAGAGGCTATTAACGTAATTCGTCGCGGAAAAGCAGACGTCATGGTCATAGGATCCGCCGCCTCACAGAATACGTTCAGTCGAATGCTTCAACGCTACGAAGAGGATTATTCCAAAGCGTATACCAGTCCATCAACGGCTTGTAAACCGTTTGATAGGGATCGCGATGGTTCCGTTTCTGGCGAATCGGCGTCCTCGGTTATTCTTGAACGTCGCTCTCACGCGGAGGCTCGTGGTGCTTCCGTCCTCGGTGCGGTTTCAGCTAGGGCCAATACATTTGGAAAATCCATGAATGGCCGTTGGAGTGGGACTCAAAACTCGACCGAGCGAACTTTATCGTATTTGCTAGAGAGGTCCGGTTTAGGCGTCAATGAAATCGACCACGTGAACGCTTGCGCCAACGGCTCGATCGGCTGCGACGCTGGAGAATCGCGAGGTATCGCCAACATCTTACGAGACGTCCCTGTAGTCTCTTACAAGGGCGCCATTGGGGATTCCATAAGCGGATCTGGACTAGTCGAATGGATTGCATCACTGGCCGGAATGAGAGCCGGCGCCATTCCGCCAACTCCAAATCATGAATCGACAGCTGCAGATTGCCCGGTCAACGTCATTTCGAAAACGTCGAAACCGCTGACCGCTCCCAACGCCATCAAACTCTCGCAGACACACCAAGGTCATTGTGTTGGCATTGTTTTTTCTGGTGTCGCCGCCTCGACTGCGGACCACTAGACATGGCAATCTACCTCGACAACCAAGCGACAACTCGGTGCGACCCAGCCGTGATCGCTGCGATGCTGCCCATGTTGGATTCGTACTACGCTAATCCTGGGAGCATATCACACAAAGCAGGTCGTGCGGTTGGCGAATTGGTAGCTGCCGCGATTCAGCGGATAGCAGATCATCTCAACGCTAGCTTCGACGAAATCATCATCACTAGCGGTGCTACAGAGAGCAATAACCTTGCTTTGTTTGGCGTCGCTTTGCATCCAAAACAAAAACGCCGTTCCATTGTTTCACCTGTCACAGAACACCGAGCGGTACTCGATCCTCTAAACAAACTGGAAAAACTCGGCTTCGAAGTTATTCGGCTGCCGGTTCTTCAAAACGATCATCCGGAAGCAGGCACTGTCGAACTCGACAAGCTCGCAAATGCAATCAGCGAAAAAACTGCGTTGGTCAGCATCATGTTGGCGAACAATGAGATCGGAACCATACAGCCGATTGCCGAAATTGCTAGACTGTGCCGTCGGTTTGAGATTCCCTTGCATACCGACGCAAGTCAAGCGGTGGGGCGAATCCCGATCGATGTCCAATCGCTTGGCGTCGACTTGCTTAGTTTTTCTGCCCACAAATTTTATGGCCCGAAGGGAATAGGTGGTCTGTATGTTCGTCAGTCGCCAACGCCGGTAGCTGTCCAGCCTCAAATCCTCGGTGGCGGCCAACAAATGAATCTGCGTTCCGGCACGCTTAATAGTGTTGGAATAATCGGCATGGACAGAGCTTTGGAAATTTCGCAGGAGTATCTTGATTCCGATTTATCAACTCAAAAACGGCTCCGGGATTTGCTCTGGGTGTTATTAAGCGACCGAATCGACGGTCTAGTGTTGAATGGCCCAAAGTTGGAGACAGAGAATCCCATGTCCCGTTTGATCAACAACCTAAACGTTTGTTTTCCCAAGGTCGAAGGGCAGTCGCTGATGCTAGAAGTACCTGATTTGGCGGTAAGTAGTGGCAGCGCATGTACGTCCGCCGAACCCTATCCAAGCCATGTTTTGTTAGGAATTGGCTTAAGTGTGGACCAAGCGAGATCCAGTTTGCGGTTTGGCCTTGGCCGATTCAATACGGAATCAGAAATCCGGCAAGCAGCGGAATGGTTGGGTGAAGCGCATCAGAAACTTGCTCACTTTGCAACTTGACCGACATTTACAACGGCTAGACAATGAGCTGCCAGTTCGAAATGGTAGGATGGGACCATTGTCTCGTCCGAATAGTGAATGCCGCTCGGGACAATGGTCCCAAGCTACTTCCGGACCTAACTTTTCCTCCAACGATCCGACCTTTTCCTCCAACGATATTGAGACCGAATGAGTCTTGCGTCTTCAACTGACATTGAATCCAAGCTATCAGCGAACAGCCCAAGCGAAAAGATTGCAACCACGCAGGTACCAGACCGTAGTGGACGTTTTGGTGACTTTGGTGGTCGGTACGTTCCTGAAACGCTAACAAGAGCGCTTGACGAACTTGTTGTGGAATACGAGCGAGCGATGAAGGACCCCGACTTCCACGCGGAGCTAAACGAACTCCTCCATCGATTTGTCGGACGCCCCTCGCCGCTTTATCATGCCAAACGCTTGAGCATAGCGCTTGGGGGCGCTCAGATTTGGCTCAAGCGAGAAGACCTCAATCATACAGGCGCTCACAAGATCAACAACACGCTCGGTCAAGCGTTGTTGACGTTGCGGATGAAAAAAACTCGTGTCATCGCCGAAACGGGTGCGGGACAACATGGTGTTGCCTCAGCGACAGCATGTGCGCATTTTGGGTTGCCATGCGTTGTATACATGGGCTCCGAAGACGTACGTCGTCAAAAGCCAAACGTATTCAGTATGCGACTCATGGGTGCCGAGGTGCGGCCTGTCGAAAGTGGATCTCGAACGCTGCGAGATGCGGTCAACGAAGCCATGCGAGACTGGATGTCTAGTGTCGAGAATACGCACTACATCATTGGATCTGTAATCGGACCGCATCCATTTCCGATGATGGTACGGGATTTTCAAAGCGTGATCGGACGCGAGTGCAGGGAACAATGCTTGTCATCGATGGGTCGTTTGCCCGATGCGATCGTGGCTTGCGTTGGCGGTGGCAGCAATGCTGCAGGCATGTTTTTTCCGTTTATTGACGATCGCAGTGTTCGCCTAATAGGGGTTGAAGCTGGCGGTCGAAGTTCTGCTGCTGGAGACCACGCTTCCCCACTTAGTTACGGTTCACCGGGAGTATTGCACGGTTCGTACAGCTACGTCATGCAAGACGAGGATGGGCAGACGAGTGATGTTCACTCCATTTCTGCAGGCTTGGACTACCCAGGCGTAGGTCCCGAACATAGTTACTGGAAGGACACCAAGCGAGTCGAGTACACCTCATGTCGAGACGACGAAGCGCTCGGAGCGTTCGATTTCTTGGCACGTAACGAAGGCATACTCACAGCTCTGGAAACATGCCATGCAGTTGCCAAGGCAGTGGAGACCGTTAAGACCATGTCGCCGGATCAACACTTGGTAATCTGTCTTTCGGGACGCGGTGACAAAGATGCTGCCGAGCTTGCAAGGCTTCGTGGAGAGGATTGGTAAATGGGGAATAGACATGACCGCAATTGATGATTTGTTCGTTATGCTTAAGAGCAAGGGCAAGAAAGCCTTCATGCCTTTTATCACGGCTGCCGACCCAAACTTAGCTTTCACACGCCAAGTGCTTCTCAAACTCGATCAACTAGGCTGCTCGATGGCTGAAGTCGGGATTCCATATAGCGATCCGATCGCAGATGGTCCGGTAATTCAAGCTTCGTATACTCGAGCGCTTGCCACTAAAGTCAAGCTTCACGATATCCTTGAACAGATAAAATTAGAGCGACCGAACATTTCTATGCCATTGGTATCGATGGTTAGTTATGCGATCATTCATCGGATGGGTCCGGAACGGTTCGTGGACGATGCGGTGGCTGCGGGTTTGGCTGGCGCGATTGTACCGGACTTGTTGGTCGAAGAGAGTGAACAACTATCGCAGATCTGCAAAGCCAAGGATTTCAATTTAATTCAACTAGTCGCACCGACCACGCCGCGCGAACGGGCATTAAAGATAGCAGAGTTGTCGAGTGGGTTTCTTTATTTCGTAAGTGTGACTGGGATAACAGGCGAGCGTACGAAGCTTCCTCCGGATCTGGTGGACCGCGTTTCATGGTTGCGAGAACGGACGCCTTTGCCAATTTGCATCGGATTTGGGATTTCGAAACCGGAGCATGTACGGCTTTTGGCACCCGTGTCCGACGGTTTGATTGTAGGGTCTGCCATAGTTCGGTTGATGGAGCAAGCGACTCAATCGGAGGCCAGTGCTTTGCATTCGATCGAGCGGTTGGTGTCAAGCTTAATCGCGGCGATGGATCTGCGGAGCAACGTACCTGTTGGTGCTGCGAACTGAGCCATGAATAGCCCAAGCTTCACTCGGAAGATCTTTTTGTCGCTTTTGTTGCTATTTGTGTTACGAGGAAGTTGCGTTGCTACAAATCAGGAAGAACGTTGGAATGTTGTACTGATTCTGGCAGATGATCTGGGCTGGACCGATCTTGCATGCTACGGCAGCGACTTTCACGAGACGCCGCAATTGGATCGACTCGCAAGTCAAGGAATGCGGTTCACGCAGAATTATTCAGCGTGCACGGTTTGCTCTCCGACGCGTGCGGCGTTGCTCACCGGAAAATACCCTGCACGTCTGCACATCACGGACTGGATTCCTGGAGCGATGCCGGACAATCCGAAATTGCTCGTCCCTGATTGGACGAAGTTTCTGCCGCATGATGAAACCACTATCGCCGAAGTGTTTCGCACCGCCGGTTATTCGACGGCTAGCATTGGCAAATGGCATCTAGGTATGGAGAAGCATTATCCTGAATACCATGGATTTGATCTGAACATTGCGGGTACCGACAAACCACAGCCCGCCTCATTCATCGCGCCATGGAAGATTCCGACACTAAAAGAGGGCCGTGACGGAGAATACTTGACCGATCGTATCGGCAAAGAAGCCGCAAAGTTCATTGAAGCATCTAAGTCTAAGGACCGCCCGTTCTTTCTCTATGTTCCGCATTTTGCTGTGCATACGCCCATCCAGGGACGCCCCGATTTGGTCGAAAAGTACCAGGCCAAACTGCGTCCCGAGCTTCGTCACAAAAACGTTCATTACGCAGCGATGGTCGAGAGCCTTGACGCAGCGATCGGTAAAATTCTTTTGACCCTAGATGAACTTAAGCTGGCTGACCGCACTATTGTCATTTTCACTTCAGACAACGGTGGCCGCATCACCCAGGGCACAACCACGAATACTCCTCTACGGTTCGGCAAAGCGTCAGCTTATGAAGGCGGCGTCCGAGTCCCACTCATCGTTCGTTGGCCAGGAGTAGTTATGCCATCAAGTGAATGCGAAGTGCCTGTTATCACCATGGACTTGTTTCCTACTTTGGTCGAAGCGTGCGGATTAACTGTTACCACCGATTCATCTCCGACTGGCGCTTCGGGACGCGATGGTGTTAGTTTGGTTCCAGTGCTTCGTGGAAAGAGTGCACTCGCCCGAAAAGATATATTCTGGCATTATCCGCACCACCAACACTACCAATTGGGCGGAACCATGCCATACGGTGCGATGCGTGCGGGCGATTTCAAGTTGATCGAGTTCTTCAACGACATGCATGTGGAACTCTATAACCTGAGCAATGACATTGGAGAACAGCAAGACTTGGCTGTCATTTTGCCGCAGCAGACCGATCAAATGCGAAGCCGCCTTCACGAGTGGCGAGCAGAAGTAGGTGCTCAAATGCCAACTCCCAATCCACAGCACGCCCCTGCCCGACCTGAGTACAATCCGCCGCTGCCGAAGCGAGCTGAAAGAGGCACATCTCGCTAGTTCGGCTTCCATCGAGACGAGCTCGAAGGAGAGCGTCAAAGGTCGAACTATTGAGCTTTGTTAATCGAAACATCAACTTGCAATTGTAGCCGCTGGGCGGCCTCCTCGATATCATCCGAATCTATCTCAATCCAAACAGGGATGGACCGAAAATCGGACCTAGCCATCGGATTTGGAGAACGCATTTGGGCAGCACCAACAACTCGGTCAATTCGCTGGACCCGCCCCTTTAGCATTCGCCCCAACGCGGAGGACCGAATTTCAACGCGATCGTCGATCGCAATGCTGGCCACGTCCGATTCATGCACTTCCGCTACGCAAACCATTTCGTTTAGATCTGCCAGTTCAAACAACGGCAACTGAGCTGTGCGTTCTCCCTCCTCCACATTCACGCTAACGACAACACCGTCAAGCGGTGAAACAACATTCGATTGCTCAACCTGTAGCTCTAATATCTCGATCTGCTTTTCTAAACTTGCAATCGGCATCGCCTGATCGACAAACTTCTGCGACTCTCTCGAAGCGGCCAAGGATTTTTCACTTTGCACCACTTGCAATTTTGAATTTTCAACCGCTTGGTGCGCCGCTAAAAGAGTTTGCTCACTGACCGAAGCAATCTTCGTTAACTCGTTCCTTTTTGATTCTAACTCCATTGTTCCGATGGCGGCGCGCGTGAGCGGAGACTCTCGCAGTTTTTGGAGAACGGAAATCTGCCGACCAAGCGAGTCCAGCTGTTGGCCGCTCTTTTTCGCCAATTCAAGTTGCGAATTTGCTTGTGCAAACATTTGTGAAGCGGACTGTAGCTTGAGCAAAGCCGCGTCGATCGCAAGATCCGCTTCTTGCTGTTTGACACTGCGCATTGCACGCGCCTCGGCGAGTTTTAGTGCCGCTGACTCAAGTTCTAACGATCTTAGCTTTTGACTCTGCAAAACGATTAACGGCTGCCGCTTACGGACTGTTTGGCCAGCCTTTACCAAAATCTGCTCAACTCGATCACCGGGTAACGCACCTACGCGAACCAAGCCCTTTGCGGGTTGGATGCGACCTTGAGCCATGACTTGGCTAGATTTTACTTTTTCAATCAGACTTACATCTCGACGAAGTGCGTCAGCATCGAACGTGGCCAATCGGGACGTATTACACCCCGCTTGAAAAAGGAACGCAAAGATGAAGGGAGTTACCGACGAGTTTAAGTAATTCCACATACGTTTTGCGATCGATGGCATAGCAAAACTCTGCGCCATTATCATCCTTGGGATTGGTAAAGACTGCGCAATCGTCAAACGGAAACGCCGTCTGAACTGCGAATCGACCTTAGAATAGATTACACTGCAAACAAGGTGTAGGCGATTTCAAGTCAGTATATTTTCGAATTCATGCATAGGAAAGCGATACAATGTTGCCGGGAAGCGTTCAAAGAGCAACACTTTTCGATCCAAGCACTCGAATTCGAACGGCGCAACACGTCAAGCCATCTATTCGGGCTACTAAACTTCAGCATTTTTTTGGCACCGGAGAACTTCGAAAACAAGTCCTCTTCGACAACAACCTGACCGTTTTCCCTGGTGAGATTATCATAATGACCGGACCAAGCGGTTCGGGAAAGACGACTCTTCTGACCTTGATCGGTGCTCTTCGAGGTGTTCAAGAGGGAAAACTATCTGTGTTAGGACAAGACCTACAGGGCGCCAGCCGAAGCCAGTTGGTCCATTTTCGCCGCCAAGTTGGCTTCATTTTTCAAGCTCACAATCTTTTCGATTCCTTAACGGCGACGCAGAACGTCCGAATGTCGCTTGAGCTAACTCGGCCCGGAAGCTCCATTCGCGAAAACACCAAAGCAGCCAAGGAAATGCTCGATAGGGTTGGACTGGCGAATCGGGCTGGTCACAAACCAAGGCAATTGTCCGGTGGCCAAAAACAGCGTGTCGCGATCGCTCGGGGACTTGTTCATTGCCCCAAGCTTGTCCTGGCCGACGAACCAACAGCAGCTCTAGACGAGCAGAGCGGTCGGACCGTGGTCGAATTGCTTCAACGCATGGCGACTGAAAATCAAACGACCATCCTGATCGTTACTCACGATAATCGAATTCTAGACGTCGCAGACCGAATCATAACCCTTGTCGATGGCCAGATTCGTAGCGATGCGTTGGTCAAAGAGGCAGGCATCATCACGCAGATGCTTGCGAAATGTAGCATTTTCGAACGCGTAACACCTAGAACCTTGACGCGGATTGCGGATGAGCTAACAGTTGAAAGCCTGCCACCTGGCACTCAAATCATTCGCGAAAACGATCCGGGCGATCGGTTTTTCTTGATTCGCGAGGGTAGCGTCGTCGTCAAACGCGGTTCGCCCGAGATCGAGGTCGTAACACTCCATACGGGCGATTTCTTCGGTGAAACCGCTTTATTAACTGGCCAACCCAGAAATGCCAGCGTTTACACGATTGAAGAAACACTACTGTGCTCTCTCAGCAAAGCTAGCTTTACCTCCGCGATAGCTGAATCGGCCACGCTCGAAACGGAAGTTCGGGAAGCGTATTTCGAACGAAAATAACACAGCCTTTTTTCTTACAATATACTTGATTAGCAAACCCAACTTGGAACGAGGAAGCGATGGCAACCATTCTAAAACCCGTCGAAGATGCGTTCGACGTTTCCACTGTTTTTGCGACCGAATTGAGAATTCGTATCGGGCCAAGAGCCGAAGATATGTTGGCTCGTTTTTACGAATTTGCTGATCAAAACCGACACCTTAATCTGGAACAGGATTGCTCCGGCGAGATTCTTATCATGCCACCGACAGGAGCAGAGGGTTCATCTAACAACAGTGAAATTGCGCGCCAACTCGGGAATTGGGCCATAAGCTCGAATGGTCGTGTCTTCGACAGTTCTGCGTTGTTTATCCTCCCGTCGGGTGCGAAACGATCGCCCGATGCTGCATGGATTCAATCTGATCGATGGCTGGCATTGCCAGACGATGATCGAAAGAAATTTCCGAAAATCGCTCCTGATTTTGTGATTGAACTCCGATCCGAAACTGATCGCCTGTCGACTCTCCAAGCGAAGATGAAAGAATACATCGATAATGGAGTACGATTGGCTTGGCTAATTGATCCAGCGTCAAAGAAGGTGCATGTCTACCAAATCGGAAAACGTCCGGTAATACTCGATAAACCTATTTCAGTTTCAGGCGGCAGTGTGTTAGTCGGTTTTATGTTCGATCTTGCTCGGATTCTGTAATCCCAAACTATTTTATGTCGCGTTCGGTTAGCCAACCGCGTTTGGCTTGATCCATGAAAACAGCCAACGAATCACGAATCGCTTTGTCGAGCGGTGTATTCGGAACGCCTGGAAAAGCCTGAAGGAAAGGCTCGTAGTCAAGCTCTGAAATGAACGGAGCTTCACTCTGGCCAATGGTGATCTTAAACTGGGCTGCGATCCCGAGATCGCTAGCGGCTTGCCTGAGAGAGGCAACGATTCGCGACGTATCAACTGTGTGATGCGGCATTGTAAATACGCCAAAACCAGCGAATGGATTTACCAGCGAATGCCCAAAGGCTGCTCCAGCGTCCGGTGCATACAGATAGTCCTGTTGGGTTCGAAACGTAACTTCATACGGAATTCCCAAGGCCACACATTTCATGGCCGTTGTCGGACTTGAAGTCAATCCAGCATCTCGTCCTGGGCCGAAGAGAACACCTGGACGCAGACACAGAGTTGACACCCCCGAATCTTTTTGAAAAAACTTTGATATTTGTTCGCTCGCCAACTTCCAAGCACCATAGACATTTACCGGAAGAGGCTCGGAGAGCATCGGAACGCAACCCTTCGGATAAGCAGAACGCGGACCATAAACAGCGATTGAACTCGCGAATACAAAGCGTTGCAACGGTAGCTTGGTTGACTTCATCGCCTCAATCAAATTTTGTGTTCCCGCCAAGTTGATTTGCAGCCCTAAATCGCGATTAGCGTTGCATTCTGGTGTTTGCAATGCAGCCAAATGCGCGACATGGGTTATCTGCTCCGTCATTAAGATTTCCTCCAATTGCGATTGCTGACGTACATCAACCGCGATTGCTTTCACCCTCGATCGGTCTACATCATAGAACACTCGTTCCGTTCGATTCTCGTTTACCCCGCGACTACACACGACGACACTTGCTAAAGTATTGCGCAGCAGCCACTTAGTTGTTTCCGATCCAATACAACCATAACCACCTGTGATCAAAACTCGCTGCGAACTCATGAATATCCTGTGCGATTCGTAGGGTAGGCTTCCAGCCTGTCAATGAAAAAACGGCGTCGATCATTAGTCGGGCTGAACCGGACGCTAGCGCGTTGCGGCTGATTAGCCGAAGGGCGCTAGCCCACGGTTTGCGGCCCATGTTGTGATCGATGCCGAAAAAAACAGGCTGGAAGCCTATCCTACGTCTTTCTGTTCGATAGTTTATTGTTGTGTTGACAACGCTAACGCATTGCATCAAGACTTTGTTTAAGACCGGTAACGACGGAGCCTGAGTCCGATCCCAAAGCAAAAAAACGAAAACCAAGCGATTTATGTTGCTCAACGAATTCTGGGCGCGAAAGAATCCCCGCAGCCTTGCCTTGACGTTCGCATGACGCAATGACTTTCTTTAGCGCAGCAACAAAATGCGGTTGTGAAAAGTCACCGGGGCATCCGAGATTGACTGATAAATCGAGCGGACCAACGAACAAAACATCTACACCTTCTACTGCTGCTATATTGTCAGCGGCTTCGACGCCTTCTGAAGTTTCGATTTGAACAACAACCAAACTTTTCTGATTCGAAGTTGTAAAATAGTTTTTCCAATCTCGACCGTAGTCGGTTGCACGAATAATTCCGGCAACTCCGCGAGTGCCGACTGGCGGATACTTCATGAATTGAACCGCCCGCTTTGCGTCCTCTGGCGTGCTCACATAGGGAAACATGATCCCCGCAGCACCGCTATCCATGACGAACTTTACGGAGTCAGCGTCAACGCTGCGAATTCGAACGATAGGCGCCGCAGAGGACCCTCGGCAAGCCATCAACATCCTTTGTAAATCGGCGTACGAGCCGCTTCCGTGCTCCAAGTCGATTAGCAACCAATCAAAACCGACGTTTGCTGCGATCTCCACTGTATTGGAAGAGCCTAAGTTAAGGAAGGTTCCCGCAAGTAGCTGATTTCGCAGCTTTTCTTTGTCAATCCATTGCATGGATGCGATCCTTGAATTGTTGGGGTTTGAATTGATTATATTGGTTTGGAGTTTCTGCGTTGCGCATTGTAGTCAAATGCTAATCTCTGAAAATCTCCTGAACCACTGTTTGAACATCTTGGCGGCCATGAGCGACTAGGATTATTGCAATCCCGGCATCGATCATAACACGGGCCGCCACTCGTCGTGCGGTCTAGCCTAAAAACCTGAACGAACCGCCGCACAAGGCCGGCGGGATTCGAAATACCCCAAGCTTGCCCTGGGGATTTGTTATGCTTTGTGGCTAATCGAGGCCGGCGCTCATCGCACCGACTGGGCAAATAGATCTGGATCGTCTTAGCGGTCGCTGTGGTCAAATGAGCACTCTTCGGATAGAGAAACCTGTCTAGCATACCGCTCTGCGGCGTTTTTTGGTAGACTCGTGTTCCTCCTCGGAACCCACCTCTAGGGAGGAGCGACTTCAAAGCGTGGCAGGGCACACAAATGGCGGGAAAAAGGACTAATTCACGTCAACGCATCATTGACCACGGCGAGGTATTTACCCCTCCGCAGTTGGTCAATGACATGCTCGACCTGGTGGCCCATGAGTGCGAGCGGATCGAGTCGAGATTCTTAGAGCCAGCCTGCGGCGATGGAAACTTTCTGGCCGAGGTTTTACGTCGAAAGTTGTTAACGGTCGATCAACGCAACAAAAGCAACCGAGTCAAATGGGAACGCGATGCGGTTCTGGCGGTTTGCAGTATCTATGGCATCGATCTACTTCCCGACAATGTTGAGTTATGTCGCAAGCGACTGCTGCAGATCGTGCGAAACAAACATGAGGAAAGATTCAGAGAGTCGCTGACGGACGAGTCAGACACCGCATTCTCATTCATCTTGTCACGCAACATCGTTCAGGGAGATGCGTTGTCGATGCGAACCTCAATTGATCGCCCCATCGTGTTTTCCGAGTGGTCACCAGTGAATGGTTCGATGCTAAAACGGCGGGACTTCGCTTACGATCAATTGCTTGATCACGCGCACATTGCAAATCTGCCCCTGTTCAGCGACTTGGGGAAAGATGTGTTTGTTCCGATGCCGGTGGGTGAGTTTCCGCCGTGCCATTATCTGAAGGTCCCTGAAGCGGAGCAACTCGTTGAACGGTCATAATCCCGACATCTTGACGTGCCTCGCGAATTTGAGTGCCGACGAAGTCTTCACACCACCCAAGCTGGCGAATGCGATGTTGGACATCTTGCCACAGGAATTGTTTCTGTCGCCTGAGACCACGTTCCTTGATCCAGTTTGCAAGAGTGGCGTTTTCTTGCGCGAAATCGCTCGGCGGCTTAATGAAGGACTCAAGGACAAGATTTCTGACGAGCAATCTCGCGTCGATCACATCTTAACAAAGCAAGTGTTCGGTTTGGCAATAACCGAGCTGACTAGTTTGATTAGTCGCCGTAGCCTGTATTGCTCGAAGACAGCGAACGGGAAGTACAGCATCACGACAAAATTTGATAATGCAGATGGCAATATCCGACTACCGAAAGCCAAGCATGTTTGGGATGGTACAAAGTGTAAATTCTGCGGTGCGAATACGGGCGAATACGATCGAGACGAGTCGCTTGAAGAGTACGCATACCCGTTCATTCACGGAATTGATCCAAGAAAGGTGTTTGACATGAAGTTTGACGTGATTATCGGTAACCCACCATATCAATTGGAGACAGGCGGCACCGGAGGCTCGGGGAGGCAGGCAACGCCAATTTATCAACTTTTCGTTGAGCAGGCAAAGAAGCTAGAGCCTCGATTCCTCACGATGATTATTCCTTCGAGGTGGTTTTCTGGTGGCATGGGGCTGGATGAATTTAGAGAGTCGATGCTTACGGACGATCGGCTTCGCTCAATCGACGACTACCTTAGTGCTTCTGACGTTTTTCCTGGAATAGGCCTCAAGGGTGGGGTTAGTTATTTCCGCTGGGACCGGGACGATCGAGGCCCTTGTCGCGTCGCAACCCATTTCAGACACTGGCCCGATTCGGTAGCAAGTCGCTCCCTTCTGGAGGACGGTGCGGACGTGTTTATCCGCTTTAACGAAGGATTGTCCATTCTCAAGAAGGTAGTATCAGTTGAAACTGGAAGTGACAGGTCTCTAGAGCTCCCTGATGCGAAAAAGTTCATTAACATTGTAAGCTCAATAGGTGCATTTGGTCTTGCGACCACATTCAGGGGCAATGAGAAGAAGAAGAAGAGGAATGATCTCAAAGTTTACAGAAACGGTGGGGTCGGGTACATCGAAAGATCAGAAATAGAAAAGGAGGAGGCGGTCTTTGACAAGTGGAAAGTTTTCATTGGCGCAGCTGGTCCTGGTACCGGTAACAAAGACACTTACCCGCACAGGATTATTAGCACGCCATTTGTAGGTGAGCCCGGAAGTATCTCGTCGTGGACATACATGTACATCGGCCCGTTTGATTCGAAGACTGAGGCTGAGAGTGTTGTGTCCTATCTATGTTGCCGACTAACTCGTCTTCTGATACTTCTGCACAAGCCATCCCAGCATACGACTCGTAAGGTCTACGCATTTGTACCGACCCAAGCATGGACCAAGACTTGGACGGATCTTGACCTCTATGAAAAGTATGGATTATCCGAAAGTGAGATCGGCTTTATTGAAAAGATTGTTAGACCAATGGACGACAGAAGCAGTGCCTCTGACGACTTGGTCACCGCCGTCAACGATAACGGGTAAAGAATGGCGAGATGGAGCAGTAATTGGGTTATGAACTACAATGAGTGAAAAAAAGGTGATCATCATTGCTGGGCCAAATGGCGCAGGCAAGACGACGTTTGCAAGGTTCTTTCTGACGGCTGAGGCCAATTGCCTGCAGTTTATCAACGCTGATCTTATCGCGGCGGGCCTATCACCGTTCGCGCCAGAGTCGGCGGCCCTGTGGGCTGGGCAATTGATGCTGCAAAAAATGGCGGAATGCGAAGCCCGTGGTGAAAGTTTTGCAGTCGAAACCACTTTAGCTGCACGTAGCTATCTCCAAAAAATTCGCCGCTGGCGCGATGCGGGATATCGAGCTGAACTTTACTTTCTGAAGTTGAGCGATGTTGAAACCGCGATTGACCGCGTGGCTGAGCGTGTTAAGCAAGGCGGACATAACATACCCGAACCAGTCATCCGTCGTCGGTTTGAGGCTGGACTAAAAAACTTTAAGTCGTTGTATCAACGGGAGGCAAGTATTTGGATGTTAATTGACAATTCAGGTGCGAGGCCAATTTTGCTCGACGAAGGAACTAACCCATGACCAATATAGAAACTGTGCAATCTATTGAATCAAACTCAAAATTTGCGATGGCAGCGCTACAGCGCGCGGCGGACCAAGCCCGCAATATTGCGATTCAAACCGATACCGCAATTGTGATTTTGAAGGATGGAAAACGGGTTCGCGTCACCGCCGAGGAACTGAAAAAACAGACAGCAAAAAAATGACATCTATTGCCAGTTTTTTTCCTTCGCGACCAGTTGCCAAGCCGACTGTCTACGCATTCGCGAGTACGCATCAGGACCACATTGGTCTGCTCAAAGTTGGCTACACCGAACGCGAAGCATCGGATCGGATTGCAGAACAATGGCCAGGCGGTCTCAAAGCTTACCGTATCGAATTGATCGAATCGGCGATGCGTTCTGACGGAACGAGCTTCACCGATCACGACGTTCATCGCTATTTGCGAGCGCGGGGTTTCAGAAATCCAACGCACGAGTGGTTTAAGTGTACGGACAGAGATGTAAAAGCGGCAATTGTCGCCGTGATGAACCGCGATTCAAACGTCGAGGATCGTACACAGACATTCGGCTTGCGTCCTGAACAAGAAGAAGCGGTTGCACTCACTGCCGTCTATTTCAAGCGTTCCAGGCAAGAGCGCTCGAATCGTGCCCCGCATTATCTGTGGAACGCCAAAATGCGGTTTGGCAAAACGTTTGCGAGCTATCAGCTTGCCAAACGGATGGGCTGGAAAAAAGTATTGGTGCTGACGTTCAAGCCCGTCGTGATACATGCTTGGGCCGATGACTTGAATCAACATGTCGACTTTGAAGGTTGGCAGTTTATCAGTCGCGATACCGAACTGACCTACGAAGCCGCCAATAAAAAGAAGCCGATTGTGTGCTTCGGAAGTTTTCAGGATTTCCTGCAACGAACGAGAAGCGGAGCCATTAAGCCGAAGAACGAATGGGTCCACGAGACGAAGTGGGACTGCGTTGTTTTGGACGAGTATCATTACGGCGCTTGGCGTGAAAATGCGAAAGGGCTTTTTGGCGCTGATGAAGAAGACGAAGGAGAAGTCTCTCAGGAAGTAACCGCTGATGAATTGGCATTCGACGAATCGATTCTACCAATCCAAACGGGCGCTTATCTGTATCTATCAGGCACCCCCTTTCGCGCACTCGGTTCCGGAGAGTTCATCGAGGAGCAGATTTACAACTGGACATATAGCGATGAACAACGGGCGAAGCGAGATTGGAATGGTAGTGGTCCGAACCCGTACGCTGAGTTGCCTCGACTGGTGTTGATGACTTACACACTGCCAGATGAGATTCGGCAGGTAGCGGAGCAAGGTGAATTCAACGAGTTCGACTTGAATGAGTTCTTCCGTGCCGAAGGCGAGGGCGAAGAAGCACGCTTCGAACATGAATCTGAAGTTCAGAAGTGGCTGAACCTGATTCGTGGTGCGTACAAAGGCTCAACGATCGATGACTTGAAACTGGGGAAAGATCGACCACCGTTGCCCTTCTTCGATGCGCGGTTAATGGGTGTGCTGAATCACACCTTTTGGTTTCTCCCCAGCGTAGCTTCATGCCACGCGATGGCGAATTTATTGAAGGCAAAGAACAACGTTTTCTACCATGACTTTAATGTTGTGGTGGCTGCTGGAGCCAAAGCAGGAATCGGCGCGGCATCGCTGCCTCCTGTGCTTGAGGCGATGGACGATCCGTTGAAAAGCAAGTCGATTACTCTTTCATGCGGTAAGCTAACAACGGGAGTGACCGTCAGGCCATGGACGGGCATGTTGATGCTCCGCAAGTTATCGAGTCCCGAAAGCTACTTCCAAGCTGCTTTCCGCGTTCAGTCGCCGTGGACGGTGAAAGACGAGAACCAAGACACGGTTATTGTGAAGCCGGAATGCTGTTTGGAAGTTCCGCCGCTACGAGGATGCAAGTTTGCGGTACATGGGAATCAGCCGACACGGGGCTTTGCAGATGGGTCTGTGGGACACCGCATTAAGCGAAGAAGATTTCCAGGCAACTTTTGATGGTTTGACCAATGAATAATTATGTTTGTGCCAATGCGAAAGTCGGTTGATTGATGAGTAGCTTCAGCATTGATCTTAATGAGAAATTTGCTTCCCTGAGCAACGCACCGATCGTCGAGGCGGTGCTACAGTTCAACGCGCCTCCTTCCATTTCGTTTCAGCAGGCCGATCTCAAGAATCTGCTGGCAAAGGAATTCTCGGGCTTCAAGATCCACGATTCTGTGCAGCACGAGACGGGGTTTCAGAGTTCGGCTGATGGTAAGGTGGCGATGCACCATCGATCCCAATGGGACGGTTTTCGCCTACATTCCGAGGATGGAAAGTACATTTGCCAATGGAAACGCCATTGCCTCGTATTCAGTCGATTGGAGCCGTACGATACCTGGCCGAAGCTTCTATACGCAGCCATGCCATTCTGGTCGGCGTACCGAGAGTATGGCGAACCAGTTATAATTGAAGGTATTAGCGTCCGTTTCATCTCTCAAATTCCGCTTAAAGAGAACGAAAAACCGTCAAAATACGTACAGAAAGTTCATCCTCCGCTAAATGGCCTGGGCTTGCGTGCCGATGCTTTTTTCCATCAAGACACGATCCCACTAAAAGGGTATCCTTATGAAGTCCGGCTCATTCGAGCGATGCAGCCTGCGGCAGAGAAAACAGGAAGCAAACGGGTGTTAATCGTAGATATCGACGCTTCGACCACCGAAGCGGTGACTTTTGAGAACCTGAATCGTGTCTTAGACGAACTTAGGTACATTAAGAACAAAGTGTTTTTCACCTACATGAAAGACGCAGACGAGCACTTCAAGTAGAAAACGTTTGAAAAATG
>JAYTVL010000140.1:0-26961 GCA_043744075.1 Pirellula sp. | reverse complement strand
TCCCTTTCCCATAGAGCACAGTTCAGCAATCATCGCGGCATCTTTTCCATCATGCTGACTTGGGACGCCATCGAAAATCTCTTTGTAGTCACTGACTCGTGCCAGTGGACCCATGACAGGAAGGCTAGATGTTGGAGGTTGTACAGCGTCGACAACCGAGACAAGCTGGATGGCCGGTCTGGGTTCCACCAATCGAACGGAACAAAAACCTCACTTCGAATCCGCAATGCAACACTAGTTTTTTAACAGCCCAGCGTTAGCCCCGGTTTTCGGATAGACACCCCGCGCTAACGCGGTACGGCTAATTAGATCGATAGCCCGCGAGCTCAATGGAGAGCTTAATTCAACGCCATTCGGCTCTATGTCGGTGGGATAATGACTGAACGGCTAGGTTATCGCGACCCAAGTTTGGCCAATAGCAATCCTAGGTAGCTGCGTGGTTCGACCTCAGACAAGGAAAGAAGCCGACCAATCTCTTGAATGTCCTGTTGCGCCAGTTCGATCTCCTCTTGGTTGTTAACAATTCGCTCGATTTCTGCAAAATAACCAAGCGATTCCACATGATCGAGCGTGATCGTCACTCGTCGTGCATTTCGCTCTAAAGTATATATTTCTCGCGTTTTGGGGACTGTTAACGCGACGGTAAAACCAAGATGCACCCATATTTGCAACCAGTCTTCGACGGTACCCGAAACCATCGGCAACTCGATCTCAGGACGTATTTTTATCGGTCCTGCCAATCGCGGCCCTTTGTAAGTGATAAATGGCTGACTATCAATCTCACGTATGCGAAGCGCTTCGTCAGTTGAGCGAAAGTCGCGGCAAGGATGTCGTAAATACGTATCACGATGCTCCTCGTGTTTCAGAAAAACCGCCCCAACCCGTTCCAAGCGCGCCCGCGTTTCGTCAACATTGCTAACTCTAAACTTGCATTCGGCTTCCATCGACGTATTCGTCATCTGAATCGCGTTTCTTTATTTTGGCAAAATGAGCGCCCCGATCGGAGGCGTTCTCAACGCCATCTTCCGGGCTTTGATTCTCAAGTACGGAGGTATATACCTGCTTCGATGTCCCATTGTATCGACAACGGATTCCTTGTTGGCATGATTGGGTTCATGAATGTCCTCAATTACCATTCCGCTGCGACATATGCCTCCAAGTATTGACTCAAGACTATGAGCTACCTCTCGCGTATTCGGCTCGCGCAGAGGACTTGGTTCGTCTGATTTAGCAGCAATCGCACATGCGCCTACCTCCGTGTCGATAGTGTACTTCCCGTTCCGAGTTCTTAACGATGCTTGTAGATTTATCGGCTGCTTGTGTTGAGAAACATACAAACCGCTCGGTTTCAAGATCCTCGAGACTTCAGCAAACACGGGAGCCACATCCGATACATAGCAAGTACTAACCGGCTGAATTACCAAATCAAACTCAGCATCGCTTAGCATTCGCATGTCCCGCATCGAGCCTTGAATCAAACGGACATTGAACTTCAATTCCTGGGAGACTAGCCGATCCAGCTCGAGCATGCCATCGCTAATATCTAAAACCGTTACGATAGCGCCTGCCGCTTGGTACAGCGCGCTATGGCGACCGCCGGCTGCTGCCAAACAAAGCACATGCCAACCTCGAATGGACCCGCCGAGCCAGCCAGCTCCATCAACGATTTCAAGTGGACGATGCAATTCTTCGGCAGTAACCGTCTTTGCTAAGATGTGACCGGACCTTGCCATCCGATCATAGGCACGCTGATTCTGAGTTTCAATTGAATCTGAGGCTAGATCGTCAAGCATCGTCTCGGGCTTCGCAGATTAGCGTCGAACGTTTTCCGATTGCATACCTGCTGCGGAGTGGCCACCAATCGCACCAGCAACTTCGAAAAAGGTTCCACTGCCAGGGATGAAACGGCCGACTTCACCCCCCATTTCCGTTCCATAACGAGCATATAGTATGTGGCGTACCTCTGGTGCTCTGAATGTCCCCTTTGACAATGTGTAGTCGATGACTTCCCGAGTTGCCAGCGATTCATGGTACATTGCAATGAGAGGCAGGCTTTGAAACGTCGCATAAGTTCCAGGCAGGTTGCGACGATGGATATCAAATGCATAGGCCGACGACGCCAACCCCATTACAGGAGTGTCAGAATATATGCTTATCGTGTTTGTATAGGGATTGTACTCATCGTGACCGAAAATTCTGCCTGGCAAAAGCGTGTACTCAGCGGTCCGAAGTACACCTGCAGTATACCTCCAACCAGGAGATACGTGCTTGTTTTGAATCAGTCGTTTCCATTCACCGATGGGATCGTACTGATTAACTCGCAATTTGACATCGTGAAGCTCACGATCCGAGAGGTATTCCGAAACGGTCGAAACTGTTTTGGACGAAACGGCATGGTTGTCAATCCTCCGATCCCAAATCATGAGTTTGCGAGGAATTCCGACCATCCAACCTACCGAGTCAACTACCACGTTTTGTTTACCGTATTCGATGTCGGAGTGGCCTAGGACTAGACCATCGCAACCCGCGGCATCGCAAACGCAACGAGTAGAACCGTTGTGGATGTAAGTGTCGCATTGCGATTTGGATGACTGAGCCGAGACGCTAGCAAACGTGACAAAACCGAAAGTGCATGCTAGCAATTGAGTTAAACGCACGTTGACCTCGTGACGATAAAAACGGGATAACTGCCTCGCCTTAGTATCGTCTAATCAAACAACTCGATCCAGAATTGCAATCCTAGCCATCAAACTCGGCAGAGGCCATCGAGCCACTCTCTACGGCTTAGCGATCCAATTGCGAATGAGTGTGCCGTCGGTCGCGTTCCACAGTCGGACTTCACCGTTCATGGCTCCGCCAGCGATTTGATTTGTACCAGCATGGTAACAAGTAGAAAGGACCCAATCCTGATATCCCGCAAGCGTATGCGTCACTTTGTTGTCACTCTGATTGATGCGTCTCAATTGATTGTCCGCACTCGGAACGAAAACAAAAGTGTCACCTCGGACAATCTTGTACCCTTCGCCACCGACTGAGACCTCAGTGGCTTTTTTTGCTGTTTCGGCGTCCCACCGGTGTAGTTTCTTGTCTGTGCCAGCTGAATAAACTTGCTTTCCGTCTGGCAAAAACGCGACACCACGAACTGCTGCCGCATGCCCAGGATAACTCACCAACAGCTCACCTGTGTTTGCATTGAAGACTTTAGCGGACTTGTCACGACTGCCGGAGACAAGCCGAGTTCCGTCGTCGCTCCATGCGATCGAAGTAACCCAATCAGCGTGATTGGCGATCGTGCGTATCTCGGCCAACGTATCGGTGTTCACGATTCGAATTAGACCGTCCGCGGAAGCGACGGCAATCTCGTTACTTGCAGGTTGCGCTATTTGAGTAGCTCGATCTGCAGACCCCTTCTGAGCCGGTCGTACTGCTATGTCAAACACTACGTCGCTCGTGCGTGCAACAACTCCCTTCAGTTGTCCGGATTCAAAGTCAATCAAGCGAACTTCACCATTCCTGCCCGGCTCTCCACATCCGACGGCGATCGTCTTCTGATCTGCTAAGAAGATAATCGCGTTGATTCGTTGTCCAATGTTCTTGATTCGACTGGAAAGCAGGCCGTCGGCCGTCTTCCAAACCGTGACTTCGTGATAGCCACCAACCAATAGAAGCGATCCGTCTGGCGAAAACGCCATAGCCGTGATGGGCGTCGGGGCAGGATAAGTTGTGGGAGGATCTGCGAATTGCCGTGGTGGAATAACCAAGTTTAAAGTCACGTTACCTTTGTCGCCGTCAAACTTGGCTCCCTCGGTCACCCAGCGTTTCAGGACTTCGATCTGGGGAATTGCTAACGCATCTGCGTCTGCGGGCATGCGTTCGGATTTGTCGCTCGACATAATCCGTCGAATCAACTCTCCATCAGTTGGTTTTGCAGCCACGATTGGCAGTTCGCCGGTATCGCCTGGTTTGAGCAATTCGTCGTAGGTGTCGATTCGGTAACCGCCCTCCGCCTTCTTCGGACCATGGCAGGCGATGCAGTTATCAAGCAAGATCGTGGCAACATCGCTGCGAAAACTAATCGGCTTTTTCTCCGGTTCCTTGGCGAAACATGACGACATTTCCAATTGAGCGCCAAATACAAGAGCCGCCAACGGGAGGGCGAGGCAAAACCAGTAACTGGACTCCCAAGAGTTCAGTGTCTGCAACCAATTGCGATCAGAAGTCTTGCGACTCCTGCTACGGTTTGGCATCTTAGGGACCATCCGTAAATAAGTTGCCGTTTTAGCGGAATGGCGCAAGCCGTCCGGTGCCGAGAAACCGGAGGGCTCGCGCCCTTCCGCTAACTTTGAATTGCGATGTTTAATTGCAGACGGCATCTTAGACACGATTGAAGGATCGATTAGTGTTGAAATAGAAACTCATCCGTATTCAAGAGTACCCAGCACAAGTCCTCGAAACCAGAGACTAAGTCACTCCGAGACTGACAATGATGCAACGAAGCCTCCAATTCTGTATCTGTCGGTTGGCGGCATAGTGCCGCCAAGTAAAGTTCTCGAATTACCTCCACGGCTGTTCGACCAGCTGCATTCGACTTTCGAAATCGGTTTTCTGCATTTCGGAGTTTTTCATAGACAAAAGGGCCATTGAACAGCTCGATCGCCATCCCCAAATTCGAATCTTCGGCTCGTTCGCATGCGCAAACAGTTGTTCGTTCTGGCTGGCCGAAGACTTTCAGGAAAGCAACCTTTGCGACGTCCGGGGCTGGTAATTGTGTGGCTTTCATATCTGACGGAAGGCCAGCAAATGTTTGCGTCAATCCTGCAACTTGGTTGATCGCATCGAGCAATTGTTCAGCGCTCAGCATTCGTGGCGATTGATGCGAAAAGTACATTTTGTCTTTCTCGTTCCATTGAGACGTTTCGCCACTTGCTTGATACGTTTGGCTATTGAGAATTGTCCTGATCAAATGCTTGCGATCAAATCCACTCTCAATGAAATCTTTTGCTAGGGCATCAAGTAGCGGCTCGTTGGACGGAGGGTTCGAGTCCCGAAAATCATCGATTGGGTTTACAATTCCGCGTGAGAACAGTTGACTCCAAATCCTGTTGGCTTCGATCCTGGAAAAGTACGGGTTTTTCGTATCAACGAGCCAATTTACAAAGGCTGGTCGTCGATCGTCACCAGCATTGGTTTCAATGCTGCCAACTTGCGGCAACCATGGCTTCATGATTTCTCCGGTTCGGGGCTGAGTCACTTCACCGTTGGATGCAGTCCAAACAAACATTTCGCCCGACCGTTGAGTGTTCTTACGTTGCAAACGGTTAAAGAATGCTCCCAAGCCATAGTAATTGTCCTGCGTCCATCGCTCGAATGGATGGTTGTGGCACTTCGCACACTGCAAACGTGCGCCGAGAAATACTTGCGAAACCGTTTCCACACATTCGTTCATATCGGTCGACGTTCGGTAAAAATTGGCTGCCGGATTCGCAAGTGTGCTACCCGAAGCAGCGAGTAACTCACGAGCAAACTCGTCGTATGGCATATTCGAGCGAATGGCCGCTTCCACCCAGCGATGGTATTTATAGACGCCATCACTCCCAACCAATTTGCTCGTCATCTTCAACAAATCACCCCATTTCAAGGCCCAAAACTTCGGGTACTCGTCCCGCAGTAACAACTGATCGATTAACTTTGACCGCTTGTCAGGACTTGGGTCCGCAAGAAATGCGTTCGTCTCATCGACACTCGGTAGAACGCCGATAACATCCAGAAATACACGCCGCAAGAATACAGGGTCGCTGCAAGTTGGGGCTGGCAAATACTGAAGCTGCTTCAGCTTGGCGTTTACCAGCTGATCAATGTAGTTTCCTGGCGTAGGATCTTTCCATTGAAAGTTAGGAACATCGTCCACAAACATTAACGGTACCGATTCAATATGCTCCAAGTATCGAACCAGGATGACGGTTTCGCCGCGTTCATGTGGAGTAACCAATCCAAATTTATCGACCGTTGCTACCTCCGTGTTCGTGCTGTCGTAGGTTACTAAGCGAGAAACGTCACGCTTCTTTCCATCGGCATAATGTGTCATTGCCGACAGCTGCTGGCTGCCGTCGACACGTCTTAAAACGCGTTTCTGACCTGGGTATACTTCCAACTTTACGGCACGCGGTGTGTCTTTAGGATCTGCCTTAGCTCCTTCAGAAATCCAATCTCGCAAAATCTTGTAAGCAGCACTTTCCTTGCTAAGTTGTTTTCCGCCGCCATGAGTCAGTTTCATCATTGGTTTGAGCAGTAACAAACTCTGCTCTGGATCGATCGGATTAACGCGCCGGCCGAAGTCTTCACGTATCAATGTCAATTCATCAAGCACGCGATCAAACGCACGCAACGACAACCGGAAATTTCCTTTGCCACTCGGCGATCCATGGCATGCGCCGGAATTGCACCCTTGCTTGGACAATGCCACCAGGACCTCGGACTCGAATTCGATGTGCCGTTTCTTTTCAAAGCTTGTAACTCGAACGGGAATCTTTTGATTAGCCTCTCCAATTTGAACCACGATCTCGGTTTCTCCATTTGCAATGGGAATGACCATGTTTTTTTGAACAGTTGCAATGGCCGGGTTCGCGGACACGAGGGTCATTTCGTGAGTCCAATCTCGTGGTTGGCCAGCGGAGTCAATACCGGCCACGACGACTTGCTGCTGCGAGTTAGGGCCCTCGAGTTCGATGTTTGCCGGATAGGCCTCAAGTCGGTGGGGTCGATCTATCCATTTGACCGGTATATGTATTGTTTCCCAACGAACGCGATCCGGTAAATCGGCGTAGACCAATAGTGGCAACTCGGATGGTTCTCGGTTTTCCTGGTTCGTTTCAGCAGCAGGCCGAGTTAACGTCAGTGTGGTCTGGTCCTTGTCCACTTTTGTCGCTAAGTTCCATCCAGGGGCCAGTAGATCGCCCTTGATGGTCACACCCGCTTTGAAGTCGTCTTTGACGCGTTTGAGGTTGACCACGGCGGTATGCGTTTGAACGGTGCGGTCGAATAGCACTGGGTTTGCTGGTTCCAAGGTAAATATGCTTGGGCTCTTGTCAGCGCCTGCCATCGACAGGACTCCATCATCCAAAGCGTTGGGAACGATCACATGCGGCTCCTGCAATCTCGAAAGCGTTAAGCTAGAAACATCGCAGGCTAACTCAGCATTGCCGACAGCCTTCGCATGCAACCTAAGCACGGAATAGGACTGCGGCTTCCAATTGCTGCTTGCCAAAACAATGGCTCGGTGTTCCTTTGCTCCGGTAGGAATACGAGGGTTCAAAATCCGAATTCCCTCAATATTGTCGCGGAACGACAAATCAATTTCACCGTCGAATCCGAAACGGGCAATCGACAAGTCCAACGCGCAGCCACCATTGACTTCCTCGACCGTAAACATGTTTCTGTTCTTTGCATCAGCTTTCAAAGAGATCGAAAACCTCCCTGCAGGAACGATCTCAAGCCAATAGCCGAAATCGGTACCGCCTCGCTTCAACAAGTCGCCGACTTCAAGTCGATATTCGCCATCCTCTGGAATGGTATAGTCGAAGGACCATTCATCCGAATCATTCACGGTCGTTTCGGCTAGCTTTGCTCCGGAATTATTGCATAGCTGCATTTGAAGCAGAGTCGCGCATCCAAGACTGCGAGCTTTGGAGGCAAAACGAATGGACTGGCCTTTCGATCCTCGTATCCAATAACTGTCGCGTTCACCAGGCTGTTCTAACCGCCCGCTGATCCCGACTGAAATATCGACAATGTTTTTAGCGATCTCTTCAGCGGCTGACGACTTTGATGGTTCAACGAATTGCGGTAACTTGCTAACTAGTAGTTTTCCCCACGCCGAAGATCGTCCATCCGGAATACGGGCCGGAACACTCAGCACATCGTCTGCCAGACTATTAGAAATAGAGGCGGCTGTTTCAGCGACCAACGCGGAATCTTGGCCTTTGAAAGTCAGCTTGGCAGTCTCGCCTCGCTGTGCAGCCATTGGGAAAACGTAGCTGATAATTGGAAAGTCGCCTATGCGAAGATGATACTCACCTCCAGCTACGTAGTGACTTTCGCCTATCTGTAGCAAGTATTCTCCCTCATCTTTAAACGAATAACTAAACCGACAATCTGGACCCGTCGAATCGTCATCTTCAATGTGCAATACTCGACCATCGGCATCAAGCAATCGAACGAGCGGGTCCATCTTCGAACGAATCGACTGTGTGTGAATTTCGAACGCAACTCGCTGGCCAGCCGCCGCTGAAAACTTGTAATAGTCAAACTGCGAACCTTCGCTAACACCGTCGACAGCACCGAGCGTACTTACGGTTTGTGCAGTCGCAATCGAATGATTATTGCCGTTATCCAAAACGGTTTGTAAGTCGTCGACCAATATGATCTTAGTCGGAAGCGGACCGGTTGGAGATGCAAACCAAAGGCTCAATGGTCCCAACTTTGTATCGCTCGACATCACAATTGCAACGATTGCTTTGTCGGCAGCAACACTTTCAATCTCAACTTTGGCATCGGTGCGGTTTGTAAGAACGCGCAAGTTGCTTGGCAGTTTGCTACCACGCAATGTGAGCCTGGTTGTTACGCCAGGCTGACATGATGCAGGCTGCAATGAACTGATCGTCGCTTGAGCGTTCGCAATAGATGCCGGAAACAATAGGCAAACTAAACTAATAGCTAAGGATTTGAGATGTCGAGGCGAACCACTCATGCGCTGCGCCCTGTGTATAGAGGATTGATGATCGTGCCATTTAGTAAGTGGTGAGGGCGCTGCAACGGGTCGGTTATTGTTACGTCCTGTTCGACACCCAACGCGTTGAACAATGTTGAGCATACATCAGCCGGCGACCAAGCACGTGTAACCGGATACGCGGCACTTGAATCGGTTTGGCCAATTACTTGGCCTCCCATGACGCCTGCTCCGGCAAAGAGACCCGAATAGGCGTGCGCCCAATGGTCGCGGCCCGGCAGCGTCTGCCCGGGTAGTGTCGAGATTTTCGGAGTGCGACCGAACTCACCCATGACAACCAGCAATGTTTGATCGAGTAACCCGGATGCGATCAGATCGTCCGTCAAGGCGGCTAAGCCCTGATCGAGTTGTGGTAAGAGCGTATTTTTGAGTTTTCCCCAATTGTCGGTATGCGTGTCCCAAGTTTGAACGATCCCCATGGTTGCTTGAACGATTGGAACGCCGGCTTCGATCATTCGTCGCGACAACAACAGCGATTGCCCGAACTTGTTTCGACCATAGCGATCACGTACGGAGTCTGCTTCCCGACTGATATCAAACGCATCAACCATTTTTCCCGAAGTAAGCAAGTTGAATGCAATCTGCTGTTGATCTCGGAACGCAGTCGATTCTTGGTTAGAAGGACTGTTACGATCGCGATTGAACTGGTCTAGCAGACTGCGTCTTGACTGCAAACGATCTGTCGTCACACCCTCGCGGAGACTGAGGGCCTCCATCCGAAAATTCTTATCATTCGGATTACCTTGAATCTGCCAAGGATCAAACTTGGGTCCGAGGAATCCAGAGTGCTGGCCAGGCCAAGTCAGCGGCCCTTCGATCAAGTAATTTGGCAACGAGACACCGCTTGGAATGCCATCGTTTCGTGGTCGAATGTAATTGAGCGCGGAGGCGAAGTTTGGAAAATCGCTTCTCGATTCGACTCGATCCAGATCGCTTCCGCCCCGTGGCATTGGACACGGCCGACCGGTCAAAGCAACATGAGTTGCGAGTAGATGGTTATGTTCGCGATGGGCAAGAGTGCGAACGATGGCCCATCGATCCGTTTGTTGAGCAAGTTTAGGAAGGTGTTCGCAAACGGCTATGCCCGGAATGGTCGTCCCGATCGTCTTGAATTCTCCGCGAACTTCCGCTGGCGAATCTGGTTTTGGATCAACGGTGTCCAGTTGGCTTGGACCGCCACTTAGCAGTACGATCAAAACCGACTTGGCCTTTCCTTTGCCGGCGTTGTTCGCCACGCCTGCTTCGCTACTCATTCCGGCAGGCCAGGGGAGTGCACACCCGACGACACCTGAAGTACCAAGCCTTAGAAACCCACGACGATCCGTATCGTATTTTGGTTGAAGCATATTTATTTTATCCTTACAGCTTTTCGTCATAAAGAACGGCTCGGCAGCCACCAACTCGTCGCTATGGTCGGGGAAACACCCAGTTAAAACACAGTACTAGCTAGTGTGAAGCATCGATTGGACTCTGGGAGGGAGGGAGTGACAATATTGTCACAGGTGAGCACGATGACTGGCGGGCCAATTCCAGAATACCATTAAAAGGTGCCAAAGTCACCTGCTAAGTCGACGGTTCAAGGTGCATTTGAAGTTTCAATTGTCAACACAAATCGGTAAGGCATCGGCTTTGCGATGGTTTTTTGCATCTGTTCGAGTTTTTCGTTGGACGAAATAACCTGATTCGTTAAATCTTTGGTTATTTCAGAATCGGCAATCCACGCACCACTCAACTTGATACTTGAAGCCAAGTTGTGTCTGGCGTCAGTGATCGTTTGCAACACCGCTGCCTGAGCATCCCACGGACCGCCAGGTTCCCAACCATTTCCCGTGGCCGAAGAAATATTGATGCCCGCATCGAGTTGCTTGGCTGTGAATTTTCCGACGTCTCGTCCGATCACATTCAATTGATAGCGACCTGGTGCAAGGTTTCTCACTGCAAGCATGTAGCGATTCAGTTCTTCGGGTACGGGTACGAACCGATAGTTCAATGCATAGAAAATGCCGTTGTTAAAAGGCAGTCCATTGTCGTCTCGAGTAAATTCAATCCCGTCGATAGTGCGATTGATATTTGACACCCTGCAACCTGACGATTCCACCAATCGCTCTTCCGTTGCGTCAATGGTTGCCGTTGAAACCTCTGCTGGAGCCCCCAGCCCCTTTAGGATTGCGAACGCGATTGCAAGTTGACCAAGTTCATTCAGGTGAATTGTGTCTGGAACATGCAAGAGTAAGTTTTTTTCTTTCTCAGTTTTTTCTGCGTTGAACTTCCATGCCTTAGTTTGGATTCCTCGCATAGTACGTTGGACGTCGATCGCTTGTCCTCCGCATTCTCTGGCGATTTTCATTCCGTCATCGCACATTTTTTGCAGATAGCTGTCTTCGCCTTTCGCCGGATCACCGCCCGTGATCTGCCGTAGCTTGTATTGCTATTTCTTGTACTGCTATTTGCAGAAGTTTGTGCGACGCTCAGATTGTAGACTAACATGATACGCTATATTCGCTTATGTGCGAAACGGTTTGTGTAAACAAATTCGTCATGTACTACACTTCGGTCCGCACGATCATCGACATCAGAAAAGAAGAATGGCCAGCAAAGTGAACTTGAAACATCTTTTGCAACCCTTGATCGTACTTGCGCTTCTGACGGCAAATGGTTTGGTTTCAGCAGATCCACCCACAAAGCCAAATCTCATTTGGATTATGGCGGACGATTTGGGTTATGGAGATCTGGGCTGCTACGGTCAAAAAGTGATAACGACACCAAACTTGGATCGAATGGCCAGCGAAGGTCTTCGGTTTACCCACTTTTACTCAGGTGCAACGGTTTGTGCTCCTTCGCGTAGCGTACTCATGACAGGACTGCATCACGGCCATACGCGCGTCCGCGGCAATGCTGGATCTAAGAATCCGACGGCCCAGGCCTTGCGAGCTGATGATATCACGGTTGCAAAGCTTCTTCAACAAGGAGGTTATCGAACGGCATTGATTGGCAAATGGGGGTTGGGGGACGAGGGGCCGGCAGATACAGGGCTCCCTCGCAAGCAGGGCTTTGATGAATTCTTCGGTTACTTAAGCCAACATCATGCGCACAACCACTTTCCAAGTTTCCTTTGGAAAAACGAAACAAAAATTATGCTGCCCAACACCATCATTCCTGTAGGTGAAAATGGCGGCGGTTACGCCACGGAAGCTAAGGTCTTCGCAGATGACTTGTTCGCCGACGATGCTATCCGATTCGTGACGGAGAACAGGTCGAAACCATTCTATCTTTACTGGAGTATGGTCATCCCACATGCTAATAACGAACGAACTCGAGAAATGAAGAACGGTGCCCATGTACCAGATTTCGGTCCATATGCAGATAAGGATTGGCCTGAGCCCGATAAAGGCCAAGCCGCAATGATTTCGCGTCTCGATGGATATGTGGGACGGATGCTTGAAACGTTAAACGATACGGAGTTAAGTGAGAATACACTTGTGCTATTTACGAGCGACAACGGCCCACACAACGAAAGCAATCACAACCTCAAGCGGTTCAATCCAGCCGGGCCTTATTCCGGGATCAAACGCAGTTTGACAGATGGAGGGATCCGAGTTCCGTTCATTGCTTGGTGGCCCTCCAAAATCAGGCCACGCTCCGAATCAGGACACGTCGCGTACTTTGGTGATTGGATGGCCACAGCTACAGAACTGGCTGGCCTAAGCGCACCAAGTGGTATCGATTCTTTTAGTATGGTTCCGACGTTCCTTGGCGACAAATCAAAACAAAAACAGCATGAGTACTTGTATTGGGAATTTCACGAGGGCGGCTTTAAACAAGCTGCTCTATATCAAGGACGTTGGAAGGGCATTCGAAAGGGCAGCCCCGATGAACCGATCGTGCTTTACGATCAAGCCAACGACATCGCAGAAACCACTAACGTTGCAGCGTCACACCCAGAGATCGCTGTCAAGATAGGCGAATACTTGAAGTCGGCCAGGACGGAATCCACTGACTGGATGCCCAGCTGGTAAGTAACTCGCTTTAATCGCTGCGCGGGTCACTAGACTTGAAGCTTGTTTAACCGATCGTAGCGATTAGCGTAGATCGCGGACTTCCAGAAAACGGTGACTCAACTTAGACCGATCAGTCAAGATGAGACAGGCCGATGTCCCAGGCACGCCAGGCGCTGCACGGGCTAAACAAGTCGCATGGCTTGAAGCTCATCACCGAAGCTTTTGCATGCCGCGAATGAATTCCTTGTCGATTTTGCTTAGGTCTTCTCCAAAACATTGCCGAAAGAGCTCGATTCGCTCTTTCGGGCTTGCGCGAGTGCCAGGTGGTTTCTCTCGAATTTTATCTAGGTAACTGACGAACTGTTTCGGTTTGCTCTTGAGCAGAAAAAAAGTAAGTCCCCAAGCTTCCGCATAAGAGGACGACATGGTCTCGCCGCTTCGCAGTCGACTGTCGTCCATCAACAGCAACTCCAACGAATCACTAGAGCGCGAAGGGAGGTATTTCACTAAGTTCATGTAATTGTGCTTATTCGGTTTACCGACACCGCCCCATCCGTTTTGGTTTGTGAGGTCCGGAGACTCAAAAAAGGTCGCTAGTCCTTCACTCACCCAGAGCGGGCTATCTCCCATTCGAACCTGAAGTCCGCAATTAAACGAAATCTGATGGCAGGCTTCGTGAACGATCGTTGCGATGGTTCTCTCTGCCTGCGGTCGCGAAACAATCTGATTGATGAGTTCCGCTTTTAGCACTTGCGCTTTAGGAGGAATCAGGCCTTCAATTCCGGTCAAATCGTATGACGCCAAGCGATTGGTCAATTGGTGATAGTACCCGATCGTATTCTGTGAGCCATCGAACTCTTTGCTCGCGTATCGGATATAGTCTTCTTTGGTCTCAAATACGACGGCAACCAATGGGAAGCGAGGGGGCTTCAGCTCGACCCCTTTATCTTTCCAAAATCGATAGAAGTCTTTGAACAGCTTTTCGTAAAGATCGGAATTCCAACGAGCGTAAACATCCGAGGTGTTGTAGCAAACCACAAAGTGTTTCGTAAACATCGACCGAGAACCTTGCGGCATGAGCGTAAGAACTTTGGCGGCAAGTTCTTTGGCGGGGGTTGGAATCAAGGGTGCCGAGAGCTTTTCGGCTCGCTTCAATTCGTTGGGGGCGATTACCGTGAGTTGGCCATCCGCATCGAGAATCAATTGTCCCATCGTCGGATCCAGAGCGACCAACTCGCCCGTCACGGTACGAAACTGCTTATGGTCTTCGAATGAAACACGAAAGACGGCGCCGAGCGCGGAGTTCTGAGGCGCATCGCTTTTATCTTGCGAGACTGCGTTCGTAATCGAGAACGTGATTGCACAAATAAAATAAAATGCGACACTTCTCATTGAACACCACCACGTCTTGCTTTCAATCGTGCTCGCGCACGTTGGAGTGAATCGAATCGAATCGAGCAGGAGCTCGAGAAAACGCAATTCGCATGGTGGCGATCAGCGAGGAGTATCAGTTTTTCACTCATTTTTTGTTCCAACATGAGCCTGAGGCACGTGAGGCGACACAAAGTGGAAGGAATTGTCCTCAATTCCTTCGGTGGCTCATTCCTTCGGTGGCTGCTCTGACACGGGAATTGAGGACAATTCCCGCCACGATGTTCTTCAGTCAGCGGCTTTTTCGTTTTCAAGTGGTTTGCGGCGAAAAACCGCTACAACGTCCTCAACCGGCACGACATAAAGCTGGTTGTCCGGTTCGAAGTCGACTGGGATCGCGTTCTTGGGATGGAATAGGATTTTATCGTATTGGCGCAGCGGGACGTTCTCATCATGCTCGACTTGGCGACTGATGGTAACGATTCTTCCCGTAATAGTGGGAATTTCCGATGCGTCGGGAAGTGCAATTCCACCCTTGGTTTCTCTTTTTGGCTCATCTTTTAGAACCAAAATGCGGGCGCCAATGGGTTCGATGTAGTCAAACTGGGATGTTTTTTTTGCCATCGAATAAGCATAGGCGACGCCTTAGAAACGGCAAGTACATTTGCACTTGCATCGCAAGACAAATTCGTCATACTCCTGGGCTTCCCCATGATTTAAGGGCCGGAGTCTCGGCTCATCGACAAAACCAATAATTGAAGTAGCGGAACGCAGTAGTAATGATTGAATCGATTGAAGTGGCCAAGCGAGATGTACTCGGCTCAAGAGCCATGATTAAAATTCGCAAAAAAGGGCTTATTCCCGCAATACTATATGGACACGGGCAAGAAAACGTATGTTTGACCGTTTCGTTGGACAACGTCAATAGTCTGGTTAAGCACGGTACGAAGTTGGTAAACCTGACCGGTGATGTTTCCGATACGGCGCTTTTGCGATCTGTGCAATGGAGCAATATGGGGGATCATATAATCCATGTCGACTTTGCACGTGTTTCCCAAACGGAAACCGTAGAGGTATTGCTTCCGATCCGTTTGCACGGCGAGGCAATCGCAGGCGGTCAGCTACGTTTCGTGACGCACGAAATCTTGATTCGATGTTCTGCTATGACAATCCCTGAGTATTTGGTTTGCGAAATTGGTTCTTTGCGCCTAGGCCAGTCGATTCACGTCAGCGAACTTACGCTTCCTGAAGGAGCTGTTTCCGTAACGCCAGGTTCGGTTGTGATTGCTCAAGTGGCGGTAGCCGCCGGTGAAACCGCCGCAGACGCGGACGCTTCGGCTGAACCGGAATTGATTCGCAAAGAAAAAGCGACTGAAGCCGCTTCATAATGAGCGGTTTCAGTCCTGCAGTTGGCTCCATCGCTGAAGCCGGTATGGCGATGGTAGTTGGCCTCGGGAATCCAGGTGCGAAATACGAACGAACCCGGCACAATATTGGATTTGATTGCCTGAACGGATTGCATGCTAATCTGGGTTCGCCTAGTGTGCAGGCTAAATTTGAAGGGCAATTTACAAAAGGCCGATTTGGGCAAAGGGATGTTTGCTTGGTCTGGCCGCTAACATTTATGAATTGCAGTGGGCGTTGCGTGGCGCAGTTCGCTCGATTCTACAAAATTGAAATACAGAATATTTTAGTGATTTGCGATGACTTGAGTTTGCCGCTTGGTAAACTCAGAATTCGCAAGTCAGGGTCAAGTGGCGGCCAAAAAGGTCTCAACGACATAATTCAGTCCCTCGGAACGCAAGATGTTCCCCGGTTGAGGATCGGTATCGATCCAACGCCGGAGCATTGGGAAACAACCGATTATGTTCTGAGCAAATTTTCGGCCTCCGAACGTGCAATTGTTGACGACGGACTTGTGAAAGCCGTCAGCGCGGTTGCAAGTTGGCTTTATGATGGTATCGATGTTGCGATGAATGATTTCAATCGCGAATCGCAGCCTCCAAGAATCAAATAATCAAACAGTAATAACCAGGTTCATTCACCAGTATTTGGATCAGTTTTCAGGAGTTCATACGTTGGTTACCGGAATTTACGAGTGTTTGTTCCTTTTCGACAGCAATCACTACGCTCGCGATGCAAGCGGTGTTGCGAGTTCGGTCGAGTCCATGATTGGCGATGTTGGAGGCGAGATTTTGGTCAGCCGACTTTGGGCTGAGCAGCGGCTCGCATACCAAATCAAAGGGCATCAAAAAGGAACGTACTGGCTTGCGTATTTCAAGCTGGATACATCCAAACTAAAAGAGTTGAACCGAGCTTGCCAGCTAAAGGAAAGCTTGCTTCGATTCATGTTCACAAGAATTGATCCACGACTCATTGACGCATTGGTCGCCCATGCTCAAGAAAAGGTTGTCGTGCCAATCGATGTTGTTCTAGAGAAACAAGCTGTAAGCGTTGGCGTGGGGGCTGACGATGATGAAGATCTTGAGGCTGATGACGAATAGGACGTTCGCAGGTAGGCCAATCGCTCAATCATAAACAAAGGGTCGAGGGTACATCATGGCTAGCTACAATAGAGTTATTCTGCTTGGAAATTTGACACGTGATATTGAACTGCGCTACACAAACAGCCGTTTGGCAATTTGCCAGAACGCAATTGCAGTCAACGATCGACGCAAGAATGCAAGCGGTGAGTGGATTGATGAAACTTCGTTCGTCGACGTGACCTTTTTTGGGAGGACCGCTGAAGTTGTTAGCGAGTATCTCAGCAAAGGCTCACCTATTTTTGTCGAGGGGCGACTGAAGCAAGATACCTGGGAAAAAGACGGACAAAAGCGTAGCAAGCTTCACGTCATTGTCGACCGAATGCAATTGCTCGGTGGACGAAGCGAAGGCAAAAACGGCGACGCTCGACCGCAAGCGAAAACTGAGAATACACGATTTGTGGATCCCGCACACGGTGGGCCCGGTGCAATGCATACAGGAGGCAATTCCGAAATGCATGTTTCCGAGGTCGGGGACGATGTATACGTCAACGAAGACATGCCCTTTTAGCCAGTGGCACCTGCTCACTAGCTTGCGAGTCGCGATCAAATTCACGCGTTGCCTGCAAGCTGTGGCACATTTACGAATAACAATTACCATCTTACACGATGACTTTTTTCGGATCGAAGTTATAAATGGCACCTACCAAAAAGAAGCGAGTTCCCCAATACCCACGATTGCCAAAGGGGCCCAACGGTGGCATTCAATTGATGCTTATCCAAAACGTGGAGTACCTCGGCAAATCTGGACAAGTTGTTGAAGTGAAGCCTGGTTTCGCGAATAACTATTTGATTCCACAGGGTTTGGCCATCGTCGCGACCGATCACCACAAGCGAATGGTGGAAAAACACCGAGCCAAGCTTCTCGATATCGAAAAGCAACGACTTGTTTCGCTTCGCTCGCTTGCAGACCAAATTTCCAAGCAGTCGATCAACGTCGAAGCCAACGCAAACGACGAAGGCCATCTTTATGGTAGCGTCGGTGCCACCGAAATCGTCGCGGCACTCAAAGCCAACGGATATCAGATTTCGGCTGACCAAGTTAAGTTGGAAGGCGTGCTCAAAGAGCTCGGACTGTATACGGTCAAGATTCAAATGCACCAAGAGATTTCAACCGAAATCAAAGTGTGGGTCGTTCCAACCGCAGCTCACTAAAGCATGCTTCCTCGCGAAGAGTTTATCGAACAAGCTTATCTTTTTCGAGTTCTCGCGGAACGCCTAGGTCAAGACATGACGCTCCAAGATCTCTTGGAGCAGTGTCGGTACGAAGTGCTGGCTACCACCAAATTGCCGTTGGCAATTGGATTTCTTTCTACAGAGCTCAAGCACAATGGGATTATCGCCGAAGGTATGAAACGGCTGAGTCATTACTTTACGCCTTTTCAGACCTTCGTTGTCGAACAGTCCGAACTCGACAGTGGCAAATTTGATTTCCAAACCGCGCTTAGCGTTCTTCGTTTTGAAGCTGAGTACCGCTCTAAATCGGACAATCGCCAGGGCTTCTTTTTGTATCAGTTTGAGGTCCTGTGCCGCAATCGATTGAATTACGATCAAGGGCTAAAGGCGATGAGCGACGACCCATTGTATTCTACCGAATGGCATGACTGGATCTTGATCGTTCGACAGCAATTGGGAATCGTCGATATCGCCGATCTCATATACGGTCGAAGCGAAGAATTTGTGCACTATCGAAAAAGGCACTTGGGAGAGGATGCAGAAGCCGAGTATCCAATTCTGTTCGGCGAGCGTGAGGGTAAAATTGCGTTCGCGAATCGTCGAAAAGAGCCTCTCTTTTTGTTTGCAGCCATGCATCGTCATTTAGGCTATCCGGCAGTACCTCGCCGGCATATTCAAGACACGACCATCGAAATGATACCTCAAATGCATCGCCGCATTGAACGTCTCGAGCAGCGGCTCAAGTTGATGGAAGAGGAGCAGCGCCAAGGAATTGATATTACCAAATTCTATGCCGGACAAAACAGAAAGGCACCCATCAACCTTGATGGCCTTGATGACATGCTTTAGGCAATCGTTTCCATTGGCTTTACGCCCAATGGCACTCACTTTGAGCCGCAACGCGCTAGCGTGCGGGCCGGAGGGCTAGAAATCACTTGCAAATCCGGCCCTCATGCTAGCGCATTTAGGCTCAAAATTTAAAAAGTGAGTGCCATTGGGCTTTACGCCAGCGGGACGGCAACTGACAGCTACATCTATCGCCAAAACGAAGCTCTCCATTCGAGCTTGTCTCGATAGAAGCAAGACTGAATGGCTAGCCGTCGACGCCCACGAAGCGATCGTCCCGCACCCTGCTTTCGTTCGCCTTGAGCGAACGAAAGCAGGGTGCGGGACGGGTCATTGTGTAGCAATGTTCGTGTCTAGCCAACCAGTCATGCGATCACTGGCACAAGCGGGCTGTTGATTTAATTAGCCGGAACGCGATAGCGTCCGGTTCTTTGCCGTAAACCGTGGGCTAGCGCCCTGCGGCTGATATTGCTTGACAAATTCGCAGTAAATCAACAGCCCGCAAAGCCGAAGGGAACGGGAGTTGAAACTCCAATTGTATGTAGTACATCAAAACGCATCCGTCGGGGGCAAGCCCCGAACGGATGGGCTACGCGCCCGCAGTCGATCCGCTGTGAAAACCTGCCGGATTTTTGCTTCAATTAGAATTTTGCGATTGAGAGGAACTTGCAGATGCCAATGCACGATTGGTCCAAAGTCAAGGCAGGAACGTATCACAATTTCCATCAACTCTGGACATCCTCCATTACCAACCAGCTAAATATTGGAATCCTGCCACCAGGTTGCTTTGCGATGGCTGAGCAAATCATTGGAGGTCCTGAACCAGATGTGGTTGCTTTAAAACTTTTTGAAGATCCGCTAGCTACGGAAAACCACCTCGAGTGGCGAGACATCACGCAGGGTGGTAACGCAGTTGCGTTTGCTGAGCCAAAAACTAAACCGAAAGCCAGTATGGTAATGATTGCAGACGAGGACCGTTATGTCTTGAAGACCAATCGAATCGTTGTTCGTCATGAATTGGGACAAGTATTAGCAATCATCGAGCTTATTTCTCCCGGTAACAAGAACTCGACACACGCTATACGTTCCATCGTTGAGAAGCTTGTCCAGTTGTTGCGACAGGGGATCAATCTTTTGGTCATCGACCCGTTTCCTCCGTCATCGCGAGATCCCAGAGGCATTCACGCACTCATATGGAATGAAATCACAGACCAGCCGTTTCAACTACCGACCGATCGCCAACTGACAATCGTCTCATACCAAGCGGCACCCTCCAAGACGGCATGGGTGGAACCAACGAGCGTTGGGACAACTCTTCCCGCAATGCCATTATTCCTTCGAAACGAGATCTACGTCAACCTACCACTCGAAACCAGTTATCAGCAAACGTGGGATGGTTTGCCGATGGAGCTCAAGCGAACGATCGCTCCATCTTTGGGATAGAAAGCTTCCTTCCACCGATAAATTTTGCATTTTCAAATTCTCATTTTAACTTTTTCAATTCCTCGTCGTGAGCGGCGGCCAACCGGACGGATATGGAGCAACAACTGAAATAAGCTCAGCATTTTGAGGATGGCGGAATTCCATTATTCTAGCATGCAAAGCAATCGGCGATTCTCTTTCGCCAGGAATCCTACCCAGCCAATCGAATTTACTTCCGTATAAGACGTCACCGAGAATCGGATGGCCGTGAGCAGCGAACTGAAGCCGGATTTGATGCATACGACCTGTTTCGAGCTCAATCTCGACCCAGCTAACGTGCGTTTGGTCGTGCAAAATATGCTGACCAACGACATTGAATCGCAAAATAGCTTCTTTTGCACCCGCTTCGGTTGCAGGTACCATCTCGGCGCGTGCCACGTCTGGGACTTTGCGCATGGTATCCTGCCAACATACCTCGACTGTTTCGGATAACATCGGCACCAAAGCGTGGTAAATTTTTTTTACCTTTCGAGAGGCAAATTGGTCGCTGAGCCTTCGCAGGGCACGTTGATTGCGTGCAACTACCATCGTTCCAGATGTCACTCGATCCAGTCGGTGCGGAATACCGATAAATGGAGTTGGGGCTTTCGGAACTAAGCCTTGCAATTGTTTTACAAGATGAGTTTGAACACTTTCGATACCAGGAACGGCTTGCGACAAGAGACCAGATGGTTTGTTGATTACCAAGAACCAGGAACTCTCGAGTAGGATTTCGATCATAATCGATGATGCAGACAAGGCAAAAAAAAAACGAGAAGCACCGGCCACGAATTCGAGTCATCATGACTACGAGCTCATTGGGCTTCTCGTTACATTCATGTTCTAGTATTTGTTGTGCGCCGGTCAAGTGGTAAACCGGATTCACTCGATAAAAGTTATTCAGCAGTAATCAAGAAACGGCTCCTATGAATTCGGGCAAACAACGCGAGTCGATTCATTTCGTAACAGGCAAGCTCGCAGAGCCCGCATTGCGAGAGATCGTTGCGTCGATCGCGAGCAAACAGGGCTTCAACTATACGATCGAGGTGCTGCCTATAACCGTGGCAGCGCTTATGACGCCTCAGTGGTTGCTCAAACACATGAGCATTCCTGATCAAGCAACTCGCATCATCCTGCCTGGTTACCTGCAAACAGGAATAGACTTTATTCGTTCGGTCGTTACCAGGCCGATTGAGTGCGGCCCTAAGGACGTTCGCGATTTGCCCATTTTGTTTGGTCGCAATAGATTCAAAGGTGATGATTACGGTCAATTCTCGATCGAAATAATCGCCGAAATCAATTATGCTCCTCGACTATCGATCAATGCCCTCATCGAACAAGCAAAGCAACTCGTAAGTGACGGAGCAGACCGAATCGACTTAGGCTGTGAACCGGGCATGAAATGGACAAACGTGTCAGATGCCATCAAAGCGTTGCGAGATCAAGGAATCACGCTATCGATTGACACCTTTGACACTTGGGAAGCATCCGCAGCCATCGCTGCTGGCGCAACGCTGGTGCTTTCTGTCAACAAAACGAATCGCCATGCAGCTCTGGACTGGGGTTGCGAAGTCGTTGTTGTCCCGGATGAGACTGCTGAATTCGAACCTGGACTTTTTGAGACAGTAGAATTTCTTAATAATCACGGCATCCCGTTTCGACTTGATCCAATTTTGGAACCGATTGGTTGTGGTTTTGCGGTTTCGCTTGGCCGATACCTCAAGACGCGAACCATGTTTCCTGAAGCGTCAATGCTGATGGGGATCGGAAATTTAACGGAGCTAACGGATTGCGATTCGGCCGGTGTTAATGTCATCTTACTAGGGTTTTGCGAGGAACAGCAGATCGGGAGCGTGCTTACAACACAGGTTATTCCATGGGCAGCATCCAGCGTAAAGGAATGCGACCTTGCCCGTCGGCTTGTCAATTACTCTATTCGTCACAAAATTCCGCCCAAGCACTTGGAAGAGCGGCTAGTTATGTTGCGAGATCCGTCACATGTCAGTTACTCGGAGACAACCATCGATAGCCTGGTAAACAACATCAAAGACAACAACTATCGCGTCTTGATCGATGACGAGCAAATGCATCTCATCAGCGCAGGCGTTCACATTCGGGGAACCGATCCATTTGAAATGATGGAGCAACTTATGCTCCTGCCTAAGTCGAGAAATGTGGACGAGTCGCATGCATTCTATTTGGGATTTGAGTTAGCCAAAGCCATGACGGCGCTCACCCTTGGGAAACGTTACGAACAAGATGAAGCATTGCGATGGGGCATGCATACCCAGACAGAAAAGCACCATCGGTTGGCCAGGAAAACGAGACCCAATTTCAACGCAAATGATCGGAAAAACAATGACTGACGCAAAAAACTTTTCACTAAAGGACACTTGATGGAAGAACTTGTCTCGGGAACACCCTGGAAATGGGCATTCTTTTATCCGATTTCTGTCACTTTTTGGGCACTGAATCGGCAGCGCTCTTGAGCTTTAGAAGTTCTAGTTCAGCGCGGATTCGAAACGCCTTTGCACTTGCTTCATTAATTTCACGAAGCGACTCGTATTTGGCTTTAGAGTTTGCCTTCTCGCACTGTGTCTCTATTTCCTTCGCGAACGTTAGTTTTTGTTCGACGAACGCGATCTCACTTGTGGTGGGGCCAATCTCAAGTCGAAACTTGTGGAGCCTTTCAACCGATTGGAGCAGCCCATCGATGTCACCAATATCCTGAAGCCAGTAGTTGTAACGAACACGCATTTCACGATGAGCTGCGTTGAAGGTCTTTTTCAGGAGTACAGTTTGTGGGTCATCGTTTTCGATTACTTTCAATTCGGTTGGCGACTTAAGGACATTGGCAAATGCGTTCTCGATTTGTGCGACTGCCGAATCCGCGAATGCAACAATCGATACGACTGCAAGAAGGAGGGCTCTCATTATTTTTCCTTTCGAATTAAGAACGTGCACTGAGGAGAGCTAAAGGTGTCACAAGAGCTAAAGGTGTCAGGTGAGAGCTAAAGGTGTCAGGAGGTGAGAGCTAAAGGTGTCAGTGAGAGCTAAAGGTGTCAGGAACCTTTTTCGGTTTTTTTGGGTCTTCCACGTGGGCGGAGCGTGGTTTCCAAATTGAGGCGAGTCACGATTTTCCGTGACCATGACTCGTCTCCCAATGGGCACCCTCGCTGGACGCTTCTTCGAATAGCTGAAAGCTCCGAGTCACTCTGCGGCTCATTCACATAGTCTATCCAGTTCGCGACTCGACGCACTGGCCAAGTGGTGAGTAGTTGTTTGTCTCTTGACGCTCCCTTGGACCATCGCCATAGACTACTCCATCTCCAGTCCTCGGCTCTAGGTGCTAAGTTGGCTCGTAAAGCATTCCGTTCCACATACCTGCATACCGTTATGAAATGCTCGCTGTCCTGGATTGGAAACGATTTGAATCTACCCTGGTATACATGGCCTTCGCCAGTCGAATGCCGATGAGCGTGCCAACGCTGCGTATGAGTCAGCGTCAACCAACCCGTAAACTTCGATAGCTCTCCGTTTTCGATTGGGTAGACAACAAGATGCCAATGGTTCGGCATCAGGCAGTAGGCCAGCAAACGCGTTCCGGTTCGCTCGACTGCTTGTTCCAGAACCGTCTCAAACGCCTCGTAGTCACCATCCTTCTCGAAAATGGGGAGCCGAGCATTCGCTCGGTTGAGCACGTGATAAATAAGTCCACCGTCTGCCGCTCGTTTTGGTCTACCCATAGTCCACTTAGGCTACCAAACTTAACTAAAATGTCAATAAAGGTTCCTGACACCTTTTCGTGTTGTAATGACACCTTTTCGCGTGTTGTAAAGGTTCCTGACACCTTTTCGTGTTGACCGAACCGTCGCATGAGCTGCCTCGTGCGAGCTCGAATTTAGTAGGCTGGGATTTTATGATTTCTAATGCAAAGAATGCAAAGATATTTGTGGGCGTTGATGTTTCCAAAGCAAATCTCGATGTGTATCTACCAGATACTAACGAGCTGCTGAGAATTGAGAATACCGATGATGCAATCAACCAACTTTGTTCGCAACTTGAAAAAAAGAAGCGGCAAGTGATGGTGTGTCCCTTTATACTTTTTCTGCCAACTAAATTTGAAAAACAAGCATCGTCTTTTATTTCAGATTCCCAAATGCGGAACTCGCGCCGCAGTATATTTTGGACTGGATCAAGCATCCCCATCCCCTCCAACGAACATAATTGATGCAACATACAGAAAGATAAAGGCGGCCAGAGCTGCTAGGCATGAGGCGATCAAACCGGCAGTGGGGACGACAGGCGAGAGCCCCATGTATCCCCCCCGCGAACTAGTTGCGATGCAAATTCCGAAAAACAACACAATAGAAGCTAACCAAATCAAAACAATTAAGGCCATTGAACTCAACAGAGTTCGACAAGCATCCCAACCGACCCTACGTGCTTCGTAGTTACGTTGATTGATAATTTCTACGCGAGCTATGGCAGGTAAAAGTACTGCAAAAATAAAGATGCCAAATGTAGGAATTCCAAGGACAACAAAGACTTGCCAGAAGCGCTTGTCCAACTGGGAAATCTTTGGCCTAGTCTTGCGAGCGAAATTCGACTCGTTCGAGATTAGCGGGAAGCGCTTGTCCAACTGGGAAATCTTTGGCCTAGTATCTAGCCTCTCCCCTTGCGACGTCGCTGCAGTCGCAGGTTCTTCTGACGAGGCATTTTTCGCTGTAGACGCCCACGATCTGCTGGCTAGGCCAGCGACCAACCCTACAAGTATCGGGAATAGATAGATGCCAATGATGAGCGAATCGGTGCACTCGTGCTCCATACTGTAAATCGGAAGCAATGTCCCCAGAATCCAGCCGACAATTGATCCCATTGTGACGGGTCCTGAGACTAAAAGGACCATGTCGTCATTCCCTTTAGGATAGTTCCAGCCGAAACCGCCAACGAACAGTCCCAATACAATCAACCCAGTCGACCGCCAAAAAAGCAGGCTCCGTAGGTCAATTTCGACGTGAATACGTTGGCTGACACTTTGCCATGGCCAGCGTAATGAAGCATCGGCCTTCGTCGGAGGCTTCCAGATCGGTGCGATATTGTATACAACATCATTTGTCCCATCCCATCCAAACATACCACCGGAAACCCAAGTATGGGAACGGTGACGGGCCTGCGGCGCATAACTCGCTCGATTTGCATCCCATCGATTACCACTGTCCCCGAAGTGGTTTATACCGAAGTCTTCCCTGTAACTTCTTCCAATCCAAATCGGAAAAAGGATTCCGCTCAATAGGATCAAGCAAACGCCACCAAGGTAAATTTTTCGTTGATGTGCAACGACTGCATTTATCATGTTCATGGTAGGACCTCCTTAGGCTGCGGAATCCGTGAAAGGTCATACCATTGTAACCCAAAAGACCGACGCAATCTACATTCAAGTAACGGCCCTTCGGTAGGTGCCTGGCACCTATTTTTCTTTATCCTGATTGTTGACAAACTCGTCGGTAAAGACGCCACTGTCTTTCTGGCAGGCGACGATACGCTGTGTCGAAAACGAGGGCTAGGAATCTTTGGCACTGGAATGCATCACGATCCGCTCAGTTCTTCAAAGTCATTGAAAGTTTGTCATTGGGGGCACGACTGGGTCAATCTTTGTATCGTGATTTCGAATCCTTGGTGGGCACCGTCCAAAGTGTTCGCGCTGCCAATCTGTATGAGGCTCTATCAAAACCGGCAAGGACTCACCAAAGGCAAACGCAAGTCGCCCAAGAAGCCAACCAAGAGCCAAGTTCGAGCTGCGTCAGCGGAAGCGAAGAAAGCCGCCAAAGCAAAAGCAAAAGCTGCAGCCAACGCCAAAGCGATACACAAAAAGGATAAAAAAGCCCACAAAACACGGCATGAACTCATGGCTGAGATGATCGAACTGGTCGCCTCGTGGTTTCCAAATCGCAAGTTCATGTTGGTTGTCGACAGTCTCTATAGCGGTAAGAGCGTTTTATCGAATCTTCCCAAGAACGTTGATTTGATCGGTCCGGTCCATGCCAAAGCGGCATTGTATGTACCAGCACCCAAGGAAACCAAAGTTCGCCGTGGACGACCGTTGAAGAAAGGTGAGCGATTACCTGATTTGGCCGAGTGGGAGAATGACGATTCGCGTTGGACGACACTGCACTACAATCAGTTCGGACTGCATGGGTCGCTTCGGGTCAAAACTCAAACTGGGTTGTACTATAATGCAGGCAATGATCGCCTGTTGGCATTTGTACTCTCGCAAGACACTGTCGGAGGTCGACCGACTCGGATTTTTTACTGCACCGATCTAAGTCTGAGTCCGCAAGAGATTCTGTCCATCTTCTCGAAGCGATGGTCAATCGAAGTGACTCACTACGATTGCAAGCAACATCTCGGACTGGAACATCCGGCCAACCGAGTTCCATTGGCAGTCGAGCGAACAGCGCCGATGTCGATGTTCCTATACAGCTTAACAGTAGTATGGTTTGCGACCGAAGGGCACTCGGATTTGAAGTTCCCAGTACGGCCATGGTACTACTGGAAGTCGGAACCAAGCTTCGCCGACATGCTAACCACTTTACGGCGAAAAAGCTGGGAAGATAAATTATCGGGGGCGTCGCTTTCAGCGACACCCGACGAGAATTCGGCTAAGCTGCATGTATTCCTAGCAACCCTGGCTGGATAGACTTAAAAAAAGTGCAAAACTAGAACTAAGCTAAGGATCATTTGATAATTAACTGTCTGATTTCAAACGTGGCGTAAGCTT
>JAYTVL010000139.1:0-26992 GCA_043744075.1 Pirellula sp. | reverse complement strand
TGGACTCAACGAGCGAATAATCGCTGCTTCGCTCAAAATTCCACCACAATTCCGAAAAGACCAAATTCCGTGACTAGCTATGAATAATCCGCGCTAGGACGAAAGTATTGTTAGTTCCTAATTCATTACAATGGTTCAACTCCGCGGGGCCAGCGCCAGGCCAAGGAAACTTCATTTCATAAACAGCCTAATTAACAGGTATCAATCGTAAAGGTTCGGGTTCTTTAACTCGTCAAAATTGAGGTTCTGTGACATGGAGGACTCGGAAAATTTTAAATGGATGGCTGCTTTGCGCCTTACTTGATACAGACGGAGCTAGAAATTTTGGCCGCTTGCGGTTAGCTTGACAAAGATCATGCGCATTCTATTGACCTTCAACGTTTGTTTATCGCTGATCGCGATCAGCTTTTTCAAGGCCAGTCTAGGTACAGATCCCGAGCCGACGAGCACCAGTAACAACACTCGATTTGCCGAGTTTTTCGCGAAGCACTGTATAGAGTGTCATCAAGGCGAAGACTCAGCTGCAGGACTTGACTTGAGCCGGTTATCGTCGCTGCTCGACACACCGAGCGAATTCTCAATTTGGGGCAAGATTCATGACATAGTTGCTACCGGTTCGATGCCACCAGAAGTAAAGCACTTGAACGCGCGAGAACGCGCAGATTTGGTGCAGTTGCTGCACGGGTCGCTCGACCAAGCCGACTACCAGGATGTCGTGCAATACGGTCGGGGACCAATACGCCGCTTGAACCGCAGTGAATACTGGCAAAACTTGCGAGATCTGCTGCATTTGCCACACTTGGATATAAAGGACCTGCTGCCGGAGGATCGCGAAAGCGTCCACTTCAATAAATCAGCCGAGACACTCGATATGACTCGAGTTCAACTCACAGCTTACCTTGATGCCTCCGCAAGTGCATTGCGACAAGCCACCGCTGCAAGCACGCAACCGCGTAGCCGCAAACATTTTCGCGCGCTGGCGACCAACATGTTCCCTAAAGCCGTCGATCATGCTGGCCGCGAATCGAGTTTTTTTGCAAAGAACTCACGAATGATTCCCCTCACCGATTCGGAGCTCGCCAGAATTCGTCGACAAGGTACTAACGATCCCGAAATGGAGGTCGCCATTTTCAGATCGGCGTCTTGGCCTTACTACGGCTACGGAGCTTGGATCATGGATCGACTTCTGGGTGATCCGCCACCGGACAAGGTACCGGCGATTGCTCCAGACATTCGCGGGGCGACAACTATTCGCGAGCAGATCATGAAACATGCGCACGCGACTGAGTGTGCGGGTTGCCATGCGAAGTTCGATCCAGTCGGCTTTGCCCTGGAAAATTTTGATATTATGGGTGGCTACCGCGAGCGCTATCGTAGCTTGGAAAAAGGCGATGAGGTGACTGGGATCGATCGAGCCGGACATACTTACTCTTACCGAATTGGCCAAGCAGTCGATGCACATGGCCAGTTGTTGGATGGTAGTTCGTTTAATGATGTCCGAGAGCTAAAGCAACTTTTGCGCGCGAATCCACGCAAGCTGGCCGCAAACCTGCTTAGTCAATGGGTCATATACGCGACTGGTACGCCGCCACGTTTTTCTGATCGTCGAGAAATCAACGAGATACTCGACAAGTCGACACAGCTGGCTATCGAATACGAGATCTTTTACATGAACTGATCCAAAGTCGAATTTTTACCGGCGCAGCACGTGTCGGGTTGGCATCCACATCGACCAGGAAATGAGTATGAACAAGCCAATGCATCGTCGCAAATTGCTTAAGGGATTGGGTGTCGGGATCGTTCTGCCTATGCTGGAATGCATGCAGCCTGCCCGTGCTAGCGAAGTGGAAGTCCCACGACGCATGCTGCTGATCTCCAACAATTTGGGTGTTCTGCCTGGTCCGTTCTTTCCCAAGCAATCGGGTGAGAGTTACACGTTGTCCCCATATTTAGAAGAGCTGAAGGATTATCGCCACGAATTTACAGTCTTCAGTGGCCTTTCACATCCAGGTGTGATTGGCGGGCACTCGACGGAAAACTGTTTCTTGACTGCAGCCAGGGGGCCAACTCGTAGCGGGTTCCGCAATCAAGTATCGCTGGATCAGTACGCCGCCGAAATGCTTGGTCAGAAAACGCGTTTTGCCACGCTAAACTTAGGAGTCAATATCGATCGTGCCAATCGCAGTCTTGCCTGGACGCGTGACGGCGCATTGCTGCCCGCAGAAGATAGCCCGTCGGATCTTTTCCGTCGACTTTACTTTCGAGGAGGCCAGCGCGAGATGGAAGGACGATTACACGAATTGCGACTGCGAGGCAGCATCCTCGATACAGTACTCGAAGATTCGCAGCAACTTAGCCGACAACTCGGTAGGCGCGATCAGGCTCGATTAGATCAATATTTCACTTCCATACGCGAGCTAGAACAGCAACTTGTCCCTGCCGGCTGGTGGGAGCAGCAACCCACGCCTGCACCGGATCGCCCTTCGCCAATCGAACAAAGGCAAAGGTGTCAAACAAAGGCAAAGGTGTCAAGGCAAAGGCAAAGGTGTCAGGAACCTTTTTGCGGCTTTCTTGGTCTTCCATGAGGGCGAAGGGTGCTTTCCAGGCCGAGACGGGCGACGATTTCAGTTGACCACGATTCGTTACCTAGGGGGCAGCCTCGCTTGACGGATCGCCGGATCCCCGAAAGCTCTGAATCACTTTGTGGTTCATTCACGTACTCTATCCAGTTTGCGATGCGACGTACCGGCCAAGGAGAAAGTACTTGCTTGTCTTTCGTTGTGCCCTGAGACCAACGCCATAGACTGCTCCATCGCCAATCTTGTGCGATGGCGACCAAGTTGGCTCGTAATGCGTTGCGCTCTACGTACCGACACACCGTAATGAAATGCTGATCATCCTGAATTGGAAACGACTTGAACCTGCCTTGATAAACGTGCCCTTGGCCAGTCGAATGACGATGCGCATGCCACCGCTGCGTGTGCGTTAGCGTTAACCAGCCGGTAAACTTCGACAGCTCTCCGTTTTCAACGGGGTTGACGACAAGGTGCCAATGGTTGGGCATCAAACAGTATGCCAGCAATCGCGTTCCCGTGCGTTCTACGGCTTGACCGATTATTCGTTCGAAAGCCTCGTAGTCCCCATCCTTTTCGAAAATGGGGAGTCTAGCATTCGCTCGATTGAGCACGTGATAAATCAAACCGCCATCTGCCGTTCGCTTTGGTCTTCCCATAATGCAAGCAGGATAGCAATCTCAATTCAAATTGTCAATAAACGGTTCCTGACACCTTTTTTCTAATCCCAAAGGCTTTGTTACGACCGGCACATTTGAAATTGGGATCACCATCGGTTGATAGCCCGAATGAACCAGCAACGTTCGATCGAGTGCAAGCGGCTTGCGCTCTAAGCCTTGAAAAAAGCCTGCCAGTCCATAGAAATCAGACTGTGACCATCGATCAAAGGGGTGATGATGGCATTGAGCGCACTCGATGCGGACGCCTAAAAATGCTTGGCTAATCGTGCGTGCCAAGGCATCTGGATTGTCAGCCGCTCGGTAGAGGTTCACTGGCCCATTCCTACCAGAATTGCCGGTTGCAGTGAGGATCTCGCGAACCCATTCATCATATGGTCGATTGTGCCCGAATTGCTCACGCAGCCAGCGATGAAACTCGAAAGCCCCTCGGTCTCCCAATTTTTCTTTGTCCACCAAAAGAATGTCGGCCCACTTCAGTGCCCAATAGTCGGCGTACTCGGGACGTTCTAGTACCCGGTCTATCCACTTATCTCGCTTTTTTGGATCTATATCGGCTATGAACTCGACAACTTCGTCGGACGTGGGAAGGGTTCCGATCACGTCCAAAAACAAGCGTCGAAAAAACATTTCGTCCGAGGCAAGTTCCGATGTGGAAAGTCCCATTTTTGCAAGCTTCGCCGCAACCAATTCATCGATCCGATTGTTTGCAGGGAAAGCTAGGTTAGCCGGTCCATTTCCAAATGTACCGCGCGGCCGATGAATTTGAACCACGGCAACTTGGCCCATATAGTTGATTGTAATGGCCGCATCGCCTGAAAGTTCACCACAACGAACAAGGCCATTCGAAGCAACTTCGGCAACCGAAGTTGTGTTGCTTGCATAGTTAGAAGCATGCGTAACGTCGCGCTGAGTGCCATCGGAGAAGACGGCGGTCGCCAGTATTTGTTGTTCGCCACCAGCCTTAAGAATTTGCTCTGCTGGGCTAACGTTGAGTCCCACCAACCGCGGTGCGGTATCGCTCCCTACGGGAAGCCCTTGTTCGATCCATCGACGCAACAGGTCGTAATCCGCAGAATCCTCCTTGAGTCGCATCCCTCCTCCGTGTGCTATGTTTGCTGTCGCCTTCTGCATCAGCAAGCTATCACTTGGATTGCTTAGAAGAATCCGTCGTCCTCGGCTTTCCTTAACGATTGCGTTGTAGTCGGCTTGAGGGTCGTATCCGAAAACGGACAGCTTGAAGCCGTTTTGGCCCTGAACTCGGCCATGACAGCCACCTCCATTACAGCCTAGTTTAGACAAAACAGGAACGACGTCGCTGGCAAAGTGAATCGGTGGATAGATCTCGCATTGTTCGACTCGCAATGGAACCTGCACTTCCAGCGTCCCAAACGAAACTTTGGCATGGGTGGAGCCATTCGAAACGGCAAGCAATATCGATCCCGATTTAGTCACTAGGCTCTGATCGGCAATCGAAATTTCACATTGACGTGTAACATCCAGAGATTCGGCATCGGCCGAAACCAGAGTCACGATGAATTGTTGTTGGCGGCTGGTTCCGTGCAGAAAAATTTCGGCAGGTTCGACTCTTAGGCTGCCTGAAATTGTTGGAGTGGCTGCGTTGGTTGTTTGGCCTGCGTCGTTCCCGTGAACCAAGTGGCAACGAATTACCAAACATCCTATTGTCACCAACAAGACCGCGACATTGCACTTCACTCGTCCAACGTTTTGCTGCAATTGATTGACCCCAATTAAGTGATTGAGGTGCCTGCCCCAAAAGAGGTGGTGTACCGTCAAATCAACAGTTGGCAGGGATAGACTGTAAGAAAATCTAATCCATTGGTCATCAGGTTGCAACCCACAAAGGTATAATCAGACCTGCAAAACGCCGTTTCAGCGGACATCCTAGCCTTTGTGGAGAATTTCGCCTTGTGCCGAGTTGCGGAAACGCAAAGCGTTCCCCGAAGGGACACTTACCCGACTCGATACCGTAGAATTGAAGCGGCTTAAATTAATTAAAAACTCTTGACGCGGACAAATTGGAGAACCAAATCTTGAATTCCATTCACCGTAACATCGTATTTCTTGCCATGGCCATCGTTGGGCATGTTGGTTCGATAGCCTTAGCTGAGCTATCCGATGGCAAACTTAGAATTGTAGTATTTGGTGCGCATCCCGATGATGCTGAATACAAAGCGGGAGGTACTGCAGCTTTGTGGGCCAAACAAGGGCATCACGTCAAATTGGTTTCCGTAACCAATGGCGATATTGGTCATTGGCAGATTGCAGGCGGTCCACTTGCGCAAAGACGGGCCGCAGAATCTAAAGCTGTCGCCGCTGTGCTTGGCGTTACATCACAAGTGCTCGACATTCACGACGGCGAGCTTATTCCGACCCTGGAGTATCGCAAGTTGATTACAAAAACGATACGCGAATGGAAGGCAGATGTTGTGATCGCTCATCGTCCTTGGGACTACCATCCCGATCATCGATATGTGGGCGTTTTGGTACAGGATGCCGCGTTCATGGTAACCGTGCCATTCTACTGTCCGGATGTACCGCCGATTAAGAATCCGGTTTTTCTTTATTCGAGCGATGGATTTCGAAAGCCGTACCCGTTCAATCCTGATGTCGCAGTTGCGATCGATGAAGTGTTCGACAAGAAATTGGAGGCGATTCACGAACTCACTTCACAGCATTACGAGGGAGGCGCAAGTGGAAGTGTGGAACATGTTCGTAGCGTACCACCTGAGGCAGACGTTGCCGGCCGAAAAGCATGGCTCAAAGGAAAATGGTCCGATCGGCAATCCGCAGAAGCCGATCGCAACCGCGAGCTGCTGGTCAAGCTCTACGGGGAGGAAAAAGGTAAAGCAGTTAAATACGCCGAGACGTTCGAATTGTGCGAGTATGGACATCGGCCGAGTGCGGAAGAGCTCAAGAAATATTTTCCGTTCTTCGGCAAATGATGTAGCCTAAAAACATAACAATCCAACAGGACAAACCCACGAATGAAAATTTTCAAAAATCTTGTTGGGAATTTGGCTAGCCATTGAAAGCGGTGTTTGAATGGTCGACTATTAAACCTTATATTGTTGCGAACGTGAATTATTGTAGCCTCGTTTGCCGCAAAGTATAGTCCGTTGATGACTGGGTTCGACCGCTCCACAGCAGTTCGTCTTCGAGATCCAGAACAAAAAGAAGAAGTAGGCTCGGAAAGCAACAAAGGGGTCAGGCCTCCTGGAAATCCTGAATTGGTTAGCACGCAACACGATAGCGGGAACGAGGCGCGACACCGCAAGCCGCACCGCCAGTCCTGGAACGACTTGGTAGCGAGCCAACTCTTTGGTCAGCGATGGTGAAGGATTTTGGAAGAGCGTTTAGGAACGCAGCCGGAGCGGCCAATCCCCTCCGAAAACTGGAAACGTGGTGCCAAGCAGCTTCGAAAACTGGGGATCGATATTCCGGAAAAACTTCCAACTGCTGGCCTATCCCACAATTTCGCATTGCGAAATACTTCCTGTTTTGTCGTCCAAAACGCATTTTGCCCTGTTTGGCGGTTTAGAATGATCTGAGGATTTTGACAAAGTTGTACTAACACTCGTCAATTCACTCTTCGTGTGCTTTCCGATTCAAATCTTTTTCGAACGACAACGATTCAATGCACTACCAACTTATCCTTCAGAATCAGGTGGATGATCTGGGCAAATCCTCTTGGACCCTGACGCCACCGAGTGTGGTGGGACGCGACTCTGGTTGCCAGGTCTGTATCGAACACGATTCGATCAGTCGCCAGCACTGTCAGTTTTCACTTAACGGCGAAGGGACATTGGTGGTCAAAGATCTGGAGTCGATGAATGGGATTTACGTCGACGACACGCGGGTGAAGCATGCGGCGTTGATGCCTGGCCAGATGGTTCAGATTGGAGCGCTTCGGCTTCGGGTGGAGTTTACTACAGGGGGTGATCCGATGCCAAAAGCGATCTCAAAGCCCAAAGGAAATGTCATTGCAACTCAGCCAATGAAGGCAGTACGTCCAGAACCAAAACCGCAGGTGCCACTTGAAAAACCATGGTGGCGTCGTCTGTTTGACTGAGTGAACATGGCAAGGTTGGCCGGTAACGCTGGGCTCGTCAGCTTGCTCGAAGCCTAGTGCTCTTTCCAGATTAAAAATTGGGGTTGGTGCTTGCGTGGCACGGGCGTCTCGCCCGTGATTTCATGGGCGAGACGCGCGAGACGCCCATGCCACTTTTGGTCGGGCCCTAAAATCTAGATTGGACAGAGCACAAGCTAGTGTTTTGTGGCCGTTTGGATATAGGGTTGGACCACATTGGCCGGAACCATTAGCGTCCGGTTTTTGCTGGCGGAACCGGGTGCTAACGCAATCCGGCTAATATTTTGGAAGCAGACAGCTAAACGTTCGGCGATCCCGTAATGGCCATTTGCAGCTGGCGAAATTGGCTCTTCATCATGGCTACTGCCATGGTGTGCATCGATTGATTTTTGGAGATTTGGGTAACTTGCATTTCCAAACTATCGTCGCTTCCGTCATGGTAAACGATCTGTTTCATAGAATCGCGAACGTTTTCCATTGCCACTTTTTTTGAATCCGCAAACGATGGCATAGCGGCATGATTAGGCGAACCGAGCAAGCTTAGCCTTAGTCCTGGCGACATGTCCCGTTCCCGGCGATCTGCTTGAATTGCATCACGCAGGTTCTTCTGAAATGTATCTACTGAAAGATCTTTGGATTGATAGCCCGGTGTGTCCGTGTTGGCGACGTTGCCTGCTAGGATTGCGTGCCGACGTTCCGTAAAGGCAACTGTTTGCTCAAGGCTTTTGAGGGTTGGGTTCGAAAACATGGTCATAGCCTTTTGTTGATGGAATGTTCAACCCTCGATCGACAATGAGCTGTCGAAAGACGATTCTTCGAGGTCGCTTGATTGGTAAGCACTCTGGATGGTACATGCGTCGATATTCTGTTGAAGCTGGGCCACGACCGATTCGCGTTGCAGGTTCATGCTTCCTAGCGAGCGATCTTCCATTACGATCAATTCTTGCAACAATTGGTCGCAGCGAGTCACCATCTCTTGGCAAGATTTTCGGCGGGCAGGACTGGACCAAGACCGTTGCTCGGGTTCTTGGTCTTGAAAGCTTGCCAGTTCCGATTGAACTTTTCCCAGTTCTCCCATCAGATCTTGTTTACGCGAGAGAAGGGTCATCAATGACGTCATATCGTTTTGCGATACAAGGTCCGTTTGAGCCAGCGACATGGCTTGCATCTCGGTCAAAAGATGCAATTTTGACTCGATCAATGAAAAGAGTAGATCTGTCGAGAGTTCGGTTGAACGAAGCGAGGGTTGGTTCATTTTGGTTCTCGAAATCGGAAAAAAAACTGACGATTGTTGGAAATACCAAAAAACGCCGATAAAGCCAAGGCAGAACCAGTAGAAAGTTGATAGACCTGCCGGTAGATTGGGCGGCCCGCTACAATGTGGTCACATACTGGCCGGCAGCCAGTGTTACCCAATTTCAAATCTATACAGGCGACACGGATAGCACAGGAATATGAACAAAACTCCTCGGGAGGAAAAGAACGACGGCCAAGCTGCACAACCAGTTCGACGCGGACAAGGTTTCTGGATGGTCGGCCTCATTTTGCTTGCATTCATTATGATGCTGTTTTTCCTTCCAGGAATGACAAGCTCACGAATCGACTACAGTTTCTTTTTGGAGCAGTTGGACAAAGAAAACGTCCAGCAACTAACTGTTTACGAATCGTATTTAATACAGGGCAAATTCATAGTTGCACCTGACAAGCCGCCAGCCTACGACTATTCTGGAAAGATTCAAAAACCGAAAGAGGGCGTTGATGGATCCCGGGAAAAGTACAAAAAAGACTTTGACTTATTTATCCCCACGGGGGCGGAAACGCAGTCCGCTTTATTTGCAAAGCTCGATGCGCTACGGGCAAAGTCCATCGAGAAAGAGGTAGTGGATCCCAATGATCCCACTGCGGTCGTAAAGCAACAAAACCCATTCAGATACGATATCGTCCCAGGCGGGACGCTCAGCACGATTATGATGCTGATACTCTTGTCGATGTTGATTGTGACAATCGTTGGTTTGTATCTGTTTTTCCGACGAAGCCGCGACTCGATGATGGGGGGAGGTTTCCTAAACAGTTTCACCAAATCAACTGCAAAACGGTTTGAAGCGTCCGATCAAAGTATTACGTTTGATGACGTTGCTGGTTTGGAAGGAGTCAAGGCAGATTTGCAGGAAATCGTCGAGTTCCTCAAGTCGCCGGAGAAGTTCCAGAAATTGGGTGGACGCGTGCCCAAAGGTGTTCTGCTCAATGGCCCGCCGGGAACAGGCAAAACACTGCTTGCGAGAGCAGTCGCTGGTGAAGCCGGAGTATCCTTTTTTTCTGTCAATGGCAGCGAATTCATTCAGATGTTCGTCGGTGTCGGTGCATCGCGGGTTCGCGATTTGTTTGCAACCGCAAAAGAGCAGTCTCCCGCAATTATTTTCATCGACGAAATCGACGCAGTGGGACGTCAACGCGGTGCAGGCCTTGGAGGCGGCCATGACGAAAGAGAACAAACCCTGAATCAAATCCTTGGCGAAATGGATGGTTTCTCGCCAACGGACTCCGTTATCATCATGGCTGCAACCAATAGGCCGGACGTTTTGGATCCAGCCTTGCTCCGCCCTGGTCGCTTCGATCGATTGATTACAGTTGGGAGGCCAACGCTCAGGGGGCGGGAAGCCATTTTGAAAGTGCACGTTCGCGAAGTGCCGCTGGCGGACGACGTGAATTTGCATACCATTGCAGAAGCAACTGTTGGTCTAACGGGTGCAGATCTTCGAAATATTGTTAACGAAGCTGCGTTGTGGGCGGCTCGTCACGACAAAACGCGAGTGAGTATGTCAGACTTCGACTTTGCACGAGACAAAGTCCTGATGGGTGCAAAACGCGAAGAAGTTCTGATGCCTGCGGAAAAAGAAAAGACCGCCTATCACGAAGCTGGGCACACACTGACCGCCTGGTTTTTACCCGGAGCGCATCGAGTTCACAAGGTAACCGTGGTTCCTCGTGGCCAGTCGCTTGGCAGCACACAAATCCTGCCTAACGAGGATCGCATGAACATGTCGGAAAGCGAACTTCGAGATCAACTGGTTGTCCTGCTCGCGGGCAGAGCTGCCGAAAAGATCATCTACGATGAGACGTCGGTAGGTGCCGAAAACGACTTAGAGCGAGCAACTAGCCTTGGCCGAAGAATGGTTTCACATTGGGGCATGAGTCTAAAGTTGGGCCCTGTGTCGTACAAGCTTTCGGACAGTGATCCATTCCTCGGGCGAGAGATCCACCAGCAGCGACAGTTTAGCGAGCGAACCCAAGAGACAATTGACTCGGAAGTTGGCGATACGCTTCGTGCAGCGGACAGGCGAGCAACGGACATGCTTCACACTAGGCGAGAAGAACTGGAGCGGCTCAAGGATGCACTGATGGAACGCGAAGAACTCGATGAAAACGAGATTACCGCTTTGATAGGTCCGAGTGTTCACGAAAAGCGCCAGCCAATTTCGGCACAGACGGAAGCCGTCAGTGCAACTTAGCAAGAATGGCGAGAAAGAAATCCAATAAGGTCCGAATCGAGTTTCGAAAGAAACATCAATCTCAAGCGAGGGACGCAGACCTGACAAGCGATTATGCTTCTGATCGCGAGGATATCGATACCGTTGCATCTCAGCGAGTCAGCGGAAAAGGGGAGCAAACTCGGCACAGAACGGTCAAAGGCAATCTGATTGAAAATGGTGGAACAGATGCCTTCGGACAAATTGATTTGGACATTAATGCTCAACGGACACTCAATGGTCTCGTCTTAAAAGTGCATGGGGTTGAGTCAATCGTTCAATTGGCTGACGGCCGGATTTTTCGATGCGCGGTGCGAAGAGTCCTCAAGAACATGGCCACGGATCAGCGGCATGTCATTGTCGCTGGGGATAAAGTTTCACTGTTGCCCGAGGGAGAGGCACAAGGCTGGATTGTTCGGATTGAACCGAGACGCTTGACGCTTAGCAGAACCAGTAAACAACGTCGCCACGTGATGGTTGCTAATGTCGACCAGTTGCTCATTGTGACAAGTGCAGCCCAGCCGTCGATCAAGCCGAATCTGATCGACCGTGTTCTAGCGACAGCGGAACAGAATCACCTTGATGCGTGCATTTGTATCAACAAGTGCGATTTAATAGATGTTTCCGCGTTGCAACCGCTCATTGGCACTTATGCGCAGATGGGCTATCGCGTCGTGATGGCGAGCGCGGAAAAGGGTTGGGGAATCGAACGCCTCCGTTCAATCACGCGCGATCGCAACAGCGTCGTAGTGGGGCAAAGCGGTGTTGGAAAATCATCTATTTTGAACGCTTTGGATACCGACCTTAGGCAACGGGTGCAAGCAGTGAGTTTAGAGAACCAAAAGGGCAAACACACAACCACGACGGCCGAAGTGTTTCCGCTAAGCTATGGTGGATCGATGATAGACACGCCGGGAGTCAGACAATTCCAGCTTTGGGATATTTTGCCGAGCGAGATGTCGGGGCTTTTTCGAGACATCCGCCCCTTTGCATCGAACTGCCGCTATCCCAATTGCACGCATATCCACGAAAATCTTTGCGAGGTCAAAGATGCGGTCGCTGACGGTCGGCTCGATGCGAGGCGTTACGACAGTTACTGCCAAATGGTCGAAAGCCCAGGCGACGCTACCCGCGATGATTTTGAAGATGTTTAACCGGCGCAGCCGCGAGCACTATATGTCTACAATTCGAGACGATTAGCAGCAACGCGGCGACGAGGCTCATCTATGGCGAGGAATTGAAAAAGTTAAAATGAGAATTGGAAAATGCAAAATTTAGCGGTGGAAGTAAGAATTATGGCGACAGTTAATTGGGTTTTTGTTGAATGCCTTTGGCTGTGACAATTGATTTTCCGATGATGTTGCAGAGTTGTTGAACTTCATCGAGCAATGGGGGCATTCGCTTTTCCAGATTACATTTTGCATTTCTCATTTCTCATTTTAACTTTTTCAATAGCCTGTCGCATGCCCGTCACCATTCCATGAGCTCGCGCCCATGGCTATATCATTTCGTCCTTTCAGGACTATGCGCGGCCGCAACGCGGCGACATGTTGTAGCTTTGGGCGCGAGCCCATGTCCACTTTCCTTCGATGTGGCAACTACTAAAGCGCATCAGCGATGGACTCTAGGTCCTCAGCCTGCATTTCCTGTGCTGCGCTTTGGATTCGAGCACCTGCTTTGCTAAGCGCCGCGATCACAAGAATCCTTAGAACGTTTGCTATCGGACTTGTTGTACCCTGTTCAAGGGCGCGTCGCACCAAACGATGTTGCGTGTTGAGGACGATTTCATTTTTGCCGGCTGGGCTACGTTGAAAATGCTGATCGATCAATCTTTGGAAACCACGAGGCAATTCGCCATTTTCACGCAGTTCGTCGAATGTCTTTGAAAGTTCATACCGTTCATTGACGAAAGCCATCACGGGCTGATTGTTTGAGGTCGATGCCACGAAAATATTGGAATCTAACGACTCGAAGAAATTTTGCCATTCGTCAGATGCTTCGATGCGTTCGTCTAAGCCTAGGATCGACTCGCAAAAGTTTGCGGAAGACGGACTGGCCGCTCTAAGGTCCACTTGCTCAAGTGTGATTTCGCCCAACATGGCTGCCAGCAAAGTTTCTTCAAAGCTTCGGAGAGTATGAATACATGGAGTCGAGCCGTTCGCGAAGAATTCGTTTAGCCAGGCTTCTTGGCGTCGATCGGCATTGTACCACACAACGTAATCCGCCTCATCCTCGACAATTGCATCAGCCCTACTGCGGCTAAGTATCTGTTCGACCGTCAATTCTCCGTGCGACGTGATGAACTTATAGGTTGATTGCAAGAGCACGCGCAGTTTCTCATCGTGTATTGCCATGCCTGCGAACGTATACCGATGCCAATGCAAAATAGACTGCCATCGGTGCGGCTGATTTCGAGTGAGTTCGTCAAAGTGGACGTAGATTTCATCAGAGATCGTGTCGCAAACAGAGTCGAAAATAGCATCGCGAACAAGATCTTCTCGATTTGAAGTAGGCGAACAATCTGGGAGCTCAAGAACGCCGCGAAGGAACGGCGCCCAAACTGGTACCAACTCTCGAATGTGACGTGAGATAACCATCCGTCGAACACTAACGGCTATCGTCGCATCGTCGGCAAAGCCGGGTGTCCGTTGAGGCGAAACGTACAGCGCACCTTTGATCGCGACGGGCGCTTCGACTGCAATCAGAATTACGTCCAACGGAGTTTCGCCGAAATAGGATGCAATCTGTTCCTCGACTGCGTCGCTGTCGGGAGTTGGCTCAAGCCATGATGCTTGGATCAGATTGGATCTTGCACTAGCAAGATTGAGATGGATTGGAATTGGCAGGAAATCGGCATATTGTTTGACACCTGACTCTAGTAGTTCGGCATCATCTGCGAAAACTGCATAGTTGGGTTTGAGAAAGAGGGTAACAGACGTGCCGACAGCAGTTCGTTCTGAAGTGGAGAGCTCGATATCGGTACCTGCGCCAGCTTCCCATCGGACCGCTTCCTCGCCTTCGAATCGCAGGCTCTCAACCACAATTTTATCTGCCAGCATAAACGCGGAAAAAAGGCCAATCCCAAACTGACCAATCAGATTGCCGCCGTCTCGTTTGTTAGAATGCATTGAAATATCAAAAGCGTCGGTCGCCCCTTTTTTGATGAGGCCAGTGATACCGATTCCGAGCGTACCTAAATAATCTTCCGCTTCGTTGATTGACAGGCCTATTCCATCGTCGATAAACGTGAGGGTGCGTGCAGACGTATCTTGTAGAACATCAATTCGTCCGTGGTAGGACAAATCGCGAGCTCGACGACGCATGATGGCATCGTGTGCGTTCTGAAGTAACTCGCGAACTGGCGTATTGGGGTGACTGTAAAGCGAAGTACCCATGATTTCGATAACGCCTGCGATATCGACTTTGAATGGGATGCGTTTGGCTTTGCGAGGCGTTCGTGACTCCGATTGCATTACGACTTTCCCGAAACCTTTTCTAAGACCTCTTCGGTGACATAGATCGGAAGAGGGGGCTGAAAGGTAACAGCGACTGCGATCGCGTCGGACGGTCGCGAATCTATTTCGATGACTTCTGCCCCTCGCCTGAGTTGCAAATGAGCGAAGTAAGTCTGTTCTTGAAGATCGGAAATGACAACACTTTCGATACTAGCGCCTAAAGCCTCAGCAATACTAACAATTAAATCATGTGTTAGCGGCCTTTGCGGACTTGCCTTTGCTTTGACACGTCTTTCGATGCTCGTCGCCTCAAAAATTCCGATCAGAATTGGAAATTGTCGTTCGCCGTCGACTTCTTTCAAATAGATGACTTGGTTATCGCTGATCTCGCTAATGATAATGCGAGAAAGTTGCATAGGAATTGGTGTGGACATAATAGACGTATCAGACGGCGGATAGGATGAGGCTAGATACTTGCCGGGCAAAGACAAGTATACACGATCCCGTCCGTTCTTGAACGTAGCTTAGGCTTCCAGCCTGAGATTCCCGGGTTATCCCTCACAGGCAAGATGCCTATGCTACGTTTAGAAACAGAGCCTAATCATCGGCGAGCGGGTTGCCATTGATTTGCAAACTGCTCCGGTTTGTACATAGGCAAATAGCGGTAATAGACCTCTAAGCACATGCAGGCGAACGCCGTGGAATAGACACGGCCTCCGTATCCTCCCCAAATGCAGCTTGGATTCCATGAGCCCTCGGACTGCCCGCGCGGGATTTGAGTCGAACAAAGCTGCTGCTTAAGCGATTCATTCCATTGCTTCCAGGCATCGTCCATGGAATTAGTTCTAGCCACACTTGAAATCGTCACACCTTCCGTATTGCCTCGCATCTGATACATAGCGAGCGTGGCGTAATACCAGTAGTATAGATTCTCTTCGCTGCGACCAGGCAGGTTGTTGAGCAACATGCGTTGTCCTTCTTCTGCCGCCTGTGGTGTCACTGGGAAGCCTAGCAACAGTCGAGAGGCCATCGCTTCTGCGGTCATGGCCGGCGTCGCTTGTTCGGGTGATGCCATCCGACCAGGTAAAGGGCGGTACACTGCAAGACCACCATTGCGGCCTGTACTCACTGAATCCAGAAACCTTTGCATCAGGAATCTGGATTGTTGCGGGACGACAATCGATCGATTGTTCGAGGCGCTGTTGAGCAGCATAGCTTGCCAACCGAATTGACTTAGGTCACCAGGGTCGTCGGTGGGATACTCGTATCGCCATCCGCCAGTGCGTGGATTCATTGCAGTCAAGCTGTAATGGCAAGCTGCCTGGATTGCGGCCAACAGGGCCGGGTCGCCAGTCATGCCATAGGCTTCGGTGATTGCTAAAGCCGCCATTCCATGGCTGTACATGCGAGCAAATCGAACTGTCGGTTCCTTTCCAACTTGTTCTCGACCGGATAGATCTCCGGAGGAAGGAAATTGTTGAGAAAGCAAATATCGTAGCCCGGCAGCGACGTTGTCTTTGTATTGTCCGTCGGTGTGCGTGTGACCAGCTCCCAGAAAAGCTAACAGTGAAAGACCAGTCATCGCGGTATTAGCCTTGAGACCAGCGTTGTGTCGGTTTTCACTGTCGAGTCGATTGGTTATTGCCGATGTCCCACGGCCTGCGCCATGCTCGGCAGCATTCCAGCCGCCATCGGGACCCTGAGTGCGGGCTAGCCACGCCAGAGCACGTTCGACAGCCGCTTCCGTATTCACATCTCCTCCGTTTTGCATCGCAAACTGCTGACGAAACGGAGACATGCGCATTTGATAATTTGGTGGAACCGGTTGTTGATCTACACGGCGTTTCGGCGGCGTGGCGGGCTGACTGAACGATCGGCTAGGTTCTGTGGTTGGTGCCGCAATGCTCTTTTGCTCTGGTGAAGTAGCATTTCGATTTGGTGTCGCAAGTAGCGCAAGTTGCTCAGAAGTTTCAATCGGTGGGAGTTCAGGCTCCTGACTTTCGCTCTTTAAGGTCGGCAACGGCTTCGAAGAAATGGTTTGCAGTTCTGGCAGTTCTGGCAGCTTTGGAGTCTCTCCGAATATTTTCTCATTGGGTACATCAATAGGTTGTTTCAAAGGAGCTTCCCAGGGAGCTAGTGACTGATCCTTGAGCTCTGGCTTATCTGTAAGTCCCTCTTCCGTATTGAGGCCGTCTGCTGTTGGAATCATCTCTTCCATCATCAGGATGGGCATCGACATGGAGACACTTTCTGTTCTTGCACCACCCTGTGTGCCGCCGCCAATTCCGGGCGTAACGATTCGAGTTCCATACGCGTACATCAGGAGCCATATGTGCGCGAGAAATGCCAGCGCGATGCACTTGGTCAATGATTTGGTTTGGCCCCATCTCGTCCAAGAAGCGACGAGTAACGCGACAGCAACTACAGCTAACAATCCACCGAGCACAATCGCCCATGCACGACCAGTTCCAAGGTCTCCGATGGCAGCCAAGGTTGTAAGGGTTTGCGTCATGTTTGCTCTGGTCTTGCACGACAATTAGTTGCCGTGTTTCGTAGGGTAGGCTTCCAGCCTGTCAATGAAAAAACAGGCTGGAAGCCTATCCTACGTCTTTCTGTTCGGTAGTTTATTGTTGTGCAACGCCTTAGACTGCCGCTTAAGCTAACGAGTCGTTCCAGGCATTCGGACCGAAGCGACCGAAAATCCGTCTATTCGCGCCCCAGATCGTGAAACGGCATTGTGCACTTCGAGCAGCTGCTGCATTTTTACATCTTTGTCGGGTTTCAATTGAACCGATGTTCCAGGATAGTTTGTTACCGCTTGTGAAAGCATGTTTGTAAGCTGTCCTATCGAAACACTTTGGCCTTCGTACCGAATGGTTCCATCAGCGGCGATGAAGACCATTTTGCTTGACGGGCCTTGCAGCATGGCACCATTGGGTGCGACCTTGACTAAATTGATTTTGACGCTGGACTCATCTTCGGTGAATCGCGTTCCCACCATGAAAAAGATGATCAGCAAGAACAGTACGTCGATCATACTGGTCAAATTGATAGTGGGCAGTTCCTCTTGGTTTAGCTTGAGCGGCATTTAGTTTTCTCAGGCTGCCTTACGAGCGCGTGAACGAGTTCGAGACGTGTCGTTTTCCTGCAGCCCCTCGGCGCTGATCGCTTCGACAAGTTTCTGTGCGTACAGATCCATTTCCATTAAGAGTTTGTCGGTGCGCCCAAGGAAAAACATGTACGACAGGTAGGCAGGGATCGCGACTAGCAAGCCGGCGGCGGTGGTCAACAACGCTTGGCTAATTCCACCTGCCAACAAGTCTGGTCGCCCCATCGCTTGAGCGCCTGCGATGTCGTTGAAGGCCTGTATCATTCCTAGTACCGTACCCAAAAGGCCAAGCAACGGAGAGACGTTGCTAATGGCATTGAGCAATCGCATGTTGCGTCTAAGAAGATTTCCTTCGCGCTCGCCTGCGTCCAAAACGGCCTGCTCAACTTCGACTGACGGTCGTCCATATTTTTTGACAGCTGCGGACAGGATCGCGGCGATGGGACTAGGGTTGCGTTCGCATAATTCCAGGGCCTCATCTCGGTCGATTTGTTGTTGTTGAAGCTGTTCGATCAGACGCTTGACGAACGGCCTAGGGATGACGCGGCCTCTTCTCAAATAGATGAAACGTTCGAATGCGAAGACGGTGAGCACGAACGAACAGAGTGCGATGGGATACATCATCAGCCCGCCGTCGTGGAAAATTTGCAACAAATTACGGACTGGAATCTTTGCGTCTTTGTTCGCGTCTGTGGTTACAACTGGGGCGTTGGTGGACGCAAACTGACCATTTGGCAGCGTTTTGGCAGCCAATCGCTGGTCTGGTTGGCCAATTGTATTTGGCTGTGGCCGATACGTTGGAAATGGAGATTGGCTGCCGTTTTGAGGCGATTGGCCAAGCGAATTGCTAGTAACAATCAGACCCAAAAAAAACAATGCTACTACAGAGACAAAGCGTATTGAGCGTTTGCTTGCGATGGGAGCGTATTTCATCATCGCTTAATTCCTGAAGGTTGTTCTTTGGATTGTTGGCTTGCAAGTGCATTCGAGGGAATGATGTTCAGTCGTTCTCGGGCAGTCGGAACGAACGGACTGTTGCTGAATTGACCGATGATGGTTTCGTACGCTTCCTTCGCATTTTGCCAGTCTTGGGTCGCTTCGAAGCATTGAGCCATCTGCAAAAGAGAAGCGGACTTCCAATACTCCTGATCGGGGATCTTCAATACTTCGCGATATGCAACCAACGCCTCTGAATACATTCGTTGCATTAGATACGTTTCGCCTGTCATCCAGTATCCGCGCGCAACGAGCTCGTCGGGTGTCGAGTTTACTCTTTGCGTGATCGAGCTCAGGACCTGCCGCGCGGCATCGAAGTCTGCCTTTGAAACCAAACATCTAGCCAATAGGTAATCGACTTCGCAGGCGCGGTTACATTTGGGAAAATCGTTACGAATTCGCAAAACCATTTCCTCTGCCTGTTTCCAATCCTTTCGAAATGCAAGCAATTCGGCAGAACGCAAAAGTACGACCGGATACCAATCCGGCTTGCTCGCATAGTCTGCACTCGATTCTGCTGTCTGGAGCAGCCATTTCCAATAGGTTTCAGCGTCTTGCCAACGTTGAAGTTGATAAAGAGTCTCGGCTAAATGAAATCGAACTGATACTTCAAGTTGTAGGTCTCCGGATGAACCAGCAAGGGCTATCTCCAAATCTTTCATTGCATTTTCGAATGATCCCAATTCGAGCTTCGCTTGTCCACGCAGCATACTCGCGTAGGGTTGCAACTCCTTTGGACAGCCCATACCGATCGCTTGATCGGACCATTCGACAACGTCCTTCCATTGTCGCTTATCCGATGCATTTCGAGCGAGACGCACGCGAGCTTCAATGGAGATTGGGCTGTCGGGAAATCGGTGGACAAGCTTTAGTAGTATTTCATTTGAGTTCGAGTTCTCTCCTGCCTCGATCAAAGCCATGGCCAATTCATAGAGAGTTGCCGCAGATGGATTGCTAGCAACAGCAGTTCGTACAACAGGTTCGAGAGTTTTCGCGACGTCGATGGCTTCAGAGAGGTCCTTCGCAATCTTAACGTTGAGAAGTTGAGCCTGAATTTTGAGCTCATCATCAACCTGGAGTGTCGAGAGGCGGTTGAGAAATCCACGTGCTTCCTCATATTGTTGACTATGCCAGCATGTCAGAGCGCAACCGAATGTGGCTTGGCAATGGGCTGAATCTGTTTCATTGGAACATTGCATCACGTTTTCAAAGCAAGTTCGTGCTGCTGCAAAGTCTTGGCTCTGCTCCAGCAGGAGGGAACCGAGCTCAAGCCAAGCATTCGGACTCGGTTTAATGTCTTTGTTTTCTGAAGTGGTTGTTCCAAGAAAGGATCGCAGTCTGTTTTCGGCTTGTTCGAATCTCAGTTTTTGGCGATCCCATTTTGCATGGATAATCTCTGCATTTTCAGTCCATTTTGCGAGCTGTTTTGCATCGAATGCTCGCCCGGCTGCGATGGCATCGGTCTGGAATTTCTGTGCCTTGCCGATCCAAGTCGAAAGCTTTGCGGCGCAATCGTCGCATGGCTCCATCGCCCACTCGGACATGACCGCAAAATACTCGCACTGAATGGCAAGGGCAGAGTTTGGGCTTTGTTCGGCGGCGGAACGAAACAGCTGTGCTGCTTGAGGAAACTGCTTTGCTGAGTAAGCTGTCCTGGCGCGTTGATAAAGAGATACGATTGCGTTGGGCTCAGCCTGCTGCGCCAAGCCATTCGATGTGGTAAGCAACATGGCTGCAATCGAGAACAAGAACATCCTTTTTAGTGTGCACATCAGCGAATGCATACAAAAAGACTTGAGTTTGTATCAAGAGGAACTGGGTGTTCTATGTAAACGGGGAAGAATTCGCGGGAATTTGACAACGCTCTGCTTGTCAAAAATTCATAAACCGGTTATTCAAGTCCATCGTGCGTTTGGATGCTGTTCAAGTTGGCCGTTTTTTCCCTTTCAAGGAACATTTAGTAATGAGTTTACTACAGGAATTCAAAGCCTTTGCGATGCGAGGCAATGTGATCGACCTTGCGGTTGGCGTGGTCATCGGTGGGGCGTTTGGAAAGATTGTAGGCTCGATGGTAAACGATATTGTAATGCCACCACTAAATCTGCTTACGGCGAAATCGGGCGTAAACTTCAACAGCCTTTCGCTGAAATACTCTCACGTATTTGGCTCTAAAGTTGACCTCCCAAAAATGGACGGTGGCAAGCCCGTTTTGGATGCTGCCGGAGCTGCAGTGATGGAATCGGCAGATCCAGATATTCTTAAGTACGGTCCATTCCTGCAAGCCACTTTGGACTTCTTGATTGTTGCATTTGCAATTTTCATGATGATCCGGTTGATGAACTCATTGCAGAAGAAGAAAGAAGAAGCCCCGGCACAACCAGCACCAACTGCAGAGGATGTGTTGCTGTTGCGAGAAATCCGCGACTCTTTATCGAAGAGTGCGCCTAGGCGAGCGGACTAAGTATTTTTGGCTTGCTTAACGTGCGTAGCGGTTGGCGGCCCGAGGACGCATCCATCGTTTTGCGATGGGGACTGGGAGCTTGTTGTGTCAATCGAGCGCCCGCGATCTCCGCTAGTCGCTCCGATCGGTTAAACATGAGCTTCAAGCTGGTGCTTGTTTAGCTCGCGCAGTCATTGCGGCTGGGCCTGATCACTCCAACTCATCCACAGTTCGGACGTGGCCTTCCGTTTTAAGGTTGTATTCGGCTAGGTACGAAGCCGAGCAACTGATCGTGGCGGGAATTGTCCTCAATTCCCGTGTCAGAACAACCGCCGAAGGAATTGAGGACAATTCCTTCCACTTTGTTTCGCTTCGAGCGCTCAGCGGTTTATGAATAATCTATCTTAGGCGAGTGTCAGGAGAGGGCGTATATTCCGCCGTCAACAATCATGACTTAGCGAACATCGCTGATATACGGAGTTGGTTGTCGAAATGCGCTGTAGCTACCAAATTGCTACCGAAATGAATATCCATGTCCCGAGCCAACGTAGGAAGCTTGAATCGATGAATCTCTTTTTCCTGCGTGTCGTTGAAAAAAAGCAAAATACCGCCGGTAGATCCACCGGAGACTGCGACTGCCGTCCCGTCCTGTAGCCACTGAACTCGCCACACCATACCGCCTGGTATTCCCTCGCACGCATGCGATTTTTTTAACACTCCGTCAGCCCAATTGAGCCGAAGGACCAACGGTTCATGCACAGCCCCAAACGGATTCGTAGCCTTGTGCGTGCCGCCCGCAATGATTTCGTTCCGCTCAACGTTTAATGCCAAAGTGCGAGCGCCTCCGTACTCCGCTCCCTGCCCTTTGTTTTCAGTATAGAGTGGTGTAGCGTCAATCGATCGTTCCAGCTTTCCATCAGCTATGTTCCAAATATGAATCTTTCCAATCAAATCACCTGTAACGAGTTGCGATCCACTTGGATGAAATATCACGCTGTAGACATGCCGATCGTGACCAGCCATTTCGCCTATCTTTTCGCCGGTTCCCATGTTCCAGAGCCGGACTGTCTTGTCGTTTCCAATCGAGGCAAGAATGGAATTGTCGGGAGAAATCGCCACTCCGCGAATCCAACCCACATGCGCATCGATCTTGCGAAGGATCGAGGGTGTTTCGTCTCGCACTGACCACCAGATGATCTTGCCATCGCAACCACCAGATATCAATTGATTCCCGTCGGTGCTATAACACAAGCCATGTACCCAGCTCTCGTGTCCCGTCAGAACTTTCTTTTCGCCGCTGGGTACCTTCCACAATTGCAACGATGAATCTTCAGAACTGCTCGCGACTTGCAGTCCGTCCGGTGCCATTCGGCATGCGATGAGGGGCCTATCATGCTTCCACTCAAATGCTACATGCGTCTTCGTAATGTCAATGGCCGCACTCACTTTAGATTAGTACCTTCCAAATCGGAGCTGCAGCGGGGTCAGCAATGGGCAGCTCGCGTCCATCGACTGCGATCGACTGCGACGAGTCGACACCAACAGCCCTCAGATAAGTGTGAAACAGAGCACCGTGATCCACTTGTCCATCCACTACCTCAGTGCCTAAATCATTTGTCTTGCCATAGACCGCGCCTCTGGCCAATTTTCCTCCCGCCATCAACACCGACCAAGCTTTAGACCAGTGATCGCGACCATAGTACAAGTTGATGTTGGGTGTGCGGCCAAACTCGCTTAAGACAACGACCAGTGTCTTCTCAAGCAATCCACGATCGGCCAAGTCGGCCACAAATGTTGCGAACGATTGGTCGAATTCACCCATCTGCTCGACATGAAAAATAAAGTTCTCGCTGTGCGTATCGTAATTGGCGTGTGTCACCTGTACAAAGGAAACACCGTTTTCCAGCAAGCGACGCGCCATCAAACACTGTCGTCCGAAATCGTGTTTTCCATACCTGTCTTGGTCCGTGGTCGACTCTTTGGAAATGTCGAAAACGTCTTTACGTTCCATCAGTCGCAATGCCTGTTCGTAACTATGCGTATATGCGTCAGTGATTGCGGTCCTTCGTTTCAGAAGAAACTCCTGGTTGATATGGCGCCGAAACGCATGTCGTCGCGCTTCTGCTTCGTCATTGATGGCATCCGGCTTGGCGGTGTTCGGTGGCGGCTTGGTTCCTCCCAGTGAAATACTGGTATATTTCGGACCAAGATACGCCGCTTCGTTCCCTTTTCCACCTCCGCCGTTGGGCGTAACCACAATATGTCCGGGAAGGCCACGATTTTCATCGTTCAGCATTCGGGCCGCTACGGCTCCAATCTGCGGGTATTCTGCCCCAGCGGATTGCCTTCTTCCGGTCAACATAAGATAGGTGCCTTTACCATGGTCGTCCTCTGCTGTGTTGACTCCTCGCATTAGGCACAGATGATGCATTTGCTTGGCCGTAAAGGGAAGAAGGTCGCTAATGTGCGTTCCAGGTACGGATGTTGGAATCGAACGGCATGGACCACCGGTCTTGGTTCCAGGCTTTGGATCCCAACTTTCAAGCTGACTAAGTCCTCCGTGCATATTGAAAACGACGACTCGCATATCTTGCGATTTCAATTGTTCCGCTGCCGCACCGACGGTTAAGGAACCCAAGCCTCCAGCGATCGCCCCACCCGCAGCGATCCCCGAAAACGATTCATGCAAGAATCGACGACGACTATAGCCATGCTCATTTGAACCACAAGCGTAGTGTGCAATCGACATTTGAGGACTCCAAAATAGGAACTACGGGTAAACTCGAAACTCGGAACTAGAAAGCAAACTCCAAACCAATTCCTGTGCGACTGTAGGCTTCTTATCACCAGCTTGACTCAGCGTTTCACTAATCCATTGTTTTTCGTTTGGTGACGGTTCGCGTGCCAAAAGCGATCGAAAGAGCACGGATGCCGCTACTGTCGCGTCCTGCTGTTGAACAATCTGTCCAGTAACATTATTGTTGCTGGCCGCGGCCCATTGGAACACCGAGCCTCCGTTTGCCATGAACAGCGCCTGATCTGGTGACGCAAAAAATTCATCGCTTGTTTGGCCAACGCCCGAGGAATACAGGTTGGCAAAAGTATCCATTTGAGGTCGAAGTTTATCAAGGGCTTGCCTTGTAACTTGAAGCATTCTGGCTGACCGGAGTTCCGCCGAAGCGTCCGCAGCGAGCGGAGTTTGTTTTTCGAGATCGGCCGATTCCGTGGCAATGTAGTTTTTGAAGACGTCGGTAGCTTTCAAAATGCTCAAGCAAAGTTGCTCTGGTGATAATGGGCGGGTCTGCGCTAAGTGAAGAGACTTCTGTCGTTCTTCGAAAACACTTTGCATCGCAATCGCACAGGCATCAATTGACTGCTGGACCAATCCGGCTTTTGCAGTGACTGAACTTTCGGCTTGCTCGACGAACTTTACTAAAAGTGATCGCGTTTTTTCGGCGCTCTCAAGCTGGTTTGTTTGAGAATCTAATAGCGTTACCTGCTCCGCAAGTTCGCTTTCAATCGTGGCAATACTGGCTTCTCTATTTGTATTCGATAGCTTTAACGCTTCGAGTGCGACGGTAATTGCTTGTTTTGCTGCAACTAGCGATTCGTTTGACTTGACAATCGCAAGCGACTTGTCCAGGGATTCATGCGTGGTTTGGAGAAGACCCATTTGAGCCTGTATGTTCTTCTTTTCTTCCATCGCACTATCGTGTTTCAATTGAACACCATCCTTTGCGAGCCTGGTGTCCGCAATTTGTTTTTGCAGCAGAGTTGATTGAGCCTCATGATTCACTAACGCGGACTTTTTTTGTTCTAATGTCTGGTTGGTGAGTGATAGATCCGTTTCTTGGTGACATACGGATTGAGAAGCTGCCATCCATGATTGAATGAGAGTTAGGTCGCGAATTCGATTCTCAACGAACACCTGTTCCATTTGTGCCCTCTGCCATTTTGACCTTGCAGCCACGAAAACTTCATCCGCAACGTGCAGTCTTTGTTCGACCGGATTTAACTTGACGGCTGTTTCATTAAGGCGGCTGCGTTCAATCTCCAGGGTAAGTTTGTTGGTATCGCGTGCGGCAGTCGCGTCGGTCAGCGCTTTTTCAAGGCTGGGAACGGTTGCCTTACTTGCCTCCGCTTTCGTTTTAGTCGTGGCAATTGCTTGCTGCAACTCCACGTCGTCGGCCGGCAGTAGCAATTTAGCCTGTTCCAGTTTTTCGACGGCTTCTTCCAATAGTTTTTGCCTAGATCCGGTATCAGCAAGGAGTTTTTTTGCTTTCTCGAACGCCACATTGGCCGCATCTGCTTTTTTCATTACCTCTTTGAACGCAGCTTCCGACTTATCAAGCTCAGCCCAAACCGCGACTCGCTCTTTTTGAACTGACCTCCAGGTTGATTCCGCATCTGCATATTGTTTTTTTGCTAGGTCCGCGGAAGACGAAAATTGAAGCAGCGAAGCCTCCATCGATTGCTTGCGCGACGCAATGTCGTGGTCGACCTTTGATTGCAACTCAGACGGTAGACTGACAACCGAACCGAATCGCATTGACTCCTCAATCGGCATGTGAACCCCAACCTTGTACGTATTGCTCATTGCAATTTGCTCAATCAACCCTCGAGTGTTGAAACCAGATGCGATCAATGCATCGGTCAATGCTTCCAAGAGTTTAGGATTCGTCGGCGGGTTGTCTGGATGGTGCATGTCAAGCGGATGCACTAACCCCTTGCCCATCATTAAAGCCCAAACTCGATTCGACCAATTTTTAGCAAAAGCGCGATTTGCGGCTGAGAGTTGTGATACAAGTAAAGTTCGGCGACTAAAATGCGGCGGATTTGGAACACCCTCCATAGACTCCGGCATCGGCGTTGCTTTGTAGCGTTCATCAGGGGCTTCAAAAGGGTCGAAAGACTCTGTAACCCCTGGTGCACGTGTGCCGGTTCGAAACAGAATCCCTTTATCAAATACCGATTCAAACGGAGCATCTCGAGCAGCCCGTTCAGCGTAGATTTGCAGCTTCTGTTCAGCACCTTTTTCGTCTTTAAATTTCGCCTCGGCAAACGAACTAGAAGACACGAATGCCAGCAATCCATGGTAGTCAATCTGCAAGTAGTCATCTACGAGCGGATGATCGTGGCACTGTGCGCACTGCATGTCTCGACCATAAAACACTCGGCCTATGTCCCTGGCAACTGCATGCGAATCGCCGGCTCGCTCCAAGAAGAATCGCTGTTGAGCACGTTGGCTTTGATTCCACCAAACACTTCCAGCAGTCTCCTTTGCAATTTGATCAAGCGGCGTTTGGTCATCAACAACCTTTCGTAAATAGGCTAGCCACTTGCCGCGGTCAACCTGCTGAAACGGTCGACGTTGCAACAACGTCTTGTCTAGCCAGTCTACCATTCGTTCACTGTGAAGTGGATCGTTTAGAAAACGTAGAACCCAGCGAGACCATCGATCGGAAGTACCATCGGCTAAGAACTCGTCTAGTTCTTTCTTCGTCGGAACCAACATTCGTAAGTCCAGGGAAAGTCGTCGAAGCAACGGGCCGTCGGACTCTTGCACACCGATCATCGGTTCGAAATCCCGTTCGATCAACGCATCAATCGTTGCCGCCAATGAAGATTGCCCGCTTGCGGGGGCAATCGCTAGGAAAAAAGAAAACGTCAAGGCGCCAATGCAACTGATGCAAAGTAACAACAGGTTGTGACCAAATCTCATGTCGCACCAAGTTGTAGGAAGGAATCGCCGAAATCAATCGACAGCGGCAATAAAAAGGCAGGCTAAAACGAAGTGATTCGTATTCATTATTCTACTACCAGAGTAGGGTTTTGCAAGCACGCCATGTCGCGTACGCAAATTTCCAAATCGACCTCCACCGTTTTCGCCATATTACAACTAAGGCGAGGAGCAGCTTGAAATCTTGTAAATTGGGTGGCACGCCCTGAGGTACGAAGGGCGTGTGAGTCGCTAGAAATCTACGCCACGATTTCCGCGCTCATCGCTATCGCTCTTAGCGGATGTGATTTTTTTGAATCAAGAAAGTACTCGTCACACTCCGTGTGACGTTGCCTCAAAAACCAAAGGTTTTTGAACTGCGGAC
>JAYTVL010000138.1:0-7013 GCA_043744075.1 Pirellula sp. | reverse complement strand
TTGAGCCTCAATGCGCTAGCATGAGGGCCGGATTTGCAGGTGATTACTTGACTTCCGGCCCGCACGCTAGCGCGTTGCGGCTCAAAGTGAGTGCCATTTGGCTAACGCCTTTCGGCTGATCATTAAATCGCCGGTGAATAATCCAGGCTAGCTGCGTGCAATCGCTGTGTATTCGACTGGTACTTGCTCCCACACTCGCTCGTAAATCGGCGTATTGTGCTTGCTGTGTGTCTTGGTCGAGGTTGCTTGAATTCCTAGTCCAAATTGATTAACATTGGTATTGATTCGTTAGACTTTCGAATTTCACCCGCCAGGAACTTTCCCTCCCCCCCGCAGAGTCTGCTTATGTGCCAATCCCAATGGTGCTCCAAGTTAATCGCCTGCTTGGTCATCGTTGCCAACTATGTGGGGGTGATATTTGCTCAACCAAGCTTTGGTCCAGACGATTTCAAAAAGCCAGCTTCGCTAAGCGTCATCAGTTTTATTCAGCAACATTGTGTCGACTGCCATTCGGACGACTCCCCCGAGAGTGGTTTGAATTTGATGACTCTCTCAAAACAAACAATGTCGGATATCAATTTCGATGTTTGGACCAAAGTCCATGATCGCGTCGTGGCTCGTGAAATGCCACCCAAGAGCGAACTTACGGAAAAAGAAGTCCTCCCAATCAAGAAAGTGCTTTTCGAAGACCTCGTAGAACTTGATCGAAAAGAATTGGCTGCCTCCGGTCGTTCTGTTTGGCGACGCATGAATCGGTACGAGTATGAAAATAGCCTTCGTGAACTTCTCGCCGCACCTTGGTTGCAATTGAAGACGATTCTTCCGGAGGATGGTGAGTTGCAACGATTCAACAAGATTGGCGAGGCGCTGGATATTTCGCATGTGAATCTTGCTCGGTATATGCAAGCTGCTGAATATGCGTTGCGCGAAGTTACTGCTAAAACGCCGAATCCACCTGAAAGGAATACTAAGCGGTTTTATGCTCGCGAACAAAACGGCTTTAATCGCAAGGTCCGCTATTCTGAGTTCAACCGCAGTCCAGAACGAGCAACATTTCCGCTCATCGACTACGACGCCGACTTGGAAGTTCTTAATGACAAAGACAAACCGTTTTCCGTTGGTGATACCGATCCCGAGAAACGCGAACGGGAGGCATTTGGAGTTGTTGCAAGCAGCTACGAACCTATTGAGCCACGATTCAGTAGTTTTAAAGCGCCCGAATCCGGACGATACAAGCTGCGATTCAAAGGCTACACTTTCTGGGCTACTGGCGAAGAGAAAAAATGGTGGCGGCCAGACCGAGAGAAGATTTCGCGAGGGCGTCGTTCCGAACCCGTTGCGATTTATGCTGTTTCAACTCCGCGGCAGCTACGAAAACTGGGTGAGTTCGACTTTCAGATTGAACCGACTGTGCAAGAGCTGGATGCTTACCTGCTCACTGGCGAATCGATCCAACCTGATGCTGTTCGATTGTTTCGCTCGCGTCCTTCTAATTGGCACAACCCACTAGCGGAAAAGGACGGTATGCCAGGTGTTGCTTTCAGCTACTTGGAAGTCGTGGGGCCTGTTGTTGATGAGTGGCCAACACGGGGGCATCAATTGCTTTTCGATAAGTGGATGCCACCACAAAACGATGCCTCCATCGAAGTTGAATCGATCAACTTGACGCTCGAGGCGAAACGGTTGCTTTCCAATTTCTTGAAGACGGCTTATCATCGCAAAGTCAATGAATCTGAAGTGGATCGCTTTCTTCATGTAGTGAATGCGGCCATCGAAGCGAAGCTCTCATTTCACGAAGCCCTCATGGCGGGCTACACGGCGATTCTATGCTCCCCAGAGTTCCTTTGCTTAGAACAACCTGTGGGCAAGCTTGACGATCAGGCAATTGCAGTCAGACTTAGTATGTTCCTTTGGAATTGCTTGCCCGACAGCGAACTTCGAAAGCTCGCGTCCGAAGGAAAACTGTTAGCAAAAGGAGACCGTGACAAAACAACGCTGAAAAAGCAGATTCATCGTTTGTTGGACGACGAAAGATCAACGCAATTTGTAAACGCATTCCTGGCTTATTGGCTGGATCTTCGCAAAATCAACGACACCTCGCCTGACGAAATTCTTTACCCGGACTACTATCTAGACGATTCGCTGGTCGATTCTGCTCTAGCCGAAACGCAAATGTTCTTTCATGCCTTGGTACGGGAGAATTTACGTGCTCGCAACATCGTCGATTCGGACTTCGCTTTTATCAATGAACGACTTGCTCTGCACTACCAACTTCCTTCAATCGACGGCATCGCCCTTCGGCGAGTGAGTTTGCCGACTAATACGTCACGTGGCGGAATGTTGACACAAGCGAGTGTATTGAAAGTGACCGCCAACGGAACGACTACTTCTCCTGTTGTCCGTGGAGTATGGGTCAACGAACGAATTCTTGGAATCAAAAACCCACCACCGCCCAAGAGTGTGCCAGCGATTGAGCCCGATACTCGGGGGGCAACGACGATCCGCCAGCAACTGGAATTGCATCGGGCTGAACCAAGCTGCAATCGATGCCATGCGATTATCGATCCGGTTGGATTTGCGTTAGAGAATTTCGACGTCGCGGGAGGGTGGCGCGACCACTATCGAAGCGTCGGCGACGAAGGTAGGCCTGCCGAAGGCTTCGGGAAAAACGGCCAACCGTTCACATTTCGACAGGGCCCGCCTGTCGACCCATCAGGAAATCTCGCCAACGGGAAAATGTTTTCGAACATTTTCGAGCTTAAAAAGCTTCTAATCGAGGACGAGCGGACAATCGCAAAGAACCTGCTTCAGCAACTAATCGTTTATGCTACCGGATCTCAAATGAGATTCAGCGATCGAGTCGAAGTCGAACGCATATTGGATCGGCTGGCAACGGATGGCTACCAAGTAAAATCGATGATCACTGAAATTGTGACAAGTGATTTGTTCCTGTATAAATGATTTGAAATGAAATACTTTTCGCTGATCGACATCAAATCGGCCTTCCGTCGGATTTCATCCGTCGGAGGCACAACCGCCTGCTACACCGCGTTGCGCCCCGCTGGCGTAAAGCTGAATGGTACTCACTTTGAGCCGCAACGCGCTAGCGTGCGGGCTGGTAGGCGAGGAATAGCATGCGAATCCGGCCCTCATGCTAGCGCATTGAGACTCAGAAATTACAAAGTGTGTACCATTAGGCGTAAAGCCAACGGAAGCGATTTCATTCGAAGTAGTTGCATGGTGACGCTCAGCGAGACGTGTCTGAAAAGAAATGCAAAAAGGTACTCAAAACGTGAGAGCGCGACAAGGAATGACAATGACTATTAGAAGCCTAACGAACAAATCACTGCCTCGACGTACATTTCTTCGCGGAGGTGGGGTTGCGCTTTCGCTACCGCTTTTGGATGCGATGGTGCCTGCAGTTGCGACGGCCGCAAACAAGAGCTACTTCGATGTGAGTAATCCGCCAAGACGAATGCTTGGAATCTGCAATAACCTTGGATTGTTACCAGAAAAATTCTTCCCTGAGGCGGTAGGCAATCAATACGAACTTTCTCCCTATCTCCAGTTGCTGGAGAAACATCGGAACGATTTCACTGTTTTCAGCGGTGTTTCGCATCCTGATGTGGATGGCGGACATCCGGCTGACATTTGCTTTCTGACTGCAGCACCGCATCCAGGCAGCGGCGGATTTCGCAATACTATTTCGCTGGATCAGTTCATTGCCGAACGTGTTGGTCACCTCACGCGTTTTCCTTCGCTTACATTGGGCGTCAACGTTCAGAAGGGTCAGCGCAGTTTGTCTTGGACGGGTGCCGGTGTCTTGATCCCCTGTGAAGAGAAACCTTCGAATGTCTATAAACAGCTGTTCCTTCAAGGCTCGAAGAAGGACATTGAACTACAACTGCAAAAGCTTGAAGTCGGCAAAAGCATCATGGATGCTGTTGCGGGGCAAACGAAGGACTTGGTGCGAACACTTGGACCTAAAGACCGCTATCGAGTTGATCAGTATCTGACAGCCGTTCGCGAACTCGAAACGCGACTCGAAGCTGCTGAGCAGTGGGAAAACATTCCCAAGCCAACGACCAAAGTTCCAACTCCGCTAGATCCGAGCGATCCAAAAGAATATATGGAAAAGGTCCGACTAATGTACGACATGGCGCGCCTTGCGTTGGAAACGGATTCGACACGAGCGATTACGTTAATGTTGGACAGTGTCAACTCTCCAACTATCGAAGTACAAGGTACGGACATCACTGAGGGCTACCACAGTTTGTCGCACCACGGAAAGAACCAGACTAAGATTATGCAGCTAGAAGCCATTGACCAATGGCATATGCGACTTCTCCACGACTTATTTGCGAAAATGAAAGAAGTCAAAGAAGGGAATGATACGCTGCTCGACCGGACGATGATTGTGTACGGCAGTAACCTTGGTAACGCCAATACTCACGTAACGACAAACTTGCCCGTCTTGATCGCCGGCGGTGGTTTCAGGCAAGGAAAGCACCTCGCGTTTGATACCAAGAATAACTACCCGCTACCAAATCTGTTCGTTTCTATACTACAACGCATGGGAATAGAAGTCGACCGTTTTGCGACATCGACCGGAACCATGCGAGGTTTGGAACTTGTGTAGTGCAGAACGGCACTCCGTGTCGTTTATCGCGGATTTTTGGTTAGCCGCTGGGCACTAGTTGTGCGTCAAACTCTAGTTTTCGGTTTGCGATGCTCGTCACCATCACGCGGAGCTTGATGAGTACGTACTCATCAAGCTCCGCGTGATGTCGGGAACCCTAATTTTTAACTCTGACAAAGCACTAGCGCAAAAACCTATAAGTTCCATGCGATAAATTGGAGCTTACGGAGCCTGAGGCGATAGCCGATTTTCTGCAGTTTGACTCGGCTAGCGCCTCAGCTCAATTGACATTACTTCGACGGATGGCTTTTCTTTTCTCCGCCCTCTTCATTACAGGCGCCTTTGCAGTCTTGACCACAGGCTTCAAGTCCAATTCGCTTGTACATGTAAGTCCCGCCCATCGGAGCGTTCGGGTCACCATAAAAAAAGCTGAATTTCGCCGTATCGTCTTTTTGGAATTCAATCGTTGCCCCAAATCCTTGAACACCTTCATCGACTGTAACCAAGTCGAACTTGCCGTCCTTTGCTTGAATTGCTTGCCACTTGGAGGAACCGCTATTGATCATCAGTTCCGCCTGCTCCTGACTGCCCGTAACCGTTGACAAAAGAGCGCCAAACAAACTCTTGGTAGCCGGTGCACTCTCGCTCTTTTTAGCTTTGGTTCCCTTGGGCCCTTTGACGAGCGTTCCGTCTGGAGCAAACTCCATATGTGCGAAACCGCTTTGAATGTAGTTTGCCATCGAACCTGGATCTTGGTTTGCTTTGTCTGTCGGTTTGGCCGAAGTGATTTCCCACGTTCCATATAAGAACTTGCCCATCGAAGCTACAGCTTCGCGGGAAATCTTCTCGTCCTCCGTTTCAACCGGAGCGTCTTTACGCGGTATGAGCACTGCCACATGGGAACGATCTTCGTTCATCATATAGTGCCAATTTCGCTTTGAGTCGAAACCGATTGCGACGTGTTTGCATCCACCTGCAACTTTGGCCGTACCAACGAAGCCAAGATATTCGCCTGCCTGGCTAAATCGCTTGATGTGACCGATGCTCGACTCTGCAGTCAGAATCTCTCCATTGCTGCAACAGCGAACATTCATCGGATTACAACATGAGCCGAAGCCTTCATCATCATTTCGGGACTTCTTTCCCCAGCCATTGAGTCGCTTTCCGTCGCGATCGTAGAAGCCTACTTGGAACTTTGTGTTTTCTGCCACTAACAAATTCACGCCGTTGGTTTGAATATCCAATTGCCCGCAACAACCGTGAACATCATCCATAATCACTTTAGGATTTTCTAAGTTATGGTCGAGTCGCCAAATGCCGTAGCCAAATCCTGTGACCATTGGACAAGATACAAATACATCTTCGTCAGTTGCCGTAATACCGGTAGCGTTGGCCCACCGTGCCATTGAACCGGACTGGCTAAGCCCCATGTTCTTTCCGGCATTTTCAGTCATTTCTTCGAATTGCTTTTTGGAAATGTTCAGCAGTTTCAATCGGCGTTCACGCCTTGTCTTTGTTTTTTCGTCTTCTTCTTCCGGAACAATTTCAAGTTTCGCAATCTGTTCTTCTAAGCGCTCAAGTTGAGCCCTTGACGACTTTTTAAGATCGTTGATGCGATTTTCATTTTCCTTTTTCATTGCGGCAAGCGCTTCCTCCCTGTTTCCAATATTCGGCGCATCGACTTCAAGCTCGATTTTTCCTTCCATGTTCATCCGTGCGATCATTCCCGATCCCGCCACAAAAAGTTTTCCATCTGGCGAGAAGTTCAGTGCCTGCGGGATAAATTTCAATGCAAACGAAGAAAGCATTTCTCCATCGCCGCTATAGACCATAACTAATCCTCTATCGGCCGCCGTTCCAGCACAGCACATCCAAAGGTTATTATCCGGACCAACGCAGAAAGTCTCCAGTTTTACTGGCCGACCATCAACCATCGGTGCGATGCTGCGAGCCTGTTTATGAGTCGGTTCATTGCTTGCACCGAACAAAGCTGAAAACGGTGATCCAACTCCACATGCGAGAATTGTTGCCAAAAAGCAACTTCGCGAAAACAGAGATCTGATACGCATACTAGAATCCTTTGTGTTCGGGCACGGTCAACAGACGAACGCCATTCGACGAAAACATAAACGACATTGCAGTTTTGCTTTTCCCAGGAAAGTTTATCGTAAGACATTCCGCCTGGAATAGCAAGATTAGGAAAATGAATTGTAAAATTGTTCAGAAAAGTATTACAATCAGGATGAGTCTGCGCCCTTCCTTACTAACCATTCCCTCCCTAGTGCATTGTGACAGCTAAGATTTAGGGTTTGATAGTAGTGGACGAGGCGACGAGTCCCTGCGATTTGCGTCGCATACGGGACTCGTCGCCTCG
>JAYTVL010000137.1:0-7026 GCA_043744075.1 Pirellula sp. | reverse complement strand
CACTCTCTAAACTTCCCAAATAACATCACCATCTGCTGTGCGCCGCGTGGCTCCAATTAACTGAGCCCGCCCGGGTCAATTTAGGTGAGCGTCATAGCTTTTGGTTGGTTGGATCTAAGATGGTCAGTAGAGTGAATGCCGCGACTGGTGAGGTCACTTATTCGCATGCGCTTCCGAGTGGCATTTGGACGTTGACAAACGTCATCCCGGATCCAGCCGGGGGAGTGCTGACCATCGAATCATTGCATCCTGATACGCCAAAATCCGGCAATCGTTTGTTGCATTTTGACTCCGAATGCAGGCTGAGACCGATTTGCAACGTCATTCCCTAGACATCGACAACCAAATACGGATGGTTACAAGTACTCCATTTCCCTTTGGGGGCCTATATCATCGAGCGGCAACTAAAATACAGCCGGACTTACATCCCGTTCGCATCATGAATTGTTGGGCGGCGTTGCACGGGTGCGCAATCCCCTGGACGATGGTGGCCTAGAGTACAACTCTTTGACCATGGTGGCTGCCAGAGTGCTTTTATTGGCAGAGCAGTGACTTGTCCAAAGAAATAAGTAGCTGACAGTGCAGGGGAAAAGAGTGGCCCCTTGCCTTGACCATATCGCTCCAAGTTTGGCTGTTCAAAGTACAAAGGCGAGAAGCAGAATGCTGGACTCTGCCAACAATAGCCGCTTGGAGTCCAATCATAACCGCCGTACGAATCTGCATGTTGGCTTCGAACGGAGGGAGCAATAGGTGCTTCAAATGTAAAATTCCGGTCTACATTCAATCGAGAAAAAACACCAACATGATCGGTAGGAGAATGAATCATTTGCTCGACATTCAACTGGCCCTTTTTGGCAAGTTGTGGCGTTTTTGCAGCAGGTGAAATCGGCATTACTTTGACTTGGGGCGCAGCTTGCTCGGTCTGAGTGATTGGGTTTGCCGCAGGAATACTCTGGAGCATTATTGGGGCGGATGGACCCGAATTAGCGGGTGGGCTTAATGGTTGAAATGAACTGGGAGCACCCACCTTAACTGGTTCCAGTTTCTGGACAACCAGAGGTGCTTGCCCAAACGATTGTTCACTTAATAATGCAACAAAAAGAAAGCGAAGAACTGCCCGATGCGAATTGTGCAAAGTAACCATCGTACTACCATCCATGGCTTGTTTACTTACGAACTGACACAATCGTTTTATCGGTTGATCGCTACATCCTTCACTACAAGTCTCTTGCAAATTCTTTCCCGAAAGGGACGTTTCCGGCCTCGTAATCAACCGCTTTTCGGGCATACTTGCATTATCTTGCCCAGCTTAGGCTTCACCGGCTAACAAAGTCAGAGCATTTGACATCATTTTGTTGGCGCAGGCTTCCTTTTCGAGTTATCATTGGAGCAAAGAACAGTCGTTTCTACCACGTAGGTTCGGCTGTCGTCAGCCGAACCGATTTGAGTAAAACAGCATGTATTAATAGTCAGATTCGTAGTTTTGCAGCGGATGCCTTGGGATCGAACCACTCCAACTTAATTTTGACGGTCAGTACTGGACCACTTGCTGGTACAACTCTGCTTGTGCCTGAGGGTGAGGTACGGACCGTGGGGAGGACGAATGCGTCCTTCTTCGTCACCGACGATAGCTTTATGTCTGGAGTTCACTTCGAAATACAGAACTTCGGGGACTTTGCCGAGCTTCGAGATCTCCAAAGCAGAAACAAAACCAAGCTCAACGACGTGACTGTTGCGAAAGACAAGATTCGTACGGGCGACGTCATCAAGGCTGGCAAGACTTATTTTACAGTTCAGTTGGAAACGCCACCCGTAGAGCTGCCTGTTCCGGAGGTGGTATCCGATTTTCGTGAACGGCAGGACGAAAAACCGCAGGCAAGTAACAGCGAACATAGTTCGCCGATAAGCATGAGTAGCGTCGTTTTTCCTGTGCCCGCTGAACCCGTTACGAGCGAACGTGACGAGCCCCGAAACGATGAGGAGGTAGTCAAGGGGGAACCGGCTCGGTATTCCTCTCCATTTGAGTCTGTTGATCATTCGTTTTTGCCAAAGGAGCTTGAGAAGGCCGCGGATCAATCCAAAGTATCCTCTGCTGAAGATTTCGAACGTAGCAGTTTCAGTTCTCCGTTTGATTCGGTTAGAATGCCCGTGAAAACAACTCTGCCGGAAAGCAATGCTTCTCAATCTAGTTCCGGAGAGTCTGACGATTACGCTACGACGAGTTCTCCAACAATTAGAAGACTGCGTCAGAACAGTTCTGTTGCCAACGACTACGATTTTTGGGAAATCATGGTACGCTTGGCGAAGAGTGAACAAGTGAGCATCGTCGCTCACTTTAAGAAAATTGGGCACAACGTACCGGATGGACTAAAAGGTTTGCCTGTCTTTCCGCAAATACCGCAAAGCAAAGAATATTTGCCAGTCATAGTTGACATGGCCGAGTGGCTAAGGCCGAATATGAAATCGATCACGAATCGACTGCAGTATGCCGACGCGGTCATGTTGGCGATTTTGGACAACGGCGGAAAAGGAAGCGGAGCTCTCCAGAGTCTGTCCCAATTCGGTGCGGCTGGGTTTTCAGAAGCAAACGGATTTTTGCCCTGGTTCTGGCCATCTCAATTATACACGATGTGCCAGTTGTTACCTGACTCCGAAATCTGCTTGATGTTTGGCGAATCGATCAAGGGATTTGTGTTTGCAGTCCCTCAACTGGAGCAAACGCTTTATGCGTGTGTAGACGCAAGCCTTGAACCAGTTCTAGCCAATTTCGGATTTGAATAGGGTGCGCTATCGAGTGCGTGAACCGATCACTATGTCTCTGCTGCGCGGTGTAATCGAATAGTCTTGCAGTGCAATTCGCTTGACCGAGTCTGAAGACGCCTCTTCCGATGGTGCAGTTTCATTTAACCAAACATTGCAATACTGCAGCAAAGTACCTTTTTCAACGTTTACATTACGAAGCGCGAGCACATACTCCACTTCTGATTGGTGATATCGTAGTCGGGCATCGAGCAAACGACGGTGCGTTTCCAAGCGGACGTCGAGTTCTGGTTTCTCGCCCTTTTCCTGCCGAACATCGATCGCGTTTAGCTGTTTCACGATGCTAATCAATCGTTTCTCTTGCAGCAAAAGATTGTCATAGGCTCGCTTGGATTCGTTGATGGCGTTGCTAAGTCCATAATGAACAGATCTTTCCTGTTCTCTAAGCACTTCCGATTCACGTACCAGAGCAAGGTGGGAGTTTCTGACCGCGGCATTTGCTCGTCGGAAACCGACTGGCATCTGATACTCCAATCCCAATTGCCACTCCTGGTATTGTCCATTGAATAGGCTCGACGTAGCCGACCCTGAGCCTACAAGATCCTGACCGAAACCGCGCATCCGATATTGGCTTACCATGTCCAGTTGTGGCTTTAGAAAATTCCGATGACCGATCAACTCCAATTCGCGTTGCTTGACGATCCAACGTTGCTTTCGCAGCTCTTCCCTGCGCGTCAGAGCGTCGTGAATTGAGCTGTTCCAATCATGCATAACTTTTGCGACGGTCGGCTTGTCGGACGGGTGGATCAAGGTTCCGTCATTGATAGCCAAACCAATCATGAGTCTCAGTTTTCTTTCACTTACACGAATTCCTCCCGATCCGCGAAAGGAACCGCCCACGCTACCATTGTTGGTTCTGGTTCCATCGATCACTCGACCGTTTAAAGAGTCCACTACTTCAGACTGAAATCGATCAACTTGTTCCTGCGCTTGAGCTAGCTTTCCGACGGAAGTGTCGCTCGGAGCTAGAGTACGTAGAGTGTCCTCGGCGATTCCTCGCACTTCAATTCGGGCATCCAGATCGCGATAGGCGAAATACAAATCCCAATAAGCGTTTTCGACATCGGACACAAAGTCTCGAACGGTCCGTTCGAATTCAACGAGGTTAATATCGGTTCTTACTCGAGCGATTAGCACACCGTTCAATTGCCCAGGTGCAGCCCCGGGACCAGCAATTCGATTGAACTCCGTACCGGCACCTTGGAGCAATGGCTGGCGGATTTGCGCCTCAACATAGCTATCCCAGGAGAACGGATTGAATCTGTTCGATAGCTGATTATTGCGATCGTAGACCGTTACGTCACGCAGACTGAACAAGCCGCCTGTTGCCGACCGCTTGTTGATCCCAATTTGCGTGGTACTGAGATCCTGCATGAAATTGCCGTTGACGCCGAAGAACTGGTTATTCAATCCGCGGTCGTTGTTTTCGTAGAAGCTCGATGCGAACATGTTCGCGTCAAAAGCACTCAGCGCAGCTTCCTCGCCCAGCTTCGGATCGGAATATACAATCGCTGGATCAAGATTGGTGGTAATCGACTGGGGTGAGCGAATAACAGTCACGCCCAGGTCACGCATGATCCTTGACGAGCCCAGCGCTTGCGAGATACACTCCTGTAGCGTCATTGAATGAAATCGGTCGGGCGTCAGATTGCTTTCGTCGAAGTCCAGCGGCGAGCTATTCTCGACGTAGTAAGGCATATTCGATGTTGGAACCGGGTCAGCTGGATGGATCTGCGTCATCGAGGCATTGGCCGCCGACGAAGCTGCCGGCTTAAAGCTAGTGGTCTTCAACGAGCTAAATTGGCATCCGCTAAAAGCAAAGGAAACCACTGCGCCTAGGCCGAGAAATAAGTTTGACTTGCACATCAGAAACCCTATCGAGCAAGATTGCATCCTAATGACTAATGCTATCAAACCGCAAATATGCAATTGAATAGCAATAGTTTCCACACCCAATAGGTGTCGGAAATCGGCACATCCGAAATTAGGAATTCGTGGGATTGATGGGGAAATATCGGTTATATAGGCAAGAAACTTCAAAACCGGCCAAAAGCCGCAGAGGGTGAAGCTATGTTTAGAAAAAGTCGGATTTTCGACTACACTAGGGGACCGCATTAGAGTGCCGTGCAACACCAAAACTGATGGCCGTTGTTTGCAACGAAAGCTGTCATTCAGTTCTTCCATTCGCACTTATTAATTGGTTTATTGACGCATGAAGAACGCACTCCAAATAGTCGACACCGACCGGTTGCTTGATGAACTGGAAAACGCAGCTAAATCTAGTATTTCCAATGTTCAGTTTTTCGATCAACTCCTTTCAAGTCTGCGTCTATTGGTCCATTCGGAATCGGCGTCGATCGTTGTTCAAGTGCAATCCGAACGCTGGATCTCTGTCGCGCTTAGCGGTACCGATTCACAAGATTGCCTAAATGAGTTCATTAATGCTTGCAATGAAAAACCACAAAGCGAATATTTGTCCTCAACATTAGGAGGTTTAACTTGGTTTGGCATCCCGATCCAAACCGAGGGCTACGCAACTGGCTGCATCATGCTAACATTTTCGAAGCCCCTGCCTCCCAGCGGCTTGACTTGGCTTGCCGCCATTTGCAAGGCGTTTGCGGAAGTACTTGAGGTGCGTCAGCTTAGCCGCCTAGAGAAATTGTTTGGCAAAAATTGGGCGGCAGTAAATGAATTGACTCTAAAGGTTACTCTCTCGAATTCGATGCGGCAAGCGGGAGCATTGATAGTGAATCAACTTGCCGCGACTCTTTCGGCAGCAAGGGTCTCGATCGCAGAGAGGACCGGGCAAAACTCCAAGTCAGCAGGAATTGTGGCAGTCAGTGGAGCGGGAAGTATTGATAGTCGATCTATGCATATTGCAGCGATTGAGAGAATTGCTGCCACAGCAATGTTGCAGTCGCAACCAATATTTCGACAATTCTCACCGGAGAGCGGGACACCAAGCGAATCCAATCCGGGGGTTTCAAAAGACGGAACCTTCAAGAATCTCTTGGCAATCCAATTTAGCAGCTATGTAAGACAAGGAAATTCAGGGCGCTCAGCCATCATTCTTGAATGGACGACTCAGGACGAGATGCTTGAAGCTGTTCCAGGCGTAACACATTTCATTCCGATTGTCTCGGCGGGATGGCAGCAACAGGAACGATGGCTAAAGTTACCTCGATTTGCAAGGGCTTGGACGGACAGTGTTGCCGGCAGACTTCCCCGATTGGCATCTCGATTGATCCGACTGCTGGTTGTTGCAATTGCGATTGGGCTGGCTTTTTGGTTGTTGATCATGCCCACAACTTTGACCGTCGAAGCTGAAGCGACTCTCGAACCAGTTGAACGAAGAGCCATTTTTGCCAACGTAGATGGTTTTTTGGATACACTTTTCGTTGAGGACGGCCAGAACGTAAAAGAGGGGCAACCCATCGCAACTCTTCGATCACCAACGCTCGATCTGCAGATCGAAGAAGTCGCGGGACAGATTCGAGCGATTGGAGAGAAACGAAATGGTCTCAGGGTGGCTATCAATCAAGTGTCGTCAACTACTCCAGATTCTGTAGCGGTTCAGACACGCATCTCGACAGATATCTTGTTGCTAGACACACAAGAAAAGCAGGCAAGGGAAAAGCTAACCTACCTAACGCAAGAGCGAAAGAAACTGGCGATCACTTCCCCTATTGACGGAGTTGTCGTATCAAGAGACCTTCGCAAAGAATTGGAGTCTCGTCCACTTCGTCGCGGTGATTCCCTGTTTAGCGTGGCTGACCTGGATGGAGCTTGGCAACTTAACATTCACGTTTCCGATAGGGATTCGGGCTACATGCTTGGACACTATAGTACTATGCCTCAAACAGTCTCGTTTGTCTACGACAGTCTTCCAAGCGAGAGTTTCACTGGGGAAGTAAGGCATATTGCAAACACGATGGAAAACCCAAAAGGAACTGGCTGCCATCTGCTAGTGTTGGCAAGCCTGGAACCCGAAGTTGCAAAAAAATCGCATATGGGAGCAAATGCTAAAGTCTACTTTTCATGCGGTCAGCAACCGCTTTGGTTCGTGTGGTGCCGACCCATGATCGAAGCAGTACAAAAACGAGTTTGGCTATTTGCCAATAACAAAGACTAGGACATTGAGATGTTAAGAACAAGAATCCCGCGTGCTCACCAGGCAAGTTGCAAAGTCTTTTTTTGCATCGTGCT
>JAYTVL010000136.1:0-2173 GCA_043744075.1 Pirellula sp. | reverse complement strand
TTTGGGGAAAGTGGCCAAGTTGCCACAAGCAAAAACTACCCCGCAAATCAAGCCCGCGCCGCCGAAATCTGACCCCGGTCATGATGGGCGCTTACCGTGACGGAGCCTTCAGTGATTGCAGCAAGTCCTGGAGTGGTAGGGGATTGGCAAACGTTAAGCTTTGCAGTAGTCAATCGTGGGAAAGAATCCGTTCGGCTAGTTGGTGCTGAGCAAAACTGCAAGTGTCGAGCAATCAAGTCCTTGCCTATCGTCGTCCCCGCGGGAGGGCAAGTCGATATTGATGTCGATGTGAAATTGGGCTCAAAATCATCCTTTGCGTTGCTTACAACAAGCCAGCGGCAGACGAGGTTGGTTTGCCGATGGCACCCGTCCAAATAGTTCCTTTGGTATGTATGTGTGTTAGTTTGTTTGGTGTGATTGCTAGGCTTCTTTTAGGAGAAAATGAGATGAATGTGCGAAAAATCGATGGTAGAGTTTTAATGGGTTTTGGGTTATTACTGATGGTGATCGGTACTGCATCCACGCCCTCAACCGCTCGGGCGGCTGTTGAGATTGAGGGCGTAGTTTGTAGAGGTACTTGCAACAAATGTGGAACGTCATATGTCCAAACGGACGGGTCTTTTAAGTGCTACACTACGGTTGGGGGCGTTAATAATATAGGATACTGCAGCAGTGGCACTACAGGTTGCCACGGATGTACTGGAGGGTGTGACACTGACGGAACTATGAACGGCCAAGCATCTTGTGCTTGCGTGGTAAACTAAATTGATTCGGACAATGCGTGGCATCGTAGCCATTTCACTTCGGCGGTCACGACTAGGTCGTGACCGCCTCTTTGCTTGTATTCCTAGTCCACTTGCAAGAACTCTTTGCTATGCGTTCCGCCATATTTACTGATTCAAAGTATGCCTTGTATCCAAAGAGTAATGTCTCGACTTTTCGCGTTGCCACAACATTGATCGTTTTGTGGATCTGTTGCCAGTCCGCTAAAATACACGGAGCGGAACTCGATGATGCGTTGCTAAAGCGATTTCAGAAAGAGGCTCCAATCGCTTGGACGAAGCAAGTGAAACTCCAAAAGAAGTTTTTTTTCGACACGTCTGGCGTTACCATCAACTCCGATCAGAAGGTTGTTCGGCAGGGCAAAGTAACCCAGCTTGATGAATATCAAGAGAAGCGAATTCGCAGCAACTACCGACAAATGATCTCGAAGAACATGAAGAAAGGCGTACGAACCTTACAATGCGTAAATCCTCGATATGCCTTTGAACTTGCGAGCTCGTCCTCCGGTGAATGGGCAATCACTGGGATCCATCCATATCAAGTGGCGCCTCCAGATGGAAGCGACAATAAAGATGCCTACAATCGAATCTTGGAACTACCACGGGAAATTCGACCAAAATCGCTCCCGATTCAAGGAACGCTGAATCAACATGATTGGATAAGCGAGGAAGTAAAAATCCAAGACATAAAATTCATTTCGGTAAACAATCTTGAATGCGTTGAGGTCAGTATCGAATTCCCATTTAATTCCTACGTGCAAAACGGGGACGCGAAGGAACTGGTTCTAATGGTAGTTCGCTTCTCCGCAGTGGGTGTATTCGATCCCTCAAACGACTGGGTGCTGACCTCATTCGTTTGGATTGGGACACCTCCTTGGAAGATGACGGAAACATTTGGTTACGATGAAAATCTTGGTGGTGTTCCCTTTATGACCAGTTCACGACGTGAATCTCGAAATATGACTACTGATACAGTCAGAGATGAAGTCGTTTATCAGCGTTCCGCGTCGGTTGCTGAGTTGAATGAACGCGAATTTACCCTTAGCGCGTTTGGATTTCCAGAGCCGACTTTGGATGAACCGCCGCCGTACTGGCTTTACTCATCGTTGGGCGGATTGGTTCTAGTTGTTGTTGGCGGCGTCCTCTACAATTGGGGAGTGGGATTGCGAAGAAAATAGTCATTCATCCATGTGAAGGCGAAATGTCCTATGTTACGTTATCAGCGGATTGCATTTCGATTGGTTGTAGTTGCGATCGTCGTATTTGCTAGTGGACTGATTGGATCAAATATACGGCGTCGATCTCAAGTCGGGCCGGGTTTAGAATAGCAGCATTTAATGGAGAATGCGATTGTTTTCTGGGGATTGGTACGTACCGGTAGCCATCCATCG
>JAYTVL010000135.1:0-7032 GCA_043744075.1 Pirellula sp. | reverse complement strand
AAAGTACCCGTCACACTCCGTGTGACGTTGCCTCAAAAACCAAAGGTTTTTGAACTGCGGACGTCACACGGAGTGTGACGGGTACTATAAAATCACAGCCTCTGAGCATGCCTCCCGGTCCCTGGTATATTCCAGTCTGCCGACCGTTTAAACCAACCCTTGCGTTGGCAAAGAGTGTTTGGGGACGTAAAATGTCCACATCATGAAAACAGCAACCGTTCGCGACCTAAGAAACAACTTTGCAATGCTCGAAGCGTGGCTGAGCGAGGGCGAGGGCACGCGGTTAAACAAGTTGTGTGCGAAAACTCGCAAGAGTTCAGTATTGGCCGCATTTGCTTCGAAGTCTCGCGACTGCGGCTACGAAAACGACACGTATTGGTCGAACGACCCCTACTCAAATTTTCTCAGCGATAAAGAATCCGTATTGCATCGCGCCCGAGTCGTAAGCATTAAAGATGGCGTCAAAATGGTCCAGGAACAAAACGTGGTTGCTTCCAAGGATTTTGGCAAGGTATCGGACACCCGTTTTTTCAACTCTTTTGCGGCAAATCTCCCAGGTCCTTTTGACTTGGTCGGTCCAAATTCCTTTTGCGGTTACTTTGAGTCCCGCTTGCTCGAACCATTGCACATAGTCAGATTGATTGCCGAGCGATGGGCAAAACATACCCTCGCATACTCGTAACGCTTGCTGGGAGTGGAGGTCGCTCATCGGCAACTCACCCGAGAGCCATGCTAACAAAGCGAAACGCCCGCCGGGTTTGATCCAAAATGCGGCCTTTTCAAAAAACGCTGGCTTATCGAATAGGTGCTCGGTGCATTCGATGCTCCAAACCACATCTGCTGAATTTTGTGGAAACTGGCTTGCCTCGGCGTCTTCACAGCGAAATTGGGCTCTAAGTCGAAGACCGTTCATGGCGGCGCTTGCGGTTGCCCACTGACGCTGGACTGGGCTGACGGTGACGCCAGTTACGTGGCACTGCAATTCTTTAGCCAGCCAAATGCTCGAAGCTCCCATTCCACAACCAATGTCATATACAACTGAATTGGGTTGAATTTTTGCTAGCCTTGCAAGTGTCGACGTCAACTGCAATTGAGCGACGGCAGGTGTCTCATCGGCCAGCCAATAGCCGTGATGGATGTGCGTACCCCAGAGTAGCCTATAAAAAAGCGTGCTAACGTCGTAGTGGTTTTTGATTACGGACTTCTGAACGTCAGGGCATTCAATCATTGTTAGAACCCCTTTCGCATCGTGTCAAATCGTTTTTGCGTGTACAATCGGTGTCGGTGTTTTGAAAGGGACATACAACCATGGCCCGCCCGCTGCTTCGCAGGTTAAACAAGTCGCAGCCATCAGGGCATCGTAACATGTTCCCTCACTTCGAAACTAGTGGACCTATCTTTTTCCGGAAGAAGATAGAGTTTCCATTACAAGTTGGGGCAATCCAGTAGAGCTAGGCCTTAAAGCATTGAATCAGGCGAATCCCAACATTATCAACCTGCATCGAATTCAGTTTGCCTCGCACATGCTGGCGGCTGCGTTAGCAATCTGTCTTCCGTGGGGTGTTTGGGCGGTTTTGCATCTTCCTGTAGGATCCTCAGGAGTTCACGAGTGGCTGCCGGAGGGTAGACCTGAAAGATCACGATACGAACAATTCGTCAAAGACTTCGGCAACGATCAGGTTGTTTTGATCTCGTGGGACGGTTGCCGAGTGAATGATCCGCGGCTTGCGGAATTCCAAGAACAGCTTGGCACTGACGAATTCTTTTCGAGTCATATCGCCAAGCTAGAGTCAAGCGATCAACTGATGCGGCAATTGACGGAACCTCCCTTGAGTTTGCGAAAAGCACAAGCCGTCCGGAGGCTCACGGGTGTAATGATCGGCGCCAATGGAACCGCAGCGGTATTGGCTCGAATCACATCGACTGGTGTCGCAAAGCAAAACGATACGATCGAAATGATCGAGCGGGCCGCAGATCGAACACAGGGTTTGACACGTAAGCAATTGCGACTCGCGGGTACGGTCTACGAAGCCTACGCAGTCGATGCCGCAGCAGAAGGGAGCCTGAAAAAGCTGGTCTTGCCGTCGAGCGTTCTCGGTATGCTTGTAGCGTGGTTTTGCTTGGCAAAATTTCGAAGTGCGATTGTCGTCTTAGTCTTGGCTGGCGTTGGGCAATTGCTCGCCGTTGCAATGGTGTACTATACCGGCAATCGATTTAGCGCTGTTTTGATCGTGCTTCCAACGCTTGTATTTATGTTAACACTTTCAGGTGCAGTGCATTTAATGAACTACCATTCCGCTTGCTTGCGTCGCAAACTGGATCACGCAGGCGCTCGAGCGATGCTCATGGGATGGAAGCCATGTGCATTGTCCAGCATTACTACGATGCTTGGGATGGGGTCGCTTTGGACAAGCCAACTTGCACCGGTTCGACAGTTCGGACTCTTCTCGGCAGTCGGACTTGGTGTCGCAACGGTCGTACTGCTAGTAGGCTTCCCGGCTTTCGCCGATTGGTTTTGCGCGCCACGCTCGAATGGTAAGTCTTCCAACGACATGCCTAAGAGCGAAGCAGACTTGTACGAGCCGAATCAAGGCCTAATCGGCCGCTACCTCCAGTGGATGGCGAGGAATGCAACTAGGATTTCAACGGTAGGAATATTGCTGCTAGTAATAACCTGCATTGGCTTAACGCGACTCAAGGCATCAACCAAGTTTAGCGATATGTTCCCTGAAAAGAGCAAAACCAATGAAGACATGGCCTGGATAGAATCGAACGTCGGTCCGATTGCAACGGTTGAAGTTCTCTTAAACTTTCCGGCGGAGAGTACGTTGAACGCCTTGGAACGCGCCGGTTGGGTTTCCAAGGTATCGACCCGATTGCTTGAAGAACAAAGTGTTGGTGGTGTGTTCTCAGCCGTTTCGCTACTACCGAACTGGTCGGACAAGGCGACGATTGTTGCGACCGCGAAACGAGCCATACTCCGCAAAGAGATTCAGAATGCACTTCCAAGTCTTGTCGATCAAGGCTTAGTGGCCCAATCCGATCGGAATGAAGTTTGGCGAATCATGGCCAAGGTATCTGCCACTTCGGACGAAGACTATGGGCAATTGACAAGGATTGTTGCAAACGCAACCAATGAGGTTCTGCGATACGCCCCGGCAGAGCAATTGGCTCCGGCTGAATTCACCGGTTTATCGCCAGTTATGCACGAGACCCAGGTAGCCTTGTTGACGGATTTGGGTTATAGCTTCGTTTGTGCTTTCGTCATGATCACACCGGTGATGATGTTCGTCGTTCGCAGTATCCCAGGTGGGCTGCTGATTATGTTGCCTAATATACTGCCTGTGACCATTGCTTTTGGCTGTATGGGTTGGACCAACATTGATCTGGACATCGCAGGAATATTGACGGCTAGCATCGCCTTGGGAATAGCAGTAGATGATACGCTGCACTTCGTTTGCTGGTACATGGACGAACTTCGTCGTGGACACTCACGTCAGGAAGCCGTCGCCAGAACTTTTCAAAACTGCTCAGCGGCCATGGCGCACACGACGTTGATCAGTTGCGTTTCCATGGCGCCGTTTCTGTTTGCCGAGTTCATCCCAACTCAGCAGTTTGCAAAGCTCATGATTGTCATGCTTTCGGGCGCGATCGTCGGCGATTTAGTCTTGTTGCCAGCATTGTTGCTAAGCCCGATGGGCAAAGTCATCGGTCCATCGAGATCTGTCCCAATCGCGGAGGCAGCATGAAATTAAGAGTACTCATGCCAGAATTGATGGATGACCCAGCAATTGATCCCGTGGAGCATCGCCGTGCCTTGGACGGATTACGTCGAGTCAACAAACTGTGCCGTACCGGTAGACACATTGCAAAAGAAATCTTAGCGATCGCCAAGAAGTACAACCGCAATTCCCTCAGCGTTTTGGATATCGGATGCGGCAGTGGTGACGTGGCGACGGAAGTGGTACGGCGACTTTCCGGCCGGGTAGAATGCAATGTGGTTGGTTGGGATATCAGTCAGACTGCGGTCGACTGCGCGACAAAAACGTGGTCTACCTTGCAAAATCGATTGCCATTTTCAAAGCGGTCATCCGTTGAGGTGCGTTTTCAACAAGCCGATGTTTTTCAGCCGCAGGATCTCAAGTTTGATGTCGTTTACTGCTGTCTGTTTTTACACCACTTCACGGAACTCCAAGCAGCCGAAGTTTTGAAACGCATGAAGTCGGTTGCTTCGCTGTCGGTGTTGGTCGATGACCTAAAGAGATCACGTTTGGGGTACGCGCTTGCCAAGATCGGTTGCCAATTGCTGTCACGTTCCCCTGTCGTGCATTTCGACGGACCACAGTCGGTTCGTGCCGCGTTCACTGAGTTGGAGGCCAACGTGTTGGCAACTCAAGCGGGCTTGGCATCGTGCACCATTCGTCGGCATTGGCCCGAGCGATATCTGCTGAGATGGGACGTATAGGATGATCGCAATCAAGGAATCAACGAATGCGTCCCATTCGAATATCGCATTTCAAGAATTGTACGATAGCCAATGGGACGTGGTCGTCATTGGTGCTGGAGTTGCTGGTGCTGCAGCAAGCATACTTGCAAGCAAACAGGGCCTTAAAACGCTATTAATTGAATCAAAGAGCTTTCCCCGCGAGAAGGTCTGTGGCGGCTGCTTGAACTTGCGATCTCAAGCTTATCTTGATCGCCTTGGCGTCTTGCAATACGTTGGATCTGCCGGGGCAATCCGCATTGAGTCGATGCGGTTACAGATTTTGGGGACACAAGCTCATTGGAGAGTACCTGCTATGTTAAGCGTTCGACGCTCTACATTAGATATGATACTGGTCGAGCAAGCGATCAACAACGGATCGCATTTCATAGATCGAACACAGGGCAATTTGCTGAGCACAACGTCTGACTCAGGCCTCGAATTGCAATCGGTCCGCTTACAAAAAGATAATGACACCGGGGTCATTGCGTCGAAGAGTGTACTCGTCGCCAGCGGATTGACACGATCGTCCATTCGCCAACAAGACGACTGGCCTGCCAAAGTGGAATGCGATTCTCGCATTGGCGTTCAATGCTTGATCCCCGTAGAACAGGCTGGCGAGTTTGCCGATGGGCGATTGCACATGTTGGTCGGACGCAACGGTTACATCGGCATTTGCAAAACCGATGGCGGTATGGTGGATGTTGCAGCCGCCATAGATCCGATGAGCATCCCACTCAGCGGGGGAATCAGACAAGTCGTTCAAGGAATCATTGCCGATTGTGGCTTATGCGGTATCGATCTGCCGGAAAAGGATCAATGGCTCGCTACACCTAGCTTGACCAGACGTTCCTCACGAGTGTCCGCCCACCGTACCTTTTTGATTGGGGACGCGATAGGATATGTAGAACCCTTTACTGGTGAGGGCATGTCCTGGGCATTGGCCAGCGCGGAATCGGTAATGCCAATGATTGCAGACATCGTATCTCACGGCTGGAATGACTCCATCGGCGATCGTTGGAACGAATGGGCTAATCGCCAAAGAGTTCAGAAACATCGAACATGCCGTTGGATCGCAGGCCAATTGAGACGGCCGTGCAGAGCTGCGTTGGTTTTACAGGCGTGCAATTGGCTTCCGCCACTTCGGGCCTCACTTATCCGAAAGACAAGTCAATGAATTTATCGAGCCTTGAAACACCTCCGGTGCAAAGAGCGACCGTTTCCAAAATCCTTGGCTTGGGGACCTCGGTCCCGGAACATTCGATTGCTCAAAGCGACGCGGCAATCGTTGCTCAGCAGTTAAAATTGTCGGAGAGATGGAACGATGCGTTACCTGCTCTCTATCGCAAGTCTGGGGTTCTGCGCCGAGGCAGTGTCTTGTTGGGACCACAGGGATTGCATAACTTGGACCGTCATTCCTTTTACAAGCCTGCCTCCGAAACGCATCCGTTTGGACCGACAACCGCCGAACGGATGAAAGTGTATTCCGAACATGCTGGAAGAATGCTGCAGTGCGCTTGTTTGGAAGCAATCGAAACCTCTGGGGTCGCGACGTCGAGCATTACCCATTTGGTTACGGTCTCTTGCACTGGATTCTTTGCACCCGGTATCGATATCGGATTGATCGAATCACTTGGGCTCGATTCAAATATCCAACGCACGCATGTTGGGTTCATGGGCTGTCACGGTGCGTTAAACGGAATTCGGATTGCCAAGGCCATAGTCGATGCAACTCCGACAGCGGTTGTCCTGCTAGGAGCAGTCGAGCTATGCAGCATTCATCAGCAATACACCGACGATGCACAACAATTAGTTGCGAACGCACTCTTTGCCGACGGAGCCGCGGGACTTGTCATTGGGGCTACAAGCGACCAAGGTGAAGAACTTGAAATCGCCGCAAACTCCTTCGTTCCATCGCAAGGGAATTGGTCAATTATTTCGACACTTTCGAAATGGATTCCCGAAACGACGAACTTGATGAGCTGGAGGATCGGAGACCATGGGTTCCGGATGACGCTAGATTCGAAGGTCCCAAGCGTTATCGAAGCCAATCTGGAGGGTGAAATAAAGAATTGGCTTGATGGTCAATCCTTGACCATCTCAGATATCGATGCTTGGGCCATTCACCCTGGCGGCCCTCGTATCATCCGAGCGACTGGCAAGGCGTTGGGATTGCAATCGCAATCGCTTGAGGCGTCGGAGGCGATTCTGGCAAACCATGGAAACATGTCGTCACCAACGGTTTTGTTTATTTTGGATAGGCTGTCGGATCAGCTACCGGCGGCGAAATCCTGTGTTCTCTTGGCCTTTGGTCCAGGGTTGTGCATTGAGGCGGTCCTGCTCAAGTCGTCGACAATCTCGACGATAAGTAGCGACGGGCAATTCTTGGACTAGAATAGGAACCGTAACTTGGACTGAACACTGAACACTGAACACTGAACACTGAACACTGAACACTGAACACTGAAAACTGAACACTGAAAACTGAACACTGAAAACTGAACACTGAAAACTGAACACTGAAAACTGAACACTGAAAACTGAACACT
>JAYTVL010000134.1:0-27140 GCA_043744075.1 Pirellula sp. | reverse complement strand
GGCTTCCGTGCTTGCGGGTAAGGTGTTGTAAACTAACAACTTATACGCAGCCGGGGCCACTTTAGTTTGCATTTGCATGAATAATCCGCGCTAGCCTGCGGGCTGGAAGGCTAGTAATCACTTGCAAATCCGGCCCTCATGCTAGCGCATTGAGGCTCAGAATTTACAAAATGAATGCCATCGGGTGTGAAGCCACGGGCATGCAGAAAAGCACCGAATGGCAAACCATTCGTGCGTGACGTAACAATTCCAGGTTGCGGAACTATTTTCCCTGCATTGCTGGAAACATCTCGCGGGCCATCTGGATTGCCGCAGGTCCAACGAGCACAACAAATACGCCCGGGAATATGAATAGAACCAATGGAAAAATTAGTTTAACCGCCGTTTTCGCAGCCTTCTCTTCCGCGATCTGTTGTCGTTTGATCCTCATCGACTCGCTCTGAACTCGCAATGCTTGCGCCACCCCTGAGCCGAATTTATCCGCTTGAATCAGCAGTGAAGCAAGAGTTCTCAGATCCTCGACACCTGTGCGGTTACCAAGGTCTTGCAATACGGCGCCACGAGCGCGTCCCATTTGCAAATGCAGCGTACTCAATTGCAACTCATCCGATAGGATTCGGTACGAGGTTCGCATTTCATCCGACACTTTCTTGATCCCTTGGTCCAGACCCAATCCTGCCTCAACGCTAACGACTAGCAGGTCCAAAGCGTCAGGGAGGCCAAGCGTAATCTGCTTCTTTCGGCTCGAACGCAGGAAATCCAAAATCAATTCGGGCAAGAAGAATGCAATACCGCCACCAAGAACGGCTCTTAGCAAAACGGCGCTCCCCAAACCAAGCGTCAAGGCCGTAAAGCCTCCGGCAAGAAACACGCCTCCCAGCGCAGCAAACACTTTCACAGATAGGAATACTCCGCTCGCACCTTCGGTACGGAACCCCGCCTCGGATAATCGTGACTTGAGTTTCCCAACCTCCACCTCGTTCTTTGGTTGCAAGTGCTTTGCAACAGCCGGAGATGCTTGTTCAAAGACTCTTGCCAACATATCCTTCTTGGTCTCTTTGGCATCGCCACCTTTGCGCAGCGACACGTTCATCATGTCGAGACGATTTTCCGCCGTCGCTTTTTCGTCGCGATTCATGAAGTCCATCGCAAACCAGACGAACGAAACCACAGCCAAAAACACGGTCACGGCTATGATTAGTCTGAGGTCGATGGCAGCCAAGATCAACACGGTGTGAATTCCTACGTCGTAACGTGAAAGGGGAAAGGTGTAAAGTGTAAGGTGTAAGGTGTATTCAGTTGTCCATTGGACTCACACTTTGATGTCGATGATCTTACGTATGACCAGAGCACCCAAGAACTGCATAACAATGGCACCACCCAACAGCCATTGCCCCATTGGATCTGTAAATAGCTTCATCACATATTCTTTGTTCAAAAACAGCATCGCAGTGAATAGCCCGGGTGGTAGAGCCAACAGCACGATTCCTGAGAGTCGTCCTTCACCCGTCAACGCTTGAATTGTCCCGGCCAACCTAAAGCGAGCGCGAACAAGGTTTCCAATCTTGTCCAGGATCTCGGCCAAATCACCACCCGTTTGACGTTGTAGAATGACTGCAGTTGCGAAAAAACGCAGGTCCAAATTGGGTATACGCTGCGTCATCGATTCAAGAGACTGCTCAAGAGACACACCAAAATTCTGCTCTTCAAAACATCGACCAAACTCGCGTGCAAGTGGCTCCGGCATCTCCTCAGCGATCAGTCCGAATCCTGCTCCCAGCGAATGCCCAGCGCGCAACGAACGGCTCAGCATCTCAAGCGCTTCAGGAAGTTGCATGCTGAACTTGGTTATTCGCTTCTTCTTCTTGATATTGACCCAGAAGTAAGGCAAGCAGAACAAGATGACTCCAGCAATAGGGGCAATGAACCAAGGAATTGGAGCAAACAAACAGCCAATTGTTCCAACGCCAGCCAAACCAATGCATACGAGGGCAAATTTCATCAGCGGCATCTTGATGCCCGCTTGCTCCAACATAACTTTCAAATTGAATTGATTCGCCAACCATTGTTCTAACACATTGGCGGACCCCTCCAACGGACTGCGTAGAGTCAGCAAATCGGCATCACCGATCTCGCCGTCCTTTCGCCCCTTGGTTAACGTAGACAACCGGTCCTCAGCAATCGAACTTTCGTCGCCGCGGACCATCATCGCAACAGCTCCGACGATTGCAGCAACACAAATTCCAACTGAAGCAGCAATTATCAATATTATCATGGCCTTATGCCCTCATCATGATCCGTTGGCGGAATGCACTGGCCGGCAATCTAATTCCAGCCGACTCTAGTCGAGGCATAAACGATGGTCGAACGCCAGTTGCCTCGAAATAACCATGCGCCTTCCCATTTTCATCGACGCCTTCTTGGACAAAGCGGTAAATGTCTTGCAATACGACGGTATCCTGCTCCATCCCTTGAACCTCGGTTATGTTCATCACTCGGCGCGGCCCACCTTGCAATCGATTTGCTTGGATGATGACGTCGACGGCTCCAGCGACTTGTTGCCGGATCGCTTTAATGGGCAAATCGTAGCCAGCCATCATGACTAGAGTCTCAAGTCGTGCAATCGCGTCTCGAGGCGAGTTGGAGTGTACCGTGGTCATCGAACCATCGTGGCCAGTATTCATCGCCTGTAACATGTCCAGCGTCTCGCCCCCTCGACACTCTCCGATGATGATACGTTCTGGACGCATTCGAAGCGCATTTCGAACTAAGTCGGTCGCGGTGATTGCACCCGTTCCTTCGATGTTCGACGGACGCGTCTCAAGCCGAACGACGTGTTCCTGTTGCAATTGTAGCTCGGCAGCATCCTCGATCGTCACGACGCGCTGGTCGTTCTGAATAAAACTGCTCAATGTATTAAGCAACGTCGTTTTGCCAGAGCCCGTTCCACCGCTGATAATGATATTCAAACGAGCCTTGATACAACCCTCTAGCAACATCACCATCTCTGGCGTAAATGCTTTGAAGTTAAGCAGCCCCTCCAGCTTAACAGGATTGGAACCAAAACGACGAATGGATACACAAGCACCATCCAGCGCTAGTGGCGGAATAATCGCGTTGACTCGGGAACCATCTTCCAATCGAGCGTCTACCATTGGGCTTGTTTCGTCGACTCGCCGCCCAACTTTCGAAACGATTCGATCTATGATTTGCATAAGATGAGCGTTGTCGCGAAATTCAACATCGGTCTTTACCAGTTGGCCGCTGCGTTCAACGAAAATGTTCTTAGGTCCATTGATTAGAATGTCGCTTATCGACGGATCTTTCAGAAGAAACTCTAGCGGACCAAGCCCCAATGTCTCGTCGAGCACTTCGTCGACAATCTTATCGCGTTCAGAGCGATTTAAGAACGTATTCTCGCTGTCGCATAGGTGTTCAACGACTAGACGGATTTCTCGCCGAAAGGATTCACCCTTTAGATCCCCCACTCTGGACAAGTCGATCTTGTCGACAAGCCGCTGGTGCATCCGACGCTTGATTATCTCAAACTCTTCTTGTTTGGATTGGTCAGAGGTACGTGCACTTGGATTGGCTGGTTTCATGGCTTCCTGCGCATCTGGACTCGGTCCATCACGAGAACGAAAAAAAACTAAGTTTTTCGTCCGGAGCCAAGCAAACAATCAGCCAATTGACCGACGTCTTTGCAGATCTGCATCGCACCTGCTGCGACCAGTTCACTCTCGGGACGAAATCCCCATGTGACTCCAATCGCATATAACCCACCTCCAAGAGCAGTTTTCATGTCGGTGTTTGTATCACCCACATAAGCGATACGATCGACATCGACCGCGAACTGCGCCGCTAACCATATTGCACTCGCAGGGTCGGGTTTGCGGGGAAATCGGTCTGTTTGTCCCAACACAACCTCGAACTCTACGTTTCTAAAGAAGTGCTGAACGCAACGCTTGGTGAACGCATCCCCTTTATTCGATAGAACCGACATTCTCACGCGACGCTCATTCAGTGTTTTCAGAAGGTTCTCAATCCCTTGGTAGGGTTTGGATCGATTATTCCAACATTCTGAGTAAGCCGCCTCAAATCGTCGCAGGCACTCTTCCTTCAGCTTTGGTTGGCTTTCACATTCCGGCACGGCTCGTTGAAAAAGCATAGCCAATCCATCTCCAACAAGCTGCTTGTAGTCCGCAACCGAATGAGTTGGTTTGTCGATCTCAGACAAAACCAAATTTGCGGCAGCTGCAATGTCTTCAAGCGAATCGAGTAAAGTTCCATCAAGATCGAAAATCACTGCATCAAATTTCATCTTATCCATCCAGTCTGTTAACGGCACCGCTTTAGCAATCGATGGTCGTCTGACTATTCGACGTCGATCATAAGTCGGGCTGAACCGGACGCTAGCGCGTTCCGGCTGATTAGCCGAAGGGCGCTAGCCCACGGTTTGCGGACCATGTTGTAATCGATGCCGACTATTCGACCCCAGTCGCATTTTGTTGCTTCGCGATGATTTCGTAGAGGTCAAGGTCTTGCCGTCCAGCCAACATTGCAAATAATTCCCTAATACTACAGAACGCATCTGTTAGTCCGACACCTGCCCCCGCTTCGACGTCCCCGCCACGCAAAACATAATAGCCGGGCTCGTTCGTCACAAAGGAGGAACAACTTCTGATATTGCAAGGCTTCTCGTATAGCAATTCGGTTGAAAGGGGGATCGGTCGACCACAATTCAACGAAACGACCGCATCACATTGCATTTCGACAGTCGAGTCATCGTCTCGCAAGAATTTCAATAAGTATTGCCCTAGATCGTTCCGCTGAATGTGTTCGACGCCAAGCGATTCGATTACGTTGATATTGCGAGCATGCCTCCTGCCGATATCTGTCAGCGCGTTTTCGACGGTGCGGCTATCATGACGTCTATCGGGGCGAATCAGCCAAGTCAATCGACTGCTTCCTTCTTCGCCGAACTGCTCTAAATACTCCGATGCAAATTGACCCGCACGTACAGATTGGCCTATAAGGCAAACATGCTTGCCAAGAACGGACTTCGCGTCAAACTTTCGATCCAACGGCGTGTGCAAAAGAAACGTTTCGCGATTCAAAGCCTCTCCAATCGCAAGTCCACCTCCCGGTCCAATTCCAGAGGATTTTTGTGTTAGCCCGCGACAATCAATCACGACATCTGCGCGAGAAACCCAAGGACCGCGATGCCGTCCCTCGACCAAAATTCGAAACTCATCGTTGCATCGCTCTTGACGTTCAATTTTGTCTGATACCAAAGTGCGATAGCGAGAAACATCCGTAACAGGACTCAAAAAGTGGATGTCATCAAACAGCAAATCCGTTTTCGCTAGCGGTAGCAAATACTCTTCAGCATAGGTCTTTCCAGTAAACCGCTCGTCGGGTTTCTTGCGAACATACTCTGGATTTTGAGCCGCTATGGCAGCGTGTCCAAGCGAGGTGGTGCAGTCCTGGACTGTAACGTCGAGTGGTCGATTATGCCAATCCAGCATTCGATGAGCCACACGCCGTTGTTCAAAGATCGATACGAAATAGCCAAGAAACCTCGCATAAATCGCGGCCTCTATCCCAACAGGGCCCGCGCCGATGATAGCAATCGTCGCAGGGGCTTCCACCTCGGGATCCCATTCCAGTTCCATCACGGCAGCGGCACATCTTCAAGAGCAAATTCGGCAGCTTGTTCAACTACCATTCCTGGCGCGCGATACATGAACTTGCAACCATCTAGGCCCTTCTCGATATCGAACAAATAGGATAACCCAATGTCTTTGTCATTCATTCGGGTCGTCGACCAACCAACATGCTCGAGACGATTCTTGTTCTGGTCAATCATAAAAGCTTCGTGTGTATTCGTCCAGCCGCGAAACGCATCGGCTGACTTGCCAGTCGAGTTAGCGGCTAGCCCAACCAAGACTTCATAAATATCCCGATTCTTGCGAGCTTTCTCCAAGACTACTTTGAGGTTTCCAACCGTCGCAGTCTTCTTTCCTTCTTTCAATAAATCATCGAACTCGAGAGTGGCAGGCTTTCCAGGTATCGACACAAAGACTTTGCCGTTCCATCGAATAATTTTCTTTGCTTTTCGTTCCGGAAGAACAAATTCCAGGGCGACTAGCAATTGCGATCCGCCAGTAGGAGAAAACTCTGTTTCCTCCGCCTGCATCTTTGATTGCAACACCTGACCATCGTCACAAATCAATTCCATTGATTCCATCGGGAACTTAACGAAAACCGGTGCGAGTCTAGGCTCCCAAGATAACAATATCTGAATCTGCAATGTGCTTTGTGCAGGATCTTGAAGCCGATAGGTCTTTTGTACAGACAAAGGTTCGAGTCGAAAGACCCCCGAGTACCCTGCAGCTGCAATTCGAAGCGGTGCACTGGCCGCACGCTTTATGAGCTGAATGTTCTCGCCATCTCCACCGCTGACGGTCAATTCAAGCTGGTCCGCCACCTCATCGAATGCTTCCCAAAATGGCGTTTCATCAAAGTCAGTTACAACCACTCGATCTAAATTGGGAGCGTCGCCCAATTGGATTGTGTTGCCTGTGCTCTCCGCAATTTTAGTCAACGCTTCCCGCCCAGTCATCGAACCGCTCAGCGTTACGGTTGATGGCATGGTAAATTCTTCCATTTCCAACTTTTCAAGCGACTCGCGAAGGCGATCAATTCGCATTTTCCACTCAGCCGAAACGTCTGCGCCAATAGGTGGCAAGAACTCTATGATTGAAGTGCCAAGTGCAGTCAATTCTGCTTCTGCTTGATCACGAGTCGATTGCTTCGCTCCATCCAAATCAATGGATAACTTGGCGACTTTCTTTTCCAATACGTCGCGTTCCTCTTTAGGTTTGGTTGTGCGCTTTGGCCCAACGGTTCGAGCTTTTGGTTGGGAATCTTGATCGCCTACGATACTCGGTTCTGGTTTCTCTTGTCCGACCAAATGTCGTGGAAAAACAAGAATGACGAAAACGAAAAAACAAAGCAACACCGACGCAGAAATAGTTGAAAGTTGTTTACAATTCATCGTTCGACTCAGTCACACAATGCATTTGGTTGCGACTCGCACATGGGGCGAATGTGGGTAATTCCTATCCTGAAGAATACATTGTACCGCAATCTAATACGGACGATTGTCGAAAAAACATTGGCAAATCCCAGGGGGCTGCGTGTTGCTATTTGCGAGCGTCCGCAAGTCGCCAAAGATACCACGCACCGACACTTCGATACGGTTGCCATGAGTCCGTCCACTTCGCAAAAACTGCTTTTTTTGGCGTTTCCGTTAATCCAACCAGATGAGTTAGACCAGCGCGAATTCCGAAATCATCAACTGGCATCACGTCCAATCTTCCCATCGTGAAAATCAACATCATCTCGACGGACCATTTGCCAATACCACGCAACTCGGTTAAGGTTTCAACCAACGCTTCGTCTGTCATTCCGTTCGCGGTTTCTCGACTAGGCACGACCCCTTCGCATGCCCCCTTGGCGATACCTCGTATTGCTCCCGTTTTGGCCATTGAGAAACCGCAGTTTCGATACGAAGTTACTCGCATTCGCAACAATTGTTCAGGCGTTGGAAACACTTGGTTAGGAAACCTTGAAATCATGCGGCCTAGAATAGATTCAGCGGCTTTTCCGTGCAGTTGTTGATGAGCCACGGCACGAACCAATGACTCAAATGGTTCGCGGTCCCATACGGGCTTTAGGTCGCAACGCCCCACCTCGGAAATCCAACTACCCAGTTTCGGACTTGTAGAGCTTAGGTGTTTTTCTGCTATTCGCAGTTTTTTTTCAAAGGACTTCTGCACTGCTTAGAATCGCTGGTCTGTATTCGAATGGGTTATGAATAATTCCAGTGCTAACGCCGCAAGGAATTTACATCCGGGAGAACAATGTCTGTCGTGCACGGTCGAACCCACTTTGGATATTCACGCGAAGGATCAATGCAACCACCCTCGGAATAGACTCCCCGAGGGTCCTGTATCTTTTCCATTGATCGTAAAATCTCTCCTACTTCGGCTGTGCTCTTTAGCGATGATTGTACATGCGTTTGAACGACTTTTTCATCTATTTTTAGTTCGCCGTCATTGTCCCGATAGGTTGCATTACGCCAATGAAAAATTTCTAAGCTTTTCGATTGCAACGTAAAGGCTTGGTTGCGTTTCCAAAAGTCGGAGAAGAGTCCGCCCCCTTGGTAGAAAACCCAGGAGCCCTCAAAGCCTATCGCATTCGATGAAGCGGCATCGGGATTGCGAAACCATATGCGATCCCCCGGAACGTAGTATCTGGCGGGCAATGGGTTTTCTCGTGATCCATATTCTTTCATGAAGACACTATGAAATTCCCCCGATTTGATCGCTCGCGTTTCGGCTTGAAGCTGAAGACTGCTAAGCAATTCCCGATTACAAACCCTCGCTTCCTCAGCAAGACTCAGCGCAACAATGTACTCCGTGGCACGATAACACGAGAATGAATAGGCCGTTTCGTTGTCGGCGGGTTGCGTGGCACTTCGTAATGCCTCGATCAAGCAATTGCCAGGGCGAACAACAAAACCACGCTCCGAATCGTATTCCCAGTAGTCAATTGGACGTTCTGCCTCGTAGGCTGCGAAGGATAGAAATGTCTTTGTTGCGGCGTGAACAATGTTGCATCGAACGTTTAAGTGGGATTCTAACTCTTGTATGCTTGGGAACTCAAAAATAATCGGACTTGCCAACATCGCTACAAGAATTTCTTTTTTCAAGTCATGTTGATTTGGATTTGTCATGGAAAGTCGCTCTGCTAATTGCAGCGTATCTCCACCGGGAGCCAATTGATCGATTTTTTCCTTTCTCAATGCGAATCGAATTGCCTTCCTACGGCCGGAAATCGCAATGTCGTATTCAACTAATTCTGACATGCCTCGCTGAGCTAGCCAGTCTTGACAATCGTTATCGGTTTGATTCAGCGACCGAAGATCCTGTTCCCATACACATATCCCGCCCATACTTGCATTCGGCCTTGAATCGTCGAAATTCATTTGTTCGATTTCCTTTGAGGCTAACCAACAGGTTTCTCGCACCGTATAGGTTCGGGGGTGGGTAGGAATCAATAACCGCGAAGGATTGGCGGTAAGTAAAACGCAGTTCGAACAGCTGGCCGGGGATGAGGTGGGCGGGTTCATGTTCCCGAATCAAGAATTTGCTTGAAATCTCCTGACTATTGTATATTCTAACAAGATCTTTGTTCCTTTGGCAAACTTTGTCCAAAATTCGGACCGATGCGAAATCCTGTTTTATCTGTTGGCGGTCTCGACTCAATAGCCTTGTTATCGCCTATGGATAGGACTCAGAGCTATGTGAAGCTGGGGCAACGCATTCCTTTGCTCGATGTGTGCAAAGGGATTGCGGCATGTATCATTGTCTTGCATCATCTCTTCGAGTACTCGCCAAGCTCACATCTGGCCGATCAATTCGCACCGCATCTCCTGTACAGTATTTACTATTATGGTTTGTTTGTAGTCCACCTTTTCTTGGTATTCGGTGGCTTCGGCCTTGCAATCGCAACACCGGATAAACCGATTTCATTGGGAAAAGCCTTTTCGACCTTCAGTTTGCGTTACATTAGGCTAGCTGCCCCTTATATTGTCATGCTGATGTTCTTGGTTGCAGTGTCTTTTTCGACGTTGAGTCGTGGCATGGATCCGCCTCTCATTGATTCCTTTTCGTGGCTGCAATTGCTGGCTCACCTTTTCTTTCTGCAGGACATTTTGGGTTTTGGCAATCTTTCGGCAGGAACATGGTACCTGTGTATCGATATTCAATACGTGGCACTTTTCCTGTTGATACAAGTTTTGCTGCAGGCAATAGGTAAAATCGTTAATAGGGATTTTTCTGGCCCAGTCGCCATGTCCGCCATATTGTTTCCGCTAGGAATGCTATCGACTTGGTCCTGGAGTCGAGTTTTGGGGAACGACATTTACGTGTTCTATTTCCTGGGTTCGTTGGTCCTTGGCACGCTTGTCGGCTGGACACTCCAAGGTCGAATTTCTTGGCTCGTTTTCCCAGCCTATGCGTTTGCAATGGCCGCTTCGCTGGCGATCGAATTTCGGGGCAGAGTTTTGGTGGCGCTTGGATCAAGCCTAATACTCTATGTAGGGCTGCGGTTTTGGCCCAAGTTGTCGTTCCCGCCAGCTTTGCTCTGGCTCGGCAAGGTATCGTATAGTCTCTTTCTAATTCACTATTTGGTGAACGGGCTTGTTCTTCACGGACTGAGTCATTGGATCGGCACTAGTCCCTTTCGTGCTTTCGCGGCCATGGTCATCGCTTTTATGACGAGCCTATTGGCTGCATCTGCTTTGTATTATTGGGGCGAAGCTCCGTGTCATCGGTGGGTCAAGTTTAACCGATCGAAGCGATTAGCGTAGATCGCGGACTTCGGTAAAACGGATGTACAGCAATGACCCACAGGGCGAAATAGAACAGGCCTTTGTGTCCTCATCTTTACCCACATTTCAGGGCATGCTAGAGTCGAAATTTCAGTGGATTTGCGCGATACTATTGCGATTTCCACTACGAGATGTCACTCAATCGAGAGCGAATCTCTTTCAAGCGAACCGGATCGTTACGGATCATGTTGAGTTCGAATTCGTTCGGCATTTGAGGGCGATTATCCGCATCGCGTCGCTTGGGGCACAACATCAACCAACGGCGAGCCACCTCGGAATCATCCCAAGCGGCCACCACATCGGGCCTTGACCGAAGGACCAGATGAAAGTGGTTTGACAAGATAGCGTAGCAAAGAAGATCGATCCCGAGGTTTTTTGCGAGATGCGCCAGCTCATCTTCCATCCAGAGTTTCCGGTGGTCGAAATTCTTTCCGGTTATGGGGTCATTTCCCAGCAAGAAGCATCGGCGAACTGTCCGATTTAGGACATGTACTATAGCAATTTCATCGGGCGCAAAGACTTCAACACGAGCTAGCCGAGCCATAAACCACCTCCCTTTTTCGAATGAATCCAACTAATCCTCACAAGTTACCAAAAACCAAGAAGCTGTCCAAGTCTGTGTGTGTCCCCATTTGTCTGTGTGTGTCCCCATTTGTCCCCACCACAGCTCCCTGAAAGCTTGCTTGTTCGGTTACAATGATTCGTCTCTCTGGCTTCCTGCTAAAAAGCACACTCCTTATGTCCAACGTCACCCGCATCCTTTCACAAATCGAATGCGGTGAGCCATTGGCTGCGGAGAAACTATTACCGATCGTGTACGAGGAATTGCGGTAATTGGCGGCCTCCAAACTGTCGGACGAAAAAAGCGGTCAAACGCTGCAACCTACTGCCCTTGAGCACGAAGCCTTTATGCGGCTTGTTGGGCCGGACCAACACCATGAATCGGGCAACGAAGCTCTATGGAATGGTCGAGCACATTTTTTTGGGGCTGCCGCAGAGGCGATGCGTCGAATTCTCGTTGAGAACGCTCGCCGCAAGAATAGAGTTCGCCATGGAGGGGGCATTCAGCATCAATTACTGCATGCGAACGACGCGATTGCCAATCCGACTGAAACCCAAGAGGCTCGCTTATTGGCATTGGATGCAGCCTTAACGCGTTTGCTTGTGGATCTTACGACGATCGGGCAACTCGTCAAGTTGCGATATTTCGGCGGACTTACGATTGAGCAGACCGCACGGGCACTCAAGATTTCCACACGAACCGCTAAACGGCATTGGACCTGCGCCAAGGCATGGTTGCGTCGCGAAATCGACTGTCACGATTTTGATTGCGATTAGTAATCCTCAGGTTTTGCCCTGCGGATCGTTAGGTTTTTTGGCTAATAGCGCTGTCCCGTCTGAACGTCGATCCTCCGCCCTATTTGCCGCAGGCAAATAGGGCGGAGGATCGACCGAAGGGGGGCAAGTAGCTTGGAACCGAAATTTCCGCAGGGTAAAACTGCGGGATTTTTTGACACTCGTAAACAGGATCGCGGACACAAGATGGTGTTTAGCAAGAAGTCTCAGATAATTCTTGCTTTTCGTGGCCCCTTTCCGGATATTCGTCGCACTGCTCCATAGACCAAGCAGTTTCTAAATCCATTGACGTTTTTTGAGGGAACCCCATGAGCGATCAGCATCCACGTGAGATATCCATCTTCTTGACAGCAATCGATACCAATGGCACGGAAGAACTGCGGGCCTATCTGAACGACGCCTGTGGAGACGACCGACAATTGCGAACCGATGTGGAAGCACTGCTCGTGGCCCACCTCAAGGACAATAGCTTCTTGGAACATCCAGTTCCAGCTATCGCTCAAACCATCGATTTGAACCGGCATGCGCTGGATGCTGGACTAGCGGCGACGTTCGGTCCCGACGCAGCTATTGTGATAGGCAATGCCAGCCACAGTGTTCTGAAGTCACTTAGCAAACGGCTGTCGCAAACTCCCACGATCTTGCTCCGTGAAAATGGCGGGGACGAGGGCAAGGTTGTTCAGCTTGGCTCCAAGGAGATTTCTACCAAACAGTCCGATAGCCGCTATCAACTGCATGGTGAAATCGCACGCGGCGGAATGGAAGCGATTATCAAGGGACGCGACACTGATCTGGGACGCGATTTGGCCATCAAGGTCTTGCTCGACGAACACAAAGACAAACCCGAGATGCTCCAGCGATTCGTCGAGGAACCGCAAATCGGCGGGCAGTTGCAGCATCCAGGCATTGTCCCGGTCTATGAACTGGGACTGTTCAATGATGAGCGTCCTTTCTTCAGCATGAAACTGGTTAAAGGCGATACCCTGGCGGAGTTATTGGCAAGCCGGAAAAATCCTCAAGACAACCTACCCAAGCTGCTGGGGATTTTTGAGCAAGTCTGCCAGGCGATGGCATACGCACATAGCAAGGGAGTTGTCCACCGCGATTTGAAGCCCGCCAACATCATGATCGGTGCCTTTGGCGAAGTGCAAGTCATGGATTGGGGACTATCCAAAGTATTGAGCAAAGGGGGCGTTGCCGATGAGCGCAAGTCGCTTGAAAAGCATCGTAATGTGAGTGTGATTCAAACGCGCCGCAGCGTTGGAAGTGACGTACCCGGCGAAGTCGGATCGAATACTCAGCTAGGTAGCGTGATGGGTACGCCCGCGTATATGCCGCCTGAACAGGCGCTCGGCGAAATCGACCGACTGGACGAACGAGCCGACGTGTTTGGACTGGGCGCAATCCTGGCGGAGATCTTATCCGGCAAACCGCCCTATGTGGCCGACGACGCCACTCAAGTTTACCGCATGGCCAGCCGAGGCAAGCTTGACGAATGTTTTGTCAGACTCAATGCCAGCGGCGTCGAGGGCGAATTGATTGAACTGGCGAAACGTGCGCTATCGCCAGAAGTAGATGATCGTCAACGCAACGCCGGTGAACTCTCCGCAGGCATCACCAAGCACTTAGAAGGTGTGCAAACGCGGCTCAAGCGAGCAGAATTTGCGAAGGTCGAAGCTGAAACTCGTTCAGAAGAGCAACGCCGCCGTAAGAAGTTGTACATGGCCATCGCAGGAATGCTGCTGCTGCTCGCGCTAAGTGGTGCGGCTGGTACTATTTTGTACAAGCAAAAAGCGTATACACAAACAGAGCTCGTACAGTTAGAGTCCGATCGCGCGGATGATGCGCAACGCAATTCTAAAGCGCAGGAACGGCTTCGAGAGGATGCCGAAAAGGAAACTCAGCGAGCCAATGTGATGCGACTGTCGGCGGAGTCGCAACGAATTGAGAATGATTTGCCCATTCAGAGCGTGTTGTTGGCGATGGAAGCGGTACGGATGTCCGATGATTTCAAACTTTGGCCGATTCCCATCGCTCACGCAACGCTGCTCAAGTCGGTTGCAAATCTAGGTGGTACGCCACTGTTAAGCCAAGAAGGTTGGATTGAGGCACTGGCCATTAGTCAAAATGACAGAATGATTACTCATAACTTTGTCGGAATTGGAGAGAGCGATCGCGACTCCTTTCGAGTCTGGAACTTGACCAACGATGATCCAACAGCGTCGTCGCTCGAGTTAAAATTAGAGAATGGAAAGCGAGCAGGGTCGCGGGCGATCAGTGCAAATGGCCGGCGCATTGTCACAAGTAGCTTTGGAAGTGCGAGTGTTTGGGAAGTTTCAGCAGCTGGCGATCAAATCAGCTCACCGACCGACCTGCCCGGTCAGGATGACCATGTCACAGTGACGATTAGCCCTGATGGTCAGTGGATTGTAACCGCAACCAAGGCTGCCCGTGACAACACCGCTGGTAGAGATCAGCTTTGGAAAATTGACGAAACAGGTCAGGCTACATTGGTCGCGAAATTGGAGCCGACTTCCAATGCCACGGGAAAAGCGTTCGCGTTTAGCCCGAATAACCGCTGGTTGGTATTGGTGGCCGAAGATAGTAGCGAAAACGGAGGTCGTGCATTTCTTTGGAATTTGCAATCGAAGGAAATAGCTGGCTCAGTAAAAAGCTTGGAACACGCGGGGATGAACTCGTCAGTTGCCATCGGACGCGACGGGCGCTGGTTGGTGACCGGGAGCAGCGACGGAGTTCGACTGTTTGATTTGACAGCCAACGATGTGCCTGCATCGGTTCGAGAGCTAACGCGCAAAAAAATCGAAAATGTTACGATTAGCGAGGATTGTCGATGGCTAATCGCAGCGGGTGTTGACTCGATGCTGTTTGATCTTTCGGCGTCCGAACCAGCCTCTACAGCAATCATTCTCGCTGGTGCAGGATTTGAGTCATTTAAACACGCCGTTGCCATCAGTCCTAACAGCCGGTGGCTAGCAACGGGCGCGAAGAATGCCAGAATCTGGGACCTGAACTCGATTGATCCACTTAAGTTGCCTATTCTAAAGGATCACGCTGGCAACTCGGCTCGGCTGTGGGATGTTAGCGCAACTGGCTCGATCGGTAAGACATTTGTTATGCACGGTCCCGATGATATGGTATCTGGGAGTCTGGGATCTGACGGCGAGGGATCCGAGTAGGTCAATGCGGATTCTGAACGGACATGAAAAGATGGTAACCCTCGTGAAAATCAGTCCGGATAGTCGTCGAGTGGTCACGCTGAGTTACGACGGTACGGCGAGAGTGTGGAGTCTAGACAGCGATAATGCATCGAAAGAACCTCGGATTCTGAGTGGGCACGTTCCAAATGTTCCCTCAGTTGCGTTCAGCCCGGACAGCAATTCTTTGGTAACTGGAACTTTGGATGGGTATGTGCGTCTTTGGGATCTATCAGCGGCTGATCCGATTCCGCCGACGGTCCTACTTTCCCAAAAGAACTGGGTAATGGGACTCAGTCTGGAAGCAAATCGAGTGCGTGCGTTGACGGCTGGATGGCTGAGGAAGGCGGAAATCTGGGACCTGGACCTTAAATCGTTGACCAATCCCATATCGCGCGAGTTACCAATTGGCTTGATTGACCCCTACGCAACCGAATTCCGAGGTCCATTGATGCGTCTCAAGGCCGGCGTTTGGGATCTGTCGGACGAAAAGAGTACATCACCGTACTTAATGCATGCTCATGACTCCAAGGTTTTCGCGACTGCATTCAGTCCCGATGGCGGCCGGTTTGCAAGTTGTGGTGATGACCGAACGGCCCGCATATCCAACCTGTCAGCCGAAAATCCATTGAATACTACGTTGGTTTTGCGAGGACACGAGTCCGGCGTTAATTCCGTCGCGATCAGCACTGACAATCGCTGGGTGCTGACCGGCAGTTTCGACAATACCGCCCGCCTATGGGATATGGATATTGAAAGGTTGATGGCTCGCGCGCGAAAGCTCGTTGGTCGTGAATTAACGGACAAAGAGCGCGAGCGGTATTTGATTCCAAAACGCAGATAAACGTCATGTGAACTCAAGAGGTCTGAAGCTCGGCCCGACTTGTGATCGACGCCGGGGCATCCGGATAGGTTTTTAAATAGGTTTTACCCATTCTTCAAGGAGCTTTCTTATGCGCTGTACCATTCGTCCCCGACCTGCTTTTACGCTCGTCGAACTTCTCGTGGTCATCGCGATCATTGGTATTCTTGTTGGATTGCTTTTGCCTGCTGTTCAAGCCGCTCGCGAAGCCGCTCGACGGATGCAATGCTCGAACAACGTAAAGCAGCTTGGTCTTTCGTTTCAAAACTACGAAAGCACGACTAAGAGTTTTCCGATCAATTATGCCTTGCGAGACACACCCCCTTATAATGGTGGAAATTTTGTTCACTCGGGTAGGAGCTGGATGCAGATGATCCTCCCCTACATTGAGCAGTCCAATTTGTATAACAATATAGACTTCACTGTCACTACTGGCCTCTTTGGGACAGCTGCCGGTAATTTGAAGAACAGGGTAGTTGCAGCCACTGTAATTCCAACTTAGCTCTGTCCATCTGACGACTCTAATGACGGCGGTCTCCTAAGCAATCGCTCGGACTTTAATAATCCAGATCCAATTGGCAAATGGGCTGTCACTAGTTACAAAGCCTGCGCAGGAAGCAACTGGAATCGGGGCGTGTTCGCCTGGGTCAACTCGGGAGCGACCGGAGTAGGTGGAAAGAATGCTGGCCAAAGCGATGGATTGAATTTTGGCAACGGTGTAAATTGTTCCAATCAAACAAACGTTAACTCGCCAACGCGTATAAGAGACCTTACCGATGGCACGTCGAACACGTACATAATTGGTGAGGCGATGCCCGGTTGGACCGCGTGGAACTGGTGGTACAATCCCAACGCTGTTACGGCGACCTGTGCAATCCCTCTCAACCGAGTGTTGAATGTGACGAAGGCCCTTAATGACTGGCCAAACAACTATTCATTCGCTAGTCGACACACAGGCGGTGGGCAATTCGGATTGGGTGATGGCAGTGTTCGATTCGTGAGCGAGAACATCGATACGGCCACTTACCGAGCTTTTGCGACCATCAGTTCCGGTGAAGTCGTTAGTAGTGCTGACTAGTTCTTGATTGGCACGCCATTGAGCTTGCCTCAATTGTAGCTACGTTTGGTAACCAGAATGCATCCATTGTAGAGTTGTTCCCTACAAGAGTTTAACGAGGCCACAACTCCACTGGGAAGCCGACGACTTGGTCTGGAGCGACGACCACAGGATATCCATTCAGTTTTGCTGTTTATCTGGTGGTAGGCCCATGATTCAAACCGAGAGCGTGTGGCCAGATTGTGACTGCGGCATGTGACGGCGTAGGTCGATGGCGGAATCGGAGCAAATGCGGGATCATTGTAGTCCCAAAGTATGTCGCAGAGCGCTATCGGTCGATTCCATGTCAGCGATTTTTCCAATGATGCGGTCGACCTCGATTTCTCGCACGGTGGCCAAGTTGTCCGTCATGATCACTGAGTCTGTTCGCAAACCCATCTGTTGCCCCAATTGCGATGAGTGCTTCACTTCGAGGCGGCTAGAGTGGCCGGTTCGAGTCATATTACTTGTAATCATTGCCACTAGTGTTTGCTGTAATCCCGTTCCTAAATTGTTGGCTTGGATAATCAACGCTGGTCGACGTTTTGCCGTGCGCATGTTGGAATCAGGAAACAATACCAGCACCACATCACCACGGCTAAATGGCATCGTAGGCATCCATCTCGGGCCGATTCCAGTCTTCCGCAAAGGTATTTAGTCGATGACGAAGTTCCGCAGCTTGCGATTCATCGATACCGTGATCTCTAAGATCGATCCCTCCGGAGTCCAAGAACGTCACGATAACCCTTCCTTGAGCACTCAAAGGCGGAAGTTCCAACAATTCGATTTTGCCATCGCGAAAGACGCCTTCAACGGATTTTAGCATTTTTTTGCCTTCGAAACAGTGTTGAGTTGACCAAGGTAAAATTGTGGCGGACAGTAGGCCTCATTGATTGTGCCGTCTTTATTGTAACAAGCCCATTTGAAAAGCGTCTACTCTACATGTCGTAGTTTTCCTGTCAGAAAACAAAGGTGTCAGGAACCGTTTATTGACATTGGTGATAAATTCGGTATCCTTCATGGGTCATGGGACGACCAAAGAGAGCGGCAAATGGTGGATTGATTTATCACGTGCTCAATCGAGCTAACGCGACGCTTCCTATTTTTGAAAAGGATGCTGATTACGATGCCTTCGAGCGAATTCTGGAGTTGGCAGTCGAACGAACCGGTACGCGATTACTATCTTACTGCTTAATGCCCAATCATTGGCATCTGGTTGTCAACCCAATCCACGATAGAGAACTGTCGAAGTTTACCGGTTGGCTGACACTGACGCACACCCAGCGATGGCACGCGCATCGGCATTCAACGGGCCAAGGGCATGTTTACCAGGGGAGATTCAAATCGTTTCCAATCCAAGATGATCAGCACTTCATCAACGTATGCCGCTATGTCGAGCGGAACGCACTTGGAGCTAATCTGGTAGCAAATGCTCAGGATTGGCGATGGAGTAGTCTTTGGAAATGGCATCAGGGATCAATCAAGGAAAAGCAGATTCTTACTCGTTGGCCAGTTCGCCGAAGTCCAAATTCGTTAGATTATGTCAACCAGCCACAAAGCGAATCGGAACTCAATGCAATTAGAAAAAGTGTGAAGCGAGGTTGTCCACTCGGAGATGAGAAATGGTCATCGATTATTGTCGCCCGCCTTGGCCTGGAAAGCACTCTCCGACCCCATGGAAGACCCAAAAAACTCAATAACGGTTCCTGACACCTTTGTTCCCACTACGGGCTTGTTCTTCACGGACTGAGTCATTGGATCGGCAGTAGTCCCTTTCGTGCATTCGCGGCCATGGTCATCGCATTTATGACGAGCCTATTGGCTGCATCTGCTTTGTATTATTGGGTAGAAGCTCCGTGCCATCGTTGGGTCAAGTTTAACCGATCGAAGCGATTAGCACAGATCGCGGACATCCATAATACGAACGTGCAGCATTGACCAATCGGGGACATGGTACAGTCCTTCGTTTCGTGCCCGCCAGCCGCTGCGCGGGTTAAACAAGTCGCATGCTGCGCGGGTTAAACAAGTTGCACTAATCGCAGGGTGCCAGCTATTTTACTTCACCAACTCGGACAGGTATTTCACTGGCAAAGTACCCTTCAACAAGACTTCTTCGTGGTATGGACCTAGCTTGAAATCGTTGCCTCGCGCGCGTTGAACACTCTGTCGTAGACGATAGAATGCAGTTCGGCCAACGAAATATGTCGAGAGCTGGCATGAGCTTTGCTTTGCCCGTTGAATTTTGCCTATGGCTTCGCCAGAAGTTTGGAAGCCTCGATCAACGAGCAATACCAGAGCCTCTTCGTCTGACATGGCCGAGCAGTGCATACGATAGTCCAAGATGGCGTTCAACACGGCACGCATATAAAACTTGAGTTGGTGGAGACGTAGCGCCAAGTCGCCATCGCCATAGCCTTCATCGAGCATCATTTGCTCGGTGTAGACTGCCCAGCCCTCAGCAAAGACACCGGACGAAAGGACTTTGCGAATGAGTGAATCGACTCGGTTGCTATAGTCCAGTTGTACGTAGTGCCCCGGATAGGCTTCGTGAATGGTCAGCACTTGCAACATCGAACGGTTGTATTCTTGAAAGAACGCTTCCTGTCGGTCGGTTGGCCAATCGGATGGCGGTGGCGAAATAGCGTAAAGACTTTTTGCTTTGGCATCGAGCGGAGGGGCTTGATTTAGATAGGCTGCCGAGAACCCGCGCTGAAACTCCGGCATTTCGATGATTGAACATTGGTCTGGGTCGGGCAAAGTGAGTATCTTTTTCGCGCGGATAAACGTCTTGATCTTTTCGACCGTACCTCGTGCGTCGTTGACCAACGATTGCGCCACACCATGATCTTTGCCAAGTTCAGACAATACAGCTCTTATTGTTTCTCGTCGGCCAATCGTGTCATCTGCCGGGAGCGGTTTGATTTTGATGACGGAACTCCACAGCTGTTTCGCTATGTAATACATTTCGCGTTCAACGCGGTTCGCTTCAGCTTCGGCAGTGTCGATGACCTCTTGAGCTGTAAGCCCCGCATCTAATTCCATAGCCAGTTTTTCGCCAAACTTCTTCTCTCCGATTCGCCATTCCCCATTGGATCGAGGCAACACCTCTTCCTCGAGGAATTTCTTATAGTCTCTCAACGACTCGGCTGCTTGGCGACAAGGAACCGCTAGCGAACTGATTTGCGGTGATTCTTCGGCGAGAGCAAAGATGTCCTTATCGTAGAAAGATATGGCGCCTTCGGTCCGTTTGATTGCAACTTCGGTGAGAATCTTGGGCGGATTCTTTATTGATACTTTGGCGGCTGCAATGACCTCTGGAATATGCGAGATTCGGCTGACAGCGTTCTCAACGTTTCTGTGACGTGGCAAAGTCGACTGAGTGAACAAACCAAATACACTGTCCGAACAGTATACGAGGTAGACTCGAGGGTCGTTTGCAAAGTCATCGCTATTGTTGTATTGCCATACCCGGTAGCGAAGGAAGCTTTCCCAGATTTCCAGATCGATCTGAGCATTTCGAGACAGAGTCGATCGGTCAAATCTCTTGGCTAGTTCATTCAAAAAGTCCTGATCGTGCTTCGCATCCTCAGCCCGAGCCTTAGGCGACAAATCGTCCATCTGACCATCGTATTCCCGATTGCCTTGCTGAGTTGAAAAAACAGGATGTCGTTTGCACTCGATATCCAACCACGATCGAAAGTGCTTGGCGACTTCAGCATCATTCGCACCAGGCCTCGAATCGCTGGCTTGGCCGATTGTCATGGTTGCATGCTTCAAATTGAATAAACTTACGGAAATTAGTGCTGCGATTACGACGGGACGAAAGAAGGCCATGGATAATTTCCTGAATTAAGAATCAAAAAGCTGGGATTGGTTCTAAGCCTACTACTAACGCGACGCGCGAGCTAGCGGTGCTCCTAGTCAGCTTGAACAGGCCGTGATGTAGTATCCACAGCGACAACTTTACCGTTCTGCCATTGCAATTCAATAATTTTGTCGGCGTATTGCTCAAAAAGATGCCTTTCATGGTGACTGATCATTAGAACTTGGAAGCCTAACGCCCGGCTTGCGTCATGGATGATTTTTACTAGTTTTGGGACCAAATCCGCGCGCAGCCAGCAATCCTGTTCGTCCAGTACTAAAAAGCGACGATGCGTCGTCTCATCGAGTGTCGTCAACGCGAAGATGCGGAGGCAAACACTTACGATATTTGCAACTGAGCCCCCTTGCCCGTTGATGAGATCCTCTGGTTTTCCGTTTCGTTCAACCCAAAAATCAACACTTGCACTGTTTCTCGTGAATCCCGCTTTGGCATGAAAAGTAATCGGCTGTTCTAAGATTTCTTGCAACGCGATCGTAATTTTCTCTTGAACCGTACCGAGCAAATTCGAAAACAAATCTTGATTCAGTTTTTCAAGTGCGAGAGACACTTTCTCGGCGGTTTGCAGATAACTCGCTAGCTTTTCGAGTTCTTTGGTGTTGGCCTGGAATTCTTGACTGGCTTCCTTCCTTGCAAATGACAATTGATCTAGTTTCCGGCGGAGCTGTTGAGGATCGAGTGGTGCAATCAGAGTTTCGTGCATTCGAAAAATTCCATCTCATTGGCTACTGCACGGGGGAAAACGCTTGGATCTCGCAATTCAGACGGTCACCTAGCTGATCCTTCTTCACTTCGAGGTCATACCTCATCTGAAGATTCAACCAAAATCGCTCCGAGGTTGCAAAGTACTTTGCAAGGCGAAGCGCTGTGTCGGCAGATATCGATCGGAGCCCTCGAACAATCTCGTTGATTCGTCTCGGAGGAACATGAATATCCTTTGCCAACCGGTACTGGCTAATCCCGTAGGGTTCCAAATACTCTTTGAGAAGTATTTCGCCGGGATGAATGGGTGGGAGTAAGTTTTTCGCCATAATTTAGTGATAGTCAACCAATTCGACGTCGTGTGCGATAGTTCCAAGCCAGCGAAAGCAAATTCGCCATTGGTCATTAACGCGAATGCTGTATTGCCCACGGCGATCACCGTAGAGCTTCTCAAGCCGATTTGCAGGTGCAACCCGAAGGTCTTGCAAAGACTCTGCGGCGTCTAGAATCAAGAGTTTACGTAAAGCTGCACGTTGCAGTTGGATCGAAAATCGCTTGACCGGCTGGCGACGAAAAATGCGTTCCGTGTCTATGGCTGCGAAGCTTTCAATCATTGATCCATAATAACGCGTTGCGCTATGAAAGTCAACATCACTCTCGATCTCCAAAACTATACTGGCCCGCCAAATTCAGCGGAGTTCCCGTACAATGGACAGCGATTCAGCAGTGAATCCGAATCTCAATTTAGCCATCAAGAAACACAAAATCATGTTCAAACTTTGGGTTATAGCGCACCGCGAATATGTGGCCATGGTCGGGACGAAAGCTTTTTTGTTTACCCTCGTCATGATGCCAATCCTAATGTTCGGCAGTCTATTGGCCATGCCCGTTCTCAACCGCGTCAGTGGTGGCAAAACGCAAAAAATCGCAATCGCCGACGGAACGGGACGGCTATTCGCAGACATCGAAAGAGCGGCCAGAGAGCGCAATGAGTCGATCACGGCAAAAACAGCCGAACCGATCGAGACCAAAAACGGAAAAGTTGATTCGCGATCCGACTTTATGGGGCAACAAGCGGACATTTGGGAGTTTGTTGCTGCACCAAACGAATTATCGGAAGATCAACGGCTGGGATATAGCAACCAAATCCGAAATGGCGACATCTATGCCTTAGTCGAGATACCGAATTCGTTTCTCGAACCGACACAAATTTCGTCGACCGAGTCACCGACTCAAAGCAAAACGAAATCGCTTAAGCCGAATGCCAAATTTTACAGTCAGGACGCACTGATAAGCGGCGCTCGAGCTTGGCTCGGAACGTTGATAAGCCAAAGGTTACGAGAAACGCGAGTGGAGCAATTCGGCTTAGACAAAATAGATCCGATGATTTTTGCTCAAATCGACACGAGAGTTGAGCTGATACCAAGTATGCCGATCAAAACATCCGATGCAGGTAAATCAGACGATCATTCTGTGATGGACTCTCTCGTGAATATGTTCCTGCCGTTTGGAGTGATGATGTTAATGTTTATGGTTATCCTTATGGCCGCCCAGCCGATGCTAGAGAGCGCGATGGAAGAGAAGAGCCTCCGTATCTCCGAGGTCCTGCTGGGATCTGTCACCCCTTCGCAGCTCATGGGTGGCAAGTTGCTGGGAAACGTTGCGGGTTCACTTGTTATTTTTGTGCTGTACGGTGCAGGTGGATTGTTCTTTCTCAACTACCAGGGCCTCGCGGACAAGATACCTTTATCGGTCTTGCCCTGGTTCCTTTTGTTCCAACTTCTTGGGGTTCTCTTTTTCAGTTCGATTTTCTTAACGGTCGGAGCATCGGTCAACGAACTAAAAGAAGCACAGACTTTGTTGCTGCCAGTCTGGTTGGTGTTGATGGCACCGATGATGGTGTGGTTCATTGCAGTGCGAGAGCCGAATGGAATCGTCTCGACAACACTAAGTTTCTTCCCGCCTTCGTGTCCTATGATGATGGTGTTGCGACTGGCATCGGGCACGACCATTCCATTCTGGCAGCCACCTCTGGCCGCTGTTGTCATGATCGTGTCCACGTATGGCATCGTTACGTTGGCTGGACGAATCTACCGTGCAAGTCTACTTCGAAACGAAGGTATCCGATCCATCAGCCAACTATTAAAAAGAACGTTTGGATAGTCTTGGCGGCCAAGAACTCAACTGCGACTCGCAACGATCCCATGGATGTGGACGTTGTCTCCTAAGCACTCTACCGTCATCTTGTTTAAATTGCACGCTTCTTTCATAAGCGACTTTCCAATGCCTGCAATGGGCCGCACGGCCGACCTCCCACCGACTATTTTAGGCGCGATAAAACAGTGAATTTGATCGATCAAATCCTGATCAAATGCATGCCCCAACAACGACCCGCCCCCCTCAAGTAGAACATTCGTACAACGGCGATTGCCTAGCTCCTTAAGAACAAATTTCAAGGAATTTGGAAGCTCCTGTTTCGGAATGAGCAGAACTTCGCATCCTACATTCGCTAGTTTCTGAACTCGAAACTCATCAGCAAGCTCCGAAGTTGCAACGATGACAGGACCCGCGTTAATGCTCTGAACCAGTTTGGATTGGGGTGACAATCGACAGCTCCGATCGATGATGATACGCTTGGCAATTCGTGCTGGGGTTGAGCCCGACGCCAACCGAGTTGTCAGCAGCGGATCATCGGCGATTGCGGTCCCACTTCCAATGATAATCGCATCCATGCAGCTTCTTAGTTCGTGAACAACTCCGCGAGACTGTTCATTACTGATCCATCTCGAGTCTTGTTCGCGCGATGCGATTGCTCCGTCGAGGGTCATGGCCCATTTGGCAATGACCCACGGAATACCAAATTCCAACAGTTTCAAATAAGGGGCATTCAGCTCTCTGGCTTGTTCCTCCATTATCCCAACGTCGACCTGTATCGAATTGTCTCGAAGCATCTGAATCCCACGGCCCGCTACTGCTGGGAAGGGATCTTGCATCGCGATGACGGCTCGCTTTGGACGAAGCCTAAGCAGCAAATCGGCACACGGCGGCGTTTTCCCAAAATGACTGCATGGTTCAAGCGTCACATAAACCGTAGAATTCGCGACTCGCGTCGGATCACATTTAGTCAACGCTTCAACCTCAGCGTGAGGACCACCAAACAATCGATGGTAGCCGGATGAGACCATACTATCGTTCTCAACCACTACACACCCAACCATCGGATTGGGTTCGACGAAACCGCGACCTTGACTTGCAAGTTCAAGTGCAAGGTTCATCCAGTGCAAGTCGCGTGTGGTCATTTGCGAGTAGTACATTTCATGCTACGCCGCCATTCGCTGGTACACACCGTTGGCTCTTCGTCGAAGCATTTGCTGGAACGCGTTTAAAACCAACTGCATTTGTGAAGCTTTGTATGGAAAGAGCTCGATCGAGTCCATTGAATGAACCACTGCACCGCTATCGAGTTCAAAGACAAGCAGCCTGCCATCTGGAGTTTCCGCGCAATCGATCGAGTAGTAGTCTAGACCAATCTGGTCATCAATTGCCAGCAAGCCAGCCCAATGCTTGGTTGCAAAAGCCGTATTAAAACTCGACATGAATTCTGCTTCACTATTTCGGTTTTCTTGGCTGTGAAGCATGTCCGCATTTAGATAGTGGACCATCCAATTCCGTGAGACTGCCATGTGTGCAGCGAATGGTTGACCATCGATAACCACGATCCGGCTCTTACGATACAAACCGTCTTCGCTTCGATAGTCAATAAAAGGAGCGATGTAAAACTCATCGCTCGTGTTCGCCTGTAGATATTCGAAAACTTGCTCGCCATTTTCAAGCTTCGCCAGTCCTCGCCCGGCATGTGAGTTGGTGGGCCGCGCGATGATCGGAAAGGAATTATCGTATGAGCTGAGGAACTCCATAGTCTCCGAACGACTCAATCGACGAGCATCACTCGCGACGACTCCATTTATCGATGCGAGTTGTTTGCTTACTAGTTCCCGACTCAATTGAGCGATGCGAGAAGGCATATTGATAAACGGCTTTGGCCAATGTCGCATGAGTATGCTTAGCTGGGCCAACAAGAATTGATTGCTGTCCGATTCACAGACTGCAACGAAGGCCACATCGTGCTCAGGTATCCGGCTTGGAACCGGTATGCCCTCGCCTAAATACAGATAGCTAAGAGCAATATCGGAACCCTCAACGAGAAAATCGATCGGGGTGTTTGCCATCACTTCGCCTGGCCCCATGATCACTAGGAGTTTCAAAGCTGGAGCCTCAGGATTTGATTTCTGGTCAAAACATTGCTGTAGATTAAGTGCTTCTGTCTGCAATTCGAGGGCAAGCTCTGGGAGTGCGTATAGCTGTAGCACAACCGATAGATCCATCATGGCAGCAGCGTCTAGCGAATTGAACTCGATCCGATTTGCAAGCTGAGACTTGATTTCCGAAAGATCATCGCCGTTGAAAGCCAATCGCATTATTTTGGCGAGGCCAATAAGGCTCTCAGCCATGTGATGTTGAGGCACTCTGGCAGTCATGCTTTGAACTCGTTTCTTGTGAAAAAGATCTCCCAAAACGTATCGACGCTGCGAACAAACTATCGATTTCCAATTTCGACGTGCGATGATTGAAGACTGCTGCCCTAATCGCAAATTTGCCGTCGATGGTTGTCGATGACGGGGCGGCAATACCGGATTCTTGAATGGCAATTACAATTTTTGCATTCACTCGGTCAGCATCATTGCATCGATATCGAAAGCAAACGATGTTGAGGTTTACGGGAGCAAGTAATTCGAGTTCTGAAGAGTTTTCAACGCAAGTACCCAAATACCCCGCGAGCTCGCAGGTGTGCTCCATCATCCTGGCCATTCGGTCCATACCGAAGACTTGCATTGTGAACCAGACTTTGAGCGCCTTAAAGCTGCGAGAAAGATCGGGCCCAAAATCGCAAGGCCAAGGAGAACCAGTTGCCATTCCTCGCGTCTCGCGCCGAAGGTAATCGGTCGGTGAAGCAAAGGTGTCTTGGTGCAATTGCGAGTGCCTCACCAAAATGAATCCAGCGTCATATGGAACTTGTCCCCACTTGTGGAAGTCGAGAGCAATCGAATCCGCCTTTTGGATGCCAACTAGCTTGGAACCGATCTTGGGTGACATCATTCCCAACGCTCCGCACGCACCGTCCACATGAAACCACAAACGCTCACGGAGAGAAATATCGGCTAACCCATTCAAATCGTCGATGGCACCGACATTGACTGTACCCGCAGTGCCGATTACGCAAAAAGGTGTCATGCCTGCAACTCGATCCGAAACAATTGATTCTTGGAGGGCATTCAAATCTATTTGATGCCGTTCGTTAACTGCAATCTTGCGCAATTGGTTTCCGCCCATTCCAGCCATCTCCATCGCACGCTCAATGCAGCTATGTGCGTCACAAGAAGTGTAGGCGACCAGCTGCGCTGTGACTTGCTGTAGCCCAAGCGCTCGGACCTCCGTCCCGATCTTCGATGTACGCGCAACCAGCATTCCAATAAGGTTTGCCAACGATGATCCAGTCACGAAAAGGC
>JAYTVL010000133.1:0-2180 GCA_043744075.1 Pirellula sp. | reverse complement strand
AATGAAGTCACATTAAAGATTGGGCCACATTCAGGGCTAAAAGGAGGTTCCCGAGTCGCGGTGGAACTTGACTATGGCATGGAGAATGGCTTCGTAGGTTTAACGACTAAAGTTTGCTTGTCTTATTACGTAGAACGCACTTTAGGTTTGGATCTTGATTCTCAAGGGAAAACACCAGAACGACAGCAGATTGTTTTGCTCAATCGCGATGAGGTCGATGCAGCAAGAAACAGGAGCTAGCTAACCACACAGACGATGAAATCAATTATGCAGAACAATTCCGGTACAGCCTGGCACTCCCCAACAGCTTTGGCCAATCACCTTTCATGTTCTCATCTCAGTTATCTCAATCGAATGGAAGCGACTGGGAAGCTCAAGCCGATTTTTCGAGCCAATCCTACCTTGGAACTGCTAGTGGAACTTGGCGAACGACACGAAGCAAATTATTTGACGAGCATGGTTGAGTCTGGCAAATCGGTAGAAGTCTTGTCCAATGAGAAATTCCCGTCGCATTCAAACTCAACCATTGCTTCGTTGGGGAAATCCCCTGACATCATCTATCAACCGTGGTTGGTTGCTGCACCATGGCGAGGACGTGCCGACTTTCTTATTAAGACCTCGCGCCCAAGTAAGCTTGGCGAATGGTCCTATGAAGTCGCGGACACGAAGTTGGCATTAAACACCAAGGGAACCACAGTTCTTCAATTATGCCTATACAGTGAGATCCTCGGCGAATTGCAGGGTGTGGTTCCTGAGTACATGCACATCGTAAAACCCGGCTCACCCTTTGAAATCGAAACTCTTCGAGTCGACGATTACATGGCCTATTTTCGTATGGCCAAGCATCGGTATTCGAAGTTTTTTGATCAGCCAGTGGAGTACGAAAGCTACCCAGACCCCTGCTCGCATTGCGCCATCTGTAAATGGGCGATGCATTGCGAAAAGATCTGGAGAGCGGACGATCACATCTCCTACATCGCTGGAATTCGAAATTCTCAACGCAAGGAAATAAACGAGCAAGGCGTTAGCAAGCTTGAAGCGTTTGCTCAATCCGTCGAGCCATTGAAAGATCGCCCACGTCGTGGTTCTATCGAATCGTTCCAGAGAGTCCACAAACAGGCCAAGATTCAGTATAAAGGCAGAGTTTCCGGGAATCCTGAATTTGAATTCCAACCGAACGAGCCCGAACGTGGGCTGAATCTTCTTCCGGAGCCAAAAGAGGGCGATGTCTTCTTCGACATTGAAGGAATACCACGGGCATCAGCAAAAGGACTTGAATACCTGTTTGGCTATGTCGAAGTTTCAGGCAATCAACCAAAGTATCATGGTTTGTGGGCGTTATCGAAGTCTGAGGAGAGAAAGCTGTTTGAAGGATTCATTCAGATGCTCACGAATCGGATCAAGCGGTATCCAGGAATGCACATCTATCACTATGCACCCTACGAACCATCGGCTCTCAAGCGACTTGCGATGCACCATGGCATTTGCGAAGAAGAACTGGATTTCTTACTTAGAAGCGAGCGATTCATCGATCTCTATTCGGTCGTCCGGCAGTCTATTCGAGCGTCGGTTGAAAGCTATTCTATAAAGCAAATGGAACGCTTTTACGGATATGAACGATCTGAGCCACTTGAGAATGCTCGCATCGCGCTAGCAACTGTCGAACGACTCATCGAGCTTCAGCTGATTGATGAACTAACCACCGAGTATCGATCTTGCGTCGAAAGATACAACCAAGATGATTGTCTATCGACATGGAAGCTACGCGAATGGCTTGAGGTGCTTCGAGAGCTCCGTTCTAAAGAGGTCGAGATCCAACGGCCTCAGATTAAGGAAGGTGATCCCAGCGAGAAATCAGCTGCCGTATCGGCGGAGAATAAAATCATTTTCGATCAGTTGATCGCAGATGTCGTGGACTCACCTGAGGGGGCCGACCAAAAAGCTCGTTGGTTGTTGGCACACATGCTTGATTATTTTCGACGCGAATCGAAGTGTAGCTGGTGGGAGTTCACCGAATGCGAGAACTCGCACCCGACGAAATGTTCTTTGAAAAAGCTGCTTTGGCTGGCCTTGAATTAGTTGAAGAAATTCCACCGACAGGCCGTGGCAAGCTGCCAACTCATCGGTACAAATTTCCCGAACAAGAGTTCTCAATTTCGGCAGGCGATCGACTCTGGAAC
>JAYTVL010000132.1:0-2186 GCA_043744075.1 Pirellula sp. | reverse complement strand
CGTGCATCAAGGAGCCGGCGTAAAGTACCCGACAATCTAGCCGTGGTCCGCATCACCTTTTCTGCTTCGGCAAGCAGTGATGGTACCATGCGTCGAATACGAGCCAGCGATTCATGTTGATCCGCCAAAGCACTAAGTCGTTGTATCTCTTCAATGTTCTTTCGAAGGATCGCTTGCTGGTTGGGTGAGAATAGAAACGACACGAACGCAAAGAAGCTGATCCCCTCGTCTTGTTGTTTTAGTAAATCTTCCGAATCCAAAGCGTGGCCAAGGATATGGCCTCGAGAATCATTGCCAGACGCTTGCAGTTGTTGAACTTCGCGGGCGATAGACTGAAATCGTTCTTCGACAGCCCGGAAATCCGACTGAAGGGCTCGCAACAAATCGACTGCGGTTTGGAATCGTTCGCGAATTTGTGCAGGACGATAAACCTGGACGGATTTGCCTGACTCGATCGCATGGATCTCCGCGTCGATCAGGGCTCGTTGTGCTCGTAGGTATTCGAGTCGGCGATCAGGATTTGCCGAAGCGCCTCGCACGATGTCTTCGAGTGTGTCAATAACCAGACGAAGGCGACTTTCCGTTCCGACCAAATTGGAACCACGCGTAACTGCTGCATCGACAAACTGGATCGCTTCCTCGGCGTAACGAGTCAGTTGAAATTGAGGTTCAATGGAAACCGCTTCCAGGAATCGCTGTAACCAACCGGCGTCAGACCATTGTGTCAAATACCGTTCTGGCGGACCTGCGAGTAGGTTTGGTTCGGTTTCGTGGATTTCTTCTTGGTAGACGGTCAGGCGGGTCCGTAGATCGGTCTGGCCGATGGAAATAAGCTCGCCCGACTTAAAAACCCGATGGAGAAAATCCAGGATCTGCGGCGCGTGGTCGGAACGAAGCAACCTCGCGGTCGGGGACGCTTCAAAGAAGGTACGGATGCTATCGCGTCGCATGGACGAAACAAATTGGCTAGTTAACATGAGAATATTAAGGTAGTTGAGAATGTACTAAGTTAAACGTTTCCTGGACACCTTTGGTCACAGAATCTCGAAATTTTCCAAAAGCACTGAATTGGCCATGAAGGATTTCGTAATTAATGGCAGCAAAACGGGCACTTCTCGCTGATCGCACGCTCGTGTTGTCGTAAGTCGGGCTGGATGGTCGCTTAACCGCGTGGGCATCGCCCCGCGTATTTGCATTCGATAAACTGCCGTCGCGGCCCGATGGGCACGCGGTTAAACGATATCGATACCGGCGATCAGCGAGAAGTGTCGAAAAACGGTCCTTTTGGGCTTACGCCTTTCGGCTGATCATTCAATCCCCGGTGAACCATCGGGGCTTGAAGCGTGACAATTCTCCAGATTTCAAGTAAACTGCATAACAGAAGACTACCTTTACTCATTTGGCGAACAAATGGCACAACCCGATACGGCAACGACCACTACTGTACTTTCACAGCAAACGCTTGCCGACAGCGTCGAATGTGCCAAGCTAGCGGCCCGAGCTGCGGCGGAAAATAAAGGACAGGATATTCTTGTTTTGGATCTGTCAAAGCAGACGAGCATTTTCGATTGTTTCGTGATTGCAACAGGCACGAGCAGACGGCAGCTTCAAGCAATCGCTGAAGAAATACATCGCGTCTTCAAGGCTCGAGGAGAGACCCGGCTGAGTGTGGCCGGCTATGACGAGAGCCGTTGGATTGCATTGGACTACGGCAGTGTGGTGATTCATTTGTTTGATGAGGAGTGCCGTAAGTTCTATGATCTAGAAGGCCTATGGGCCGATAGCACGAGAATTGATTTGACCGAAGCACTGCGGGACACTAATGCTAGAGTCAGCATCTAGCATCTCACCGGGAACGTGGCAAAAACGGAGCGAGAAAAAATGGCGATATCAGTCGAATATCTGTTGTGGTTGTTACCAATTCTTGCTGCCGTCTCGTTGGTAATGGCAGCCACTCGCCATGAGCGCAACGACAAGATTCTTAGTCAGTCATGGCGAACTGCGGTGTGGACGGTCAGTTTCTTAGGTGCGATCGCCGCGACCCTCTGGTTCGCAAAGTTCTGGATCGGCTAGGCACCACTGGCCTTGCGGGCTGTTGATTTACTGCGAATTTGTCAAGCAATATCAGCCGCAGGGCGCTAGCCCACGGTTTACGGCAAAGAACCGGACGCTAGCGCGTTCCGGCT
>JAYTVL010000131.1:0-7088 GCA_043744075.1 Pirellula sp. | reverse complement strand
CGAAAATTGGGTTGAAAACCTACTGCTAGCTGCGTCGATGCGAGGCTACAAAAACCAAAGAACGGCCGTACCTAGAATCCGTTAGAATGAGCAAATTTCAAATTCCAGAACTCAAAATCCTTTCGATACTCTCCATTCGAAGGCTGATGGGGGATACTGAACTTGTTAGGTTCTCAGTTCTCAAATGCAGTTGATCAACACCGGATCCACCGAGAACCGAGATCGCTATCGCACCATATCGAGTAGTGGATTTAGCGCTTGCCTCGAATTGGAAGTCAAAATCGAAGATATCATCACCTGCTCCACCTGCAAAAATTATATCAAGCAATCCAGCAGGCAAAACACATGGCGTGATCTCACCAGAGATGCGGTCATTCCCAACTCCGCCATCGAAACGCATGCGCACTTGACTCATGGCAACGAACGAAGGGTCAAAACCGCGTTCGGTGAGAACTCTCGGTTGCCCCATTAAACGGAGTTCGTCATCGCCTTGGCCGCCCGAAACATCCAGCTCTAGTCCTGCGTTCATATGTGCACGTTCGAATTTCTCCAAGACGCTATCATCGCCTGATCCGCCGTCCACATTTAGGCGGACGTGACCGTTCAAGTTGATATTTCGAATGGTATTGTTGAACGTATCAGCACCTGCACCACCCTCCTGGGTCATGTTGATCGAGGTTGGCATGACGGCTGGAACCAACTGTTCGTTAGATCCGGCTATGAGCGTATTAAATGAGTCATCGCCTGCTCCGCCAAGAAAATGGAACTCGATTGGATTAGGGGCAACGGCGGGTACCAGCTCACCGTATGAGCCAATAACTTGTGCGTTGAGCGTATCGTTTCCGGCACCGCCATCCACTTCCAAGCGAAGTCCGGCTTGAAGTCCAAAGACTCCATCAAACCTGTCGTTTCCAGCCCCAAGATTGACTGCGATGTCCAGATTGCGGTAATTAGGATCGACTAGGGACCGATCGTTTGGATCGACAAGGCTGCGAATCGAAACGGCGTCATCGCCCGCTCCCGAGTTGACGACGATTTTTTCGATCCCTGTAAAATCTTGTGTGCGGCCACCGTTGGCAGTGACGTGTAGACCTGCATTGTCTTGGACGATTGCGATCGAATCGTTCGATCGATCACCTTCGATTTCCAGAGTGTGACCGTGATCTGCAAGGCCGAAATCGACGTTGAAGCAACGCCTTTCTTCTAAGCGTTCAGGCACAAACAGCTTTCGATACGATCGATTGGCATTGGTCTTTTGTTTGGTGGAACTCAACTTACGGCTCATCTTAATTCTCCCAGATGAATTTGACTTTGAGGAGCAACATCCGAAATGGTGTTCGCAAATCCCTCGGTAAGTTGATATCCAAACGAAGAATCAGCCCCTCACAATTTTTGAAAATGGTCCGATTCTTTGGGAGTGGGGAAGAGTCCCCTTAGAACGTTTGCGATAGCTGGCTAATGCGAGACAGATGCCATATCCTCTGTTCTCTCCGTGCCTCTACTGTTTCATGTCCTCAAAGTCGTTGCCGCTGGCAAGGGGCCGGATGCAACCAATTTTTTCTTACGAGGATCGATCGTTAGACTCAATCCCTCTAGAGTTCGCGCACCCAGAAGCACCAAGTCCCCAGGTTCGGCAAAAACGACTTCGTCGACCGTGAAATACTTATCAAAACGGACTATCGCAAAACCGATGCAACGAGTGATGCACTGACCGTTCGCCATCACGAATTGCAAGTCTTTCTTTTCGCGTTCAACGCCGATCTTTTCCAAAGTCTTGGCAGGAACCCAGGTATACTCGCTCCCCGAATCTACCAGCATTTTTGTAACGACCGTCGACTTCGAGCGACTTGCAACGTTTTCCAGCTTGCAACTAACCTTAAACGTTCCCATCGTTATTTCATTTATCTTGGCAGAATTCTGGGAGTCCTATCCGCCTCCTCCCCAATTCGAAAACCGACAAGATCTTTTCACTTGGTGAGGGGAAGTGCCCCGAAATAGATATAATATAGATATCGTAAATGCTTGGATTGTTCAACTGCCGAATCCGAAAGTCTTGGCGACTTCCGCTACATCCAATTCGGACAGTAATTGATCGAACGGTCGTAAGCACAATCTTGACAGGCTGGAAGCCTATCCTACTTTATCACCAGGAAATAACATGACTTCTGCAGCCTGGTCCCGATCCGAGTCGGCTGCAAGCATGCGGAGCATTGACGAGCTTTGCAATAATTTCGAAGCAGCTTGTCAATCCGGAAACATACCTCGACCCGAAGATTACCTCGATCGAGCGCCTGAATCGATTCGAATGCAGTTGCTAAAAGAACTATTGCAACTGGAGGTCTACTACAGTAAATCGGCACCGCCCGATTTTATCTCGTACGCACAGCGTTTTCCTAACATCGATCGAATAACGCTTGCCGAAGTCATCCCGGCCGCTCAAGACGCGATCGAGCCAAAAATTCCTGGGTATGAGATTCTCGGCTTGCTCGGTCGCGGCGGAATGGGAATCGTGTACAAGGCGCGCGATCTCAAGCTTGGTCGGTTGGTCGCGCTAAAAATGGTATTGCCAGGTTCGCACGTCAGCGACCAAGTCATCGCCCGCATGATTGCCGAAGCGCGCGCAGTTGCTCGATTGCAACATCCGCAATTGGTCCAAATCTACGACATTGTCGAATTCGAAGGCCGACCGCTTTTGGTGTTCGAATACATCGAGGGTGGAACGCTTGCCGACAAGATATCGAAAAAGGCAATTACCATACAAGAAGCTGCCCAGTGGCTTGAGATTATTGCGAGGAGCGTTCAGTTTGCGCATTCGCGAGGCATCGTGCATCGCGATTTGAAACCGGCCAACATCCTGATGACCTTGGACGGGAGTCCGAAGATCAGCGACTTCGGCCTGGCGAGGCAGATGGACAACGACATCCGACAAACGCATTCGGGCATGCTCATTGGAACGCCAGGATACATGGCACCTGAACAAGCTGAATTGAAACAAGGGGACTTCGCTTCTCCAGTGGATATCTATGCATTGGGATCAATCCTGTATGAAGTACTCACGGGCCAACCGCCTTTTCGGGGCGCAAGCATCTTGGAAACGCTGGAAATGGTTCGTTCGCAAGAACCAACTTCATTGAGAAAGCTCAATCGCAAAGTTCCTCGCGATTTAGAGACGATTTGTTTGAAGTGTCTTCAAAAAGACCCGATGGCACGTTACGCATCAGCTTCACTTTTGGCTGAAGACCTTGGCCGATTTCTACGCAACGATTCTATCTTAGCCAGACCATCAGGCTTGGTTGAACGCTCGCGCCGATGGTGCAAGCGTTCGCCATGGGTGGCGAGTTTCGCAGCGCTAACTTTATTGGTCACGTTAATCGGTTTTGCGAGCGTCTTTTGGCAATGGAAACAAACGGAACTAGAGCGCCAACGCGCGGATGAGCATAGCCGAATGGCAAATCAAAATGCAGCGTTATACCAACGCGAACGTGATGAAGCGATCATTGCTCGTGGTCAAGCGATTGAGAATGCAAGCGAAGCGGAACGAAACCGACAACAAGCCGAACGCAACTTGAGTTCGGCTGAACTACGCTACAAGACCGCGAATCAAGCGGCCGAGAATCTATTGCGAGTCGGGAATCAGTTGATACGCGAGCCAAAGATGGACTCGCTTGGAAAGAAAACCATCGAATCGGCAATGAAAATCAAACAATTGTTGCTCGAGGAGAAGAGCGATGATCCAAAGGTACGGCTCGAAATTGCAGAGACGCTTATTCGTTTCGCTTGGACGCAGGCTGAGTTAGGGCTATACGTCGAAGCGCGTGACACGAATGAGCAAGCGTTGGCTTGGTGCCATGAATTGATCAACAATTCGCCAGGCAACATTTCCGTGCTTCGTGGGCTGCGGTCTGGTTATTTCCAACTCGGCATAGCGCTGAATCACTTGAGAAAGTATTCCGATGAATATGAAGCGTTGAAAAAAAGCGTCGCATTTGGAGAGGAAATAATCAGGCTACCCGCGCATAGTGACAGCGATCTTGTATTGCTTGCCAACGCAAAACTGAATTCGACAACGAGAATGGAATTTGAGGAAAAAAAACAGACTGTGGATCAAGCGATCCCGCTGCTTCGTACAGCGGTTGAAAAGCAACCTCACGATACACATTTCAAACTCGAGCTCGCACTCGGGTTGGGTGTACAAGCTTTTCTGTTTCGCGGTGAAGCCCCCGCCCAAGCTGAGTTGTTGTACCGAGAAGCAGTCGACTTACTCCGCGAAAACCTCGACGCAATCGACACGCCTCGAGTCGATGCGTATTACTTTTCGAGAGCGAACCGAAATTTCTACAATTGGTTAATAAGTCTCAATCGATTTGACGAAGCCGAGCCCAGACTGCTGGAGGCGATCAAGGTCGCTGAACAATCGTCGAAGGCATTTCCGAACTATGCAGCAGGTCGCATGGAATACGGCATGTGCCTATGGACACTATCAGGGTTGCAAAAACTCCGAAAGGAAACGGACGCATCCAATGCAACGCTACAACAAACCGAGGAGATGTTCAAGGAATTATGCAAGACGTTTCCGGAAGACGCCAGTATCCGACGAACTTGCACCAGTGTTATCTCTGCAGTAAGTGAGAGACTGGAAAGCCTCCACGAGTACGCGGCAGCAATCGAGAAACGCAAAGCGTGTTGTGAAATTTTCGAAGAGCTTTGGATAAATGACTTAAACAATGCAGAACGATTTAAGAGCAACGGAATTCAGTGCTTCGCCATACTTAGAGACTCCATGAAGCTAACGCAAAGTGAGGATAGAGATGCTGCGATTGCTTACGTTCTGAACAAGACAGGGCTTCGTTCGGCGGATTACAATAACCTCTCATGGGACATCGCATCACCAGCGAATGCCAGTAAAATCGAAGGGGATATCGCGACGGCTCTGGCCGAGCGAGCAATGGAATTGGATCCAAAAAGTACTTTGCCCCTCAACACGTATGGCGTTGCTCTAATGCGTGCTGAAAAATTCGTAGAAGCAAGACAAGCATTTGAACGATCGCTGGCGGCCGAGACTCCGTTTCCTGAAGCGGACTGGTACATGCTCGCCATTCTGGATCAGAGGGAAGGCCTAAGCCAATCTGCAAGAGAAAAGTTTGACAAAGGAAGGGCGTTGCGATTGCAGCTTCATCCAACAAGACCCGACTTGCTCGATCTGGAGAAACAGGCCGTCCAAGAACTGTCCGAATCTAACAGTCGATCATGAATCTTTCAAAAAAGTTGAGGGGCATTGTTCTCGGATGGGCATATCAAGGTATCAGCCGCTCTGCGTGTCAAAGTTGAGACGCAATGACGGGCGGCAAAGTTTATCCATTGGTATGGGAAGAAGACAATGAAGCAAGTATTTCGAAACGCCGGTCAATCATTGGTGCGGGCCTATTTGTTGCCCGTTGCACCGCAGGGATAATGGCAACGTTGATTGCCATCGCTCCTATTCAAGCTGAGCCGAAAGAGCCGTTTGGACACATCACTAAGTTTGCTCAAGTGCCGGCTTCACCAGGATTTCCAGAAGGAATCGCAGTACACGGAAACTCTGTTTTCGTATCGGGACCAGCTCGATTCGGTACAGCGGGAACGGGACCCTCGGCAATTCAAGTCTTTAATCGAAAGACGGGCCAACTCTTACAAACAATTTCCGTGCATGGCGAAGCTCTACAATTCGAGCACGCTTTGAGCAATATTGCTATCAGTGGGGACGGCGAGATTTTTGCACTGAGTACGCAATTGGGACTGATTCGTTTCTCAAAACACGGACAGCAATATGTCCAATCTGCGTTCGGCCATCCTCTTCCGGATTTGCCCGCGTTGTCGCCGATGTTCTTCGACTTCCCTCCCCTCCCAAACGACATCGTGTTCGATGATTTGGGTTTCGTTTATGTTACCGATTCATTGCAAGCAACGATATTTCGATAGCAAAGCAAGGCTAAAGAGCGAGAACGATTACAAATAAAAAAGCCGACGCAGTTTGCATCGGCTTCTTTTGTTTCATGAACAAATGTCTATTAGAAAGAGACTACTTGCTTGTGAAGTCGAGGTACCATAGTCCGTCATCCCATTCGAGGGCAACTTTACGCCATCCGAGTGGAACTTGTGGGTATGGATAGAATGGTCCGATGTATGGCCAAGCCGATGCGCTGTATTGCTTTGGGTAAGTTACAGCAGCGTAGTTCGGATGGGCGGCATAGCTGGGCCATGCGTAATTAGGCATGTTTGGCTGGTCATAGCGAGGTGTACCACCACCGTAACCTGGGCCATCTTGCATAGGCATTGGAGCACCACCGCTCACACCCGACATAGGAACGCCCATTGATCCGTTGGTCAATGCGCTTGGTGCGAAGGCTCGTGGAGCACCACTTCCGACGACAGGCATCGATGATGGTGTTGATACTTCGCTGCTCGCTTGTCGAACACGGCCAGTCACTGTGACGTCGTCAATGACTTTCTTTACGCCAGGGGTCATCTGAGCTGTCTTCAGCACCAACTGCTTTTGTTCAGGACTTGCGACAAAGCCGCGAGCCCAAACTTCACCACCCACAGTCGATATGTCCAGCTCAAAATTTCGAAGGTGGCCATTCTTCTGAGCGCTTCCGAGTCGACTCAAAATATCCGAAGTGACACGCGCATCGGCAGGCGACACGACGGCCTTACTGTCTACGGATAACTTGGTTGGCTCGGAGAGCTCTGATGGTGGTGCGTCATTGGCCGAAGCGGGCATGACTTCTCTACTTGATTTCGAAACGGCCTCGTAAGCAGTCGATGGGCCTTGTCCTCTAACAGTTGCGCTGTTCAGGACACGTTTTACTCCCAATGTGGTGGAAGCGATTTTTAATACGCTATCCAATTGAGCTTGATTTGCAACAGTACCACCGATGACAACTTTGCCATCTTCGACACTGAGGTCGATATCGAAACCCTTGAGGGATCCGTCTGTTTGCTTCTGTTTTAGTGTGGAAACGATGGCATCGGCGATCTCGCGATCTCCACCGAACGCCGTCAAGGGAGCACCGGCGGTCAGCGAGGCGATCGCCATGCCCAAAAAGAAT
>JAYTVL010000130.1:0-7100 GCA_043744075.1 Pirellula sp. | reverse complement strand
TAAAGTATCTTTAACATGATCCACTACGACGTTAATTTACCGCACGATGCTATTGAGTTTTATTGAAGTTGAATTGTTGAAATTTTGGATTGTGAGTTTGGTTTTTTTATCAAATTGGAGACGAGAATGAAATTGAGTACCCGTCGTTATTCTTCGAGGGGCTTCACCCTCGTCGAGCTATTAGTGGTGATTGCAATTATCGGAATTCTAGTTGGTCTGCTTTTGCCGGCAGTTCAAGCTGCTAGGGAAGCAGCCCGACGCATGGCCTGTCAAAACAGTGTAAAGAACATTGGTCTGGCCTTGCACAATTTTCACGATTCACGGAAATCATTTCCGCCCGGCCGAATTAGTACTCGACTCGGTTTGGTGGCTCTTGGGGTTCCTCCTACGCCTACCGGAACGGTTCCGAGCCATAGTTGGGTCCCATTCGTGCTCCCTTATATTGAGCAAACTGCAATGTACGATCTGTACAACGTCAAAGTGAATTGGGTTGATCCCTCAATGAGGCCGTCGCTCAGTTCGAAGCATCTCAAGATCATGCAATGCCCGTCCGCCGAGTCAAACCGCATGCACGTCGAAGCCTTTCCAGCGACGGCAGGGAATGTCCCTTGGGGGGCAGCAATCGATTATGCGGCAATCAAAGGAATTCGAACAGGCGCGGGAACGCTCTCCTTGTCGGGGTTAGTCGACAATAGCAGTCCAACCAGTCCAGCCAGTCTGTTCGATGGCGGCATGCCGGACAGCGTTATGTCAGGAATAAAGGACATGATAGACGGTACTTCGAACACTATTTTGATCGCTGAATGCGCTGGTCGGCCTGCAATTTACCGGAGAGGTAAAAAGGTGGCGCTGTCCTCCTTGGATCCCTCCAATGCTCGATATCCGATCGAGGATGGCGCCGGTGGTGATATGCCGGGAGGCGCATGGATTGAACCGCAAAATGCATTTTTTCTTGACGGTGCTACCCCGGATGGGATTCTAAAGCCAGGCCCATGCGCTGTAAATTGCACCAACAACTACTGTGGACTTCCAACCAGAATTTACGATGACGGTGAAGCGTACAGCCTGCACAACGGTGGAGCTAACATTCTGCTTGGTGATGGATCGGTTCGTTTCACATCGGCCAGCGTTGACATTCGAGCCTTTGCGAGATTGGTTACTAAGTCCGGCGGTGAAGTCAACTCTAGCGATGAATAGAGCTGGAAACTGATAGACATTCATCCTTGCTGAAAACAGATTGCGAATCAATATGCGTTATGTTTACATTTTTGCTATTTCGCTAATTGCATGTCGTTACGGCGAGGCGATCGATTTAGTTCGCGAAGGAAAACCGATCGCGACAATCGTAGTTTCACGGCTCCACGACAACGCCAATTCGAGCCCTGTCACCGGAAAGGGCTCGAAACCGAAGAATGCGGTCCCGTCGGATGAAGAGTTTGCTGTCCAGACATTGGTAGAGTGGATTAAGAAGATCACAGACGCGGAGCTTCAAGTCACAGATAAGTCTCCCGATGATGGTCCGGCGATCTACATAGGACAAGCGGCGATTCATGCCGGTTTGAAGCTGGACGATATCACCAGCGCGAGCCACGAAGGTTTGCGCATCGTCGCGGATGAAAAAAGTATCCTCATTGCAGGACAAAGCGAAGCGGCCACTCTAAAAGCCGTTTGTCGCTTCCTTGAGGAGATTGGGTGCCGATACCTAATGGATACTCCGCTCGGCGAAGTTTTTCCTCGCTCGAAGACGTTAACTATCCAATCGATGAGTATTGCGGAGAAGCCTGGTCTGCTATGGCGCAATCCAAAAGGTCCCTCTTGGAATGCGCGATTGTGGAAGGCGTGGAATGGCGCAGGAGGCGAGCCGTTCGGACATTCGCATTCATGGAGCCAGTATGTGCCTCCTGCAGTCTTCGACTCGCATCCAGAATTTTTTGAGATGGGTGCCGATGGCGAGCGCAAGAACAACAGTTGGCTTTGTACCTCGAATCCGGAGTTGCGATCGTATTTTGCTTCGAATGTTATCAAGGCCATCGAAAAGGGCACACGGAACCCATCGCTTTCTCCAACAGATGGTCGGTCGTATTGCCAATGTGCGAACTGCAAAGCCCAGGACGATCCAAAGTCTTTGGAACCATCGAGCGGAACGGTCGCCGTCACGAATCGCTATCTCGATTTCTTCGACTCCGTCGGTCGGCAAGTGGCCACGAAACATCCTGAGTCGGTGCTGAGTTTCTATTGCTATGCTGACTACACACAGCCACCCACGGTTCCGCGCAAGCTTGGACCGAATATGTGCGCGATGATTGCTCCGATTCGATATTGCCGTTTACATCCTCCCGGTCATCCGGGTTGTGCGTCGCGAGAGCAACAGATTGCTATGACCGACGGATGGTCAAGCGTTGCGAGCCGAATCGGATACTACAACTACATGTATAACTTGGCTGATGGCGTTTTGCCGATGTTCAAATTCAGCGCTTGCAAGAAAGAGTTTCCTTACCTTGTTGACAAGGGACTCTCCTACATTACTATCGAAGTCCTTTCGAATTGGCACATTTACGGACCGCAAATCTATCTAAGTCTTCGATTGGCCTACGATCCGCATGCGAATGCTGACACAATCATGGACGATTATTGGCTCAAGTTTTACGGCCCAAATACATCGCCGCACATGAAGGCATATTGGATGGGAATAGACGCCGCTCAACAGCAGCTAAAGACGCATGCAGGCAGCTTTTATGGCCTCGCCCAAATTTACTCACCGGAATTCCTAAGCCATTGCGAAGGGCTGATGGCAAAGGCAGCGGTGGCAGCGAACGGCGATTCCGTTTATGAGCAAAGGGTTGCAATGCATGCGGAGGGGCTACGCAGTGCTCGCGCCTATCGTGCAATCACCGACGAAATGAACCGCGGCAACTTCGTCGAAGCTCAGCGAGAATATGATGCGACAATCGATCGCTTGAAGCCAGTCATTGAAAAAGGTTACGCGAATCGCGAATACGGCACTGCATACTTAAAGCGATTTCTGATCGAATCCATTGTTCAAGGAGTTACTGCCATTTCCCTGCCCAATCGTTTGCTACAGGTGATGCCAGATCGCTGGCGATTCAGTTTCGATGAGAGCGATACTGGGAATGACCGTGGATTCCACAAAGCGGATTTCAACGACAAAGCTTGGCCGCTAGTTGGGACTTTCAATACCACCCTTGATGTGCAGGGCTACGATAAAAACACAGTGTTCTGGTATCGTACGCGATTCGACGTACAGCCAGAGGGAATCGCAAAACCCAATAAGCTTGCACTGTTTTTCGGCGAGGTTGACGGCAAGAGCGAAGTCTATGTCAACGGTCAGAAGATAGCGATACCCGAGAGATTTCAGAGTCCAAAGAAAGCTGGGACAAACAAGATACCGCGCGATGGAATGGCCAAACCTCGGTTGCCGTTCGAAGTAGACGTGTCTGATGCTGCGCATCCTGGAGAAAACGTGCTCGCATTACGCATCGATCATTCTGCGATCACCGAACTGTCGCTAGGTGGCATCCTGCGTCCGGTACTATTGATTGAAAAGCCGAACTAAAGTTCACGTATTGATTTCGTTCAGGTCAATAAAATGAGTCGACTCTTGATTTATATGGCGTCCTTACTGCCAGCGTTGTTTAAGCTACGTCGATGGATGATGACTTAAGAAACAGTGCCTAGCCAGTGCTTTGTCCAAGTTAATCCGTATTTCCGTGTAAGATGGTTGTCCCGTCCGTGCGGTAGGGGGCTCAAGTGCTCAGACATTTCTGGAGGATCAGCATGGCGACAGTCCGCAACCGGACGCTGAGATCGAGCTCGAATATCGGCGTGAACTCTACTTGCGAGCCGCTCGGCAAGTGCGTGTCGATGTCGAGCCGGAGACGTGGCGTGCATTCGAACTGACAGTCATCCAAGAAATGAACATGGACGAAGCTGCATTGACGCTCAACAAATCCATTGGAGCGATTTATGTGGCCCGAAGTCGAATAATGCAGCGTCTTCGCGAAATCATTCGAGAATTGGAAGAAAGTGAATCATGAACCTATACGCTTCAAACAAAACGTGTGACTCTAGTCACATGCATCTACTCCTGCAAAACAAATTGAGCACCGCAGAGGAGGACAAGTTCATATCGCATCTGAATTCCTGCGAGTCTTGTCGGCATGCAATTGAAAAACAAGCAGCTGAACCCGAGACTTGGCACGAGGCCGAAAAGTTGTTGAAGCCGTCCAAATTCGATCTGCCTGAGCCTTCTAATGATTCGCATTGGACCGGCGACGGAGTTGCCAGGTACCCGCATCAAATTCAAATTGTCCTCTCTGCCCTCGGCCCAACCGATTATCCGGACATGTTAGGGCGAATGGGGGGATATGAAGTTTCCGGGGTCGTCGGAGCAGGTGGCATGGGTGTCGTCCTAAAAGCGATCGACAAATCGCTCGATCGCGTCGTCGCCATCAAAGTCCTTGCCCCTCATTTGGCAGCCAGCGGATCCGCTCGTAAAAGATTCGCCCGAGAAGCCAAGGCTGCCGCCGCCGTACTTCACTCAAACGTTATTGCAATCCACAGCGTTTCCAACGATGAAGCCCTGCCGTACTTGGTGATGCCTTACCTACGCGGGAGCTCGTTACAAAAGAGACTTGACCAGCAAGGTCCGCTCTCAACGATCGAAATACTGCGAATCGGATCGCAGGTCGCAGCAGGACTGGCGGCAGCGCATGCGCAAGGACTCGTTCACCGCGACATCAAGCCAGCCAATATCCTTTTGGAGGAAGGTGTAGAACGTGTTACCTTGACTGATTTCGGGCTCGCTCGAGCGGTCGACGACGCTACCATCACGCACAGTGGCGTGATTGCGGGTACGCCACAATACATGTCACCTGAACAAGCACGAGGCGAACCGGTTGAACAGCGCAGTGACTTGTTTAGCCTTGGTAGTGTTTTGTATGCCATCAGCACTGGTCGACCGCCATTCCGAGCCGAGACGACCTATGGCGTCATGCGCCGAATTGCGGACGTCGAACCTGCCAATATTCGGGAGATTAATCCCGATATTCCGGACTGGCTTTGCTTGATCATCGCCAAGTTAATGTCCAAGCGAGCTGAAAATCGTTATGAAACGGCATCCGAAGTTGCACAATTGCTCGAAGAGTGCCTGGCTCATGTTCAGCGACCTTCAACCGTGCCGTTGCCCCCCTCCCTGTCCCCTCAACGGTCTTTTTTCAATTCACATCGCAAAGGAATAACTGCCATGTTCGTGACCTTAGGTTTTTCGTTGTTGGGAATGATTCTTTGGCAAACCTCAGAGCCACCCGATATCGCTGGTGACTGGGTAAGCGACGAATGGGGTGCTGTGTTGCTCGAAGCGAAGAAACCTGGGCGCTATGAAGGGACGGTTTCGGGCGCACCTCATGATAGAACAATGGAACTAAAATGGTCGCGGTTGGAAGGGCGATTCAATGGCACTTGGAAACAGTCGGAGGATTTAGATGGAAAGCTTTCGCTCAGGGTGATTGATAGTCAAATCCGAGGCGCTTGGACTACTAACAAGAAATCGGAAGTCGCTGCCGGAACACCGCGACTATCCGATTTGGTTTGGAAGCGAAAGACAACTTTGCCGGGCGACGGGACAAAGCCCAGCAAGGATCGAACAAACGCTCGCGAGGTCGCCGAAGCTTATATCACCTCTGCAATACAAGAGGATGTAGAAGCATGTGCATCGCTTGCGCAAGGCACGCCGGCTGAGAGTAAGCAGATTGCCGAGATATCAAACAACTTGAATCTCAAAAAGCTGCCTCTGAAATGGGTATTCGTGGACGACTCAACAAAACCGACCAAGGCACTGGCTGTTTCAGTTCAGACCATTTTGAGCAGTCACGAAAACCCAGTCAACGACAAAGACAACGCAATACGGAAGGCCGAATTTTTGGCGTTGCTTAATTTTAGCGATAAGTATCAAAAGGCGAAGCAGGATGTAAAGAAAGAACTTGACAAAATAAGATTAAATCCGGACTTGATTTGGAGAGATGGCAAGCCCCAGACCCCGCAAGTGAAAAAATCTTTCGGAACATAGACGTCATCTCGGAAATCGATGGGAAAATAAAAAACATCGAAGCCGTCATGCACCAAATTGTTAAAGGGCGCGAGGCCGAACGACCACTTGAAGAATTGTTGCGAATGGCAATCAATTCCACAAATGATATCGGAACTATCGGAACTAAACTTTCCATCGACGGCAATGACTTAAATAGAGAAATGGAAATTGCAAGAAATCTTAAAGCGCAAATTGAGCAGATTGAGCAGCTTGAGTTCGTTAGCGTCAGTCCCCTTCGGGATATGTTGGATCAACTTAATCGTCAGAAGCTTGGTGATACACACCCAAGTGTTATTACCGCACGAAACAGATTGGATAAATATGAACAAGAGCTGGCGGGTCGAAAGGCCGAATTGAAGAAACTGGAAGACGCCTTCGAAAAGGAAAACGGCGATCGCCGAAAAGACTACCTTTCTGTGGAGCGTCGACTAACAGTTGCGTACGGGGTGCTTGGGGAAACACGTCAAAAACTGATGTTCGAAAAAGACCAATTCAAAGTTGAGGTCGATTCACTCAAGGCAAAAATGCGGGAAAACCAATTATTGATCAGCAACTATGCGAACATGCTTGCAGACCTCGATAAAGTAAAAGAAATTGCAGACCAAATCGATGAAAGGCTTCGCACCATTGCGGAATTGGAAGCCGTAAATCTTGAAAGCGCGCAGCCGAATGGTCCTCGCTATGCCTCGATGGTTTTGTCCCTCACTGTGATCGAGGAACGTTGGTACGTAAACGAAGTCGAGTTCGAAACGGAGGATGGAGCAATTGGCAAGCAGCAGAAATTTCTTAGAGACAATCCGAAAGCGATCAGCGTGCCGTCACCAGCAACTCGCTGACAAATCGTAAAACTTGAAGCTCGTTTAACCGATCGGAGCGATTAGCACAGATCGCGGACTTCCGGCATACTAGTGCATTGTGACAGCTAAGATTTAGGGTTTGATAGTAGTGGACGAGGCGACGAGTCCCTGCGATTTGCGTCGCATACGGGACTCGT
>JAYTVL010000129.1:0-27476 GCA_043744075.1 Pirellula sp. | reverse complement strand
TTATAGTACCCGTCACACTCCGTGTGACGTCCGCAGTTCAAAAACCTTTGGTTTTTGAGGCAACGTCACACTCCGTGTGACGGGTACTTTCTTCGGATTCAAAAAAATCACAGCCTCCCAGAGCGATATGCACTATACTACAATCTTGCGAGGCTTTTTTAAGTCATGCGTCGAATCAAACAGGGTTTTACGTTAGTCGAATTGCTCGTAGTGTCTTGTTCGAGCACCGTCAAGCAAATTGGCTTGTCCATGCATTATTACCATGACACCTATGCCGATCGATTTGAATAGCCAGCCAATGCAAAGTTGCTCAAACCTGAATTCGGTTGTGAGAGCCTTGCAAGACGGAGCAACTTGGTTATCTGGTGCGTCACTTACGAGTTTAAGAGAACTCGTCGACGCATGTGGCCAAGGGGTCATGCGTAGCTCCAAGGAATGGGTTCGAACTGCCTGTGAAGCCAAGAGGATTGGCGCTGATCAACCCATTTCCGCCGAAGAAATCTTAGCCGGGCCCGCGACATTACTACGATACCTTCGCATACTCTCGAAAGTATTTCAGGACGTTGAGAAGACTGGATCGCCTATGCTGCCAGGCATACCGCGTAACAACTTGTTGGGGCGGCAGTGCATCCCCGTTTTGCCAGTCAGCAGTTTGTTCGACGGCCTGATATTCATGGGGTTGCAGGCTGAAGTGTGGCGACAAGCCGATGCCAATTTTGATCAATCAATTGAAGGCAGTTGGAATGTTTCCAAGCTCGGTGGTGGTCAGATAACAGGGGTACTTGGTGCGGGAAATGTCAGCTCGATTCCCGCCACGGACATGCTGTACAAACTCTTTCATCATCGCGAAGCCGTACTGCTAAAACTCAACCCAGTCAATGACTATCTCGAACCGTTTTTCAATGATGCCTTTCGACCTCTTGTGGATGCGAAACTCTTGCGAATCGTCTGCGGCGGTATCGAAGTTGGCGACGCGATAGTCAAACACGAATCGATCAGCGGGCTGCATCTGACGGGCTCGCATTTGACTCATGACGCCATTGTTTGGGGAAGTGATCCACAACAGCGAATTGCGAGTAAACACGATAATCGTCCACTTGTTACTAAGTCGGTCACGAGCGAACTCGGAAACGTCACGCCCTGGATCATCGTACCGGGACGATACACTGGCAAACAACTGCGATCTCAAGCAGAACATGTTGTCGCTTCAATCACAAACAACGCATCGTTCAATTGCCTCGCCACTAAGATGATCGTCACATCGCGGGGTTGGGAGCAACGATCTGATTTTCTTGATTTGATCGACTCCCAACTTAGCAAGATACCGCCACGATTCGCTTATTATCCTGGCGCTCACGAGCGCTTTGCCCGCGCGGCCGGAAAACCAAGTCCAGAGGCTGACGATGGAACACTGCCCTGGACGCTCATTCGCGATGCAAACCCAAGCGCCACGCCACACTTATTCGACGAGGAGTCCTTTGTCTGCGTATGCGCTGAAACACAATTGGCGGAATCTGAACCTGAGGCCTTTTTGGATTCCGCTGTCGATTTCGTAAACAATCGTTTGTTTGGTACTTTGTGCGCCACGCTAACTTTGCCAAGCGATTTTCGACGACAAAATGGATTGGCCTTGGACCGCGCGCTCGTGAAGTTGAGGTATGGATCGGTCTGTATCAACCAGTGGTCCGGGGTTGCATATGGACTAATGACACCCCCCTGGGGCGGCTATCCAGGTGCAACGCTCGAGGCGCCACAGAGTGGTATTGGGCATGTCCACAATACGTTCGGAATAAGCAATATCGAGAAGACTGTATTATGGGGGCCTCTGTGCAACTTCCCTAAGCCAGTTTGGTTTCCTTCTCACGGCAGGGCAAACCAAGTTGCATGGGAGTTGCTGCGTCTATACGATTGTCCATCGATTCGTAGACTGCCCAAACTGTTCCTCCACGCCCTTCGCGGATAGAGTCGATTTCCATTTTCGGTCCAATTCGAAAGCTATTTTCTATGAGAATACTCTGCAAGTTATGCCTATTGAGCTCATTGCTTTCAGTAATCGGATGTACTGACAGCGCACCGCCAAATCAAACTCAATCTAGTTCGACCAATTCACCGAAAGCATCGGTAGCGAGTGTGGCCGCCGCGCAGAATGAAGCGGTAGAGACAACAGATCAAGCTCCAGTGGTAACTCTCATTCAACTTGGTGACGATGCAGAAAAGAAAGCGCAAGAAGCGTTGATTGTTGCCGAACCTGGCGAAATTGTCGAATTCGCTGAAGGTACGTTCGAGTTCAAAGGCACACTGTCTCTCGATGGAATTTCTGGCATTACGATTCGCGGGAAAGGCATCGACAAAACAATTCTTAACTTCACCGGCCAGCGCGCTGGCTCTGGCGGGGAAGGGCTGAAAATCAAAGCCGATAACTTCACGATCGAGGATCTCACGCTACAAAACACGCCCGGAGACGCCATTAAAATCGAGGATTCAAAGCGTGTCACGATTCGCCGTATTCGCACATGGTGGTCGCGTGGCCCGGACCAACAAAACGGTGCGTACGGCATCTATCCAGTTCTGTGTTCCGATGTGCTGATCGAGCATTGCTTAGCCGAATGCGCATCGGATGCTGGAATCTATGTTGGACAGACCCAACGCACGATAGTTCGCCACAACCGTGTCGAACGAAACGTGGCCGGGATCGAGATCGAGAACACGATCGGTGCTGATGTTTACGAAAATGAAGCCACTAACAATACAGGCGGCTTATTGGTTTTTTCATTGCCTGGCCTGAAACAAAAAAACGGCTCTCACTGCCGCGCTTTCAAGAATCATATTTACGACAATAACCATCCTAACTTTGCAAACAAGGGAGCGATTGTCTCAACGATTCCCGCCGGTACTGGACTCATGATCATGGCGAACGATGATGTCGAGATTTTTGACAACAAAGTCCACGGTCATCACACTTCCAATTGTGTCATCGCTAGCTTCCTAATCACGCAACGAAAATTTGACGATGCCCAATACGATCCCTTTCCGGAAGGAGTCTATATTCATGATAATAGCTTTACAGATGGCGGAAAAAGTCCGCAGGGTGAAATCGGCAAACTGTTCGAGCAAATTGCTGGGTTGCCGATGCCGGACATTCTTATCGACGGTATTAATAACCCAAAAACGGTCGTGGATGGCAAAGTGCCTGAAAAAGCCAGGATCTACATCGCTAATAACGGCGATGCTACTTTTGCGAATCTGGAATTCGCAGCTATGCTTCAAGGTGGCAAGCCTGTGATTAGTCGCGACCTTGCTTCCCATGCTGGAAAACTTCCATCACTAGAACCCATTGTCATTCCTGGTGTTGAGTAGTCAGCAATGATTTCACTCTCGGCTATTTTTTGTTCCTATGCCAGTCGACTTGTCGTAGTCGTTTGTACGGTACTTGTGCTGAGTGGCTGTCACAAAAAGTCCCAAGTAGATGCTCCAACCAATCTTCCCGAAACGACTGCATCTGTTCCTAGCCAACCAACGGAGCAAGTCTCAAATCGACGTCGCCCTATCAAGTACACTCAGCTCCTCTCGGAATACAAACTTTATCGAGGCGCGTTAGCAGAGTTAGAACCGGCGGACGGAGTCATCGAATACGACGTTAACACTCCGTTGTTCTCCGACTATTCGGCTAAGCATCGTGTGATTCGGATGCCTGAAGGGACGTCGGCTAAGTACGAAGCGTTTGAAGCTTTTGATTTCCCTATTGGCACAATAATTTCCAAGACTTTTTATTACGTTCATGATATGAACGATGCAGCACGTGGCCGTCGTTTGATTGAAACCCGAATCTTAAAACGAGCGGACACCGGTTGGATCGGCCTGCCCTATGTTTGGAATGAGGAACAAACGGATGCGGCACTCTCATTGGCTGGTGAAGCAGTCAAAGTAAAATGGATTCACCGAGACGGGGCATCGCGCAGTAACACACATATCGTCCCGAACTTGAACGATTGCAAGCGCTGCCACCAAAATGAAATCATGGCACCGCTAGGCCCGAAAGCCAGAAACCTTAACCGTGACTTTGAGTATGAACATGGCCAAGAGAACCAACTAGCCTATTGGGCCCGAACAGGGCTGCTTTCCGGTGCGCCAAGACCAAGTGATGCACCGAAGTTAGCAGTTTGGGACGATCCAGGAACTGGGTCGCTGGATGAGCGTGCTCGCGCGTGGCTGGAAGTCAATTGTGCGCACTGCCACAACCCAATCGGGCCAGCTCGGACATCGGGCTTGCACTTAAATGTCGATGTCACCGACCCATATCAACTCGGAGTTTTTAAAACACCTGTTGCAGCGGGCAAAGGCACCGGCGGGCGCAATTATGGCATCGTTCCGGGCAAACCGGATGATTCGATCTTGCTCTATCGCCTGGAGACAATTCAAGCCGGCGCCTTGATGCCTGAATTTGGTCGGACAGTCGTCCACAATGAGTCCATCGCGCTAATTCGGACCTGGATCGAGAACATGCGATGACGTAGCTTAGGCTTCCAGCCTGAGTATTCATGAGAAATCCCCACAGGCAGGATGCCTATGCTACGTTTAGAAACAGGGCCAAGCAATGCCGCCAAGTTTACTCGGAGATCGATTTAAATAATTTGCAATTTGATATAATACGGTAAGTCAACTACCCCCTCTTACACAGTGCAGACCACCGTGCCCACAGCAGCCTTTCGATATTCGCCAGTTCTCGAACTTGGAAATGATGACACTCAGTACCGCTTGCTCACAAAGGAGCATGTTCAGGTGCGGCAGTTTGATGGCCAAGAAGTGCTTCGAATTGACGCTCAGGCGCTAACGTTGTTGTGCTCTCAGGCATTTCACGATATCAACTTCTACCTTAGGCCGGCCCACCTGCAGCAGGTGGCCGCGATCTTGGATGATCCCGAGGCGTCAGAAAACGATCGCATGGTTGCACTCACCATGCTGAAGAATGCTGATGTTTCGAGCAAGGGAGTTTTGCCGTTTTGCCAGGACACTGGAACTGCAACTATCTTGGCGAAGAAAGGACACGCGGTATGGTCCGTTGGAGATGAGGAGGCTTTGTCAAAGGGTGTGTACGATGCCTACACTGAGAATAATTTGCGTTATTCGCAAAACGCTGCACTTAACATGTACGACGAAAAGAATACAAACACAAACCTGCCCGCTCAACTTGATTTGATGTCGTGTGATGGCAATGAGTATCAGTTCTTGTTCGTTGCCAAAGGTGGCGGTTCAGCCAATAAGTCGTTCCTGTTTCAGGAAACGCGTGCTGTACTCAACCCCAAATCGCTTGTTAATTATCTTACCGAGAAGATGGTGACACTTGGAACAGCTGCCTGCCCGCCTTACCACTTGGTCTTTGTCATTGGCGGCACTTCGGCGGAAGCCACTATGAAGACGGTAAAATTGGCTTCGACAAAATACTTGGACCATTTACCTACAACCGGGAATGAAAGTGGCCGAGCGTTTCGAGACTTGGATGTGGAGTCTCAAATGCTTGACGCAGCTCGCAAATGTGGCATTGGTGCTCAATTTGGTGGAAAGTATTTTGCGCTGGATGTTCGAGTCATTCGCTTGCCCAGGCATGGTGCATCGTTGCCGATTGGTATCGGTGTTTCTTGCAGCGCAGATCGCCAAGCGAAAGGGAAGATAACCAAAGATGGTGTGTTTATTGAGCAACTGGAATTCGAGCCGCTAAAGTACATTCCCGCCCACTTGCGCGAGCGCAAGGATGATACAGCGGTGAGAATCAATTTGAATCGTCCAATGAAGGAAATTCTAGCGGACCTTAGCCGGTATCCGGTGACAACTCGATTGCTCCTATCTGGCCCCATCGTTGTCGCTAGAGATATTGCACATGCTAAGCTAAAAGAACGTCTTGATGTTGGCAAGCCATTGCCTGAATACTTCAAGAATCATCCGGTCTACTACGCTGGGCCTGCAAAGAAACCAGTGGGGTATGCAAGTGGATCATTCGGACCAACAACAGCTGGTCGCATGGATTCCTACGTAGACCTATTCCAGAATGCGGGTGGTAGCATGATCATGATCGCAAAGGGAAATCGCGGCAAGCAAGTAACTCAAGCCTGCCACAAACACGGAGGCTTTTACTTGGGCAGCATTGGTGGTCCAGCTGCAATCCTTGCTAAAGAAAATATTCGCAGTGTAGAACTTATTGAATTTCCGGAGCTTGGTATGGAGGCTGTCTGGAAGATTGATGCCATCGATTTTCCAGCATTCATACTTGTCGATGATAAAGGGAACGACTTTTTCGAAACAATTGGTACCGGCTGTTCTCACTGATTGAACCGGACGCTAGCGCGTTTCGGCTGATTAGCCGAAGGGCGCTAGCCCACGGTTTGCGGCTCATGTTGTGATCGACGCTTGTTTTCTGGAAGTCCGCGATCTATGCTAATCGCTCCGATCGGTTAAACAAGCATCAGAAACGGTATCAAAAATGCTCCGTAATTTGACTTATAGTGTTTTAAGATATTCGAGCAAGTCTATTCTCTCGAGCTCGGAGAGCGCATTGGGGTAGTCGTGTCCAGTTTTTGATTTTCCGGATTGAGTGGAATCGAAGTACCAGCGTCGCTCGGCAAGTTTAAGTTGTTTCGGAATCGCATCGACAACTTCGAAATGCAAACCAATCTTTTCGATATCCAAGCCCAATTTCGTTCGTCGCCAAATTGCTGGCCGCTCTTCAGGATGCAACATATGCCAAAGCGTTGGCACACTCCCATTGTGCAGATACGGAGCAGATGCCCAGATACCATCAAGCGGTGGCGCTACGTAACCATCAACGACTGCCAGCGTATCCTGGCCACCAAGATTTGCGAACCAGCTTTTGCCGTAGTTCTCCCGATGCTGGGGACTCAATGCGTCCAATCGAACGCGATCCGTACCAATGTCGTCGATCGCGATGCGTAGTTCTGGGTAGCTCGATGATTCGCCATAAGTTCCGTGGCACGAAGCGCAGTGTTTTGAAAAAACCTGTTCGCCACGGTGAGACTTCGCTTTGTCTGTGAACAGCGGATACTTCGGAGGCCGAAGTTCTGAGATGAATTCGTAGACTTGGCTAAAGTCTTTTTCCCAGTCTTTGAATTGCTTGGGCCCGTTTTGCCTCACGAGCAAGAACTGCATAAGTCCTCGATGCCCTTTTTCGGCGAATCCATCAATGTAGATATGGTGCTTTCGATGAAAATGCCACCAGGGGGGCGCGTCCATGTCGTGGTGGACCATTTCGGCTGGTGAGCGGTCGATGTGGACATTTAGGTCTTTGTCGCGGAAATTCATGAGTGCCACGCCAAACATGACTGCATTGCTGGAGCCCACGGTCTTTCCAAGGGGCATGAACATCGATCCGATGTCCATATGCCCCAGCGGCTTTCCAAGCGACACTTTGATTTTTCGGACTTGCTCGGTCAGCGACTCCAAAGCGTACGTTGTATTCGGAGCCCCGGGATATGGTGTGCCAAAAAGATTGCCACCGTGGCAAGCGAAACAATTCATAACATACCTGTTGTCATGAGTTACGACGTACTGAAGTGGCTTGGCGGGATCGTCGGGACGTTGGGACAGGCCGTAAGCGGTCCATGTATTAGCTCGTGACTTGGAATCGAGCGGTGCATCCGAAAGGCCCCAAGCGTGCTCGACCCCGTCTAGTCTCTTAAGAACATCCTCATCGAAATCTGCGGGCAAGTAGACGTTGTCGACTAAATGGTGGTAGCCAGCCTTTGCGTTTGAGGACATCCCCTCCCATAGCGTTGCATACTGCTTTTGCAAGCTATCGCGGATTTGTTGGGGATGATTCTCTGTGGCCAAATCGAATCCCTCCGCGCCAGCCCGACCAGAGAGGCAAAAGCAAATCAAACCAATCAATAGGGCTCGAACGGTACGAAGCATCTTCCGAATTCGATTTGGAGGTTTTTTTAAACTTGGGAGGTAAGATTAAACCGCTAACGCGACGCACGCTAGCGATCATTTGTTGCCGACCGCTAATTGTGCGGCAAGTACCATTCTAGCCAACCGTAAAGCCTCTGTCTCAACAACATTCTGTATTCCTGCCAAAAGGATGAGTGTCGAGAGTCTAACATCGCGAAGCTGATGTTCTAACTCCCCTTCTCCTCCCGAGGAGGAGAAGGGGAGAAGAGAAGCAAACTCAACGCTATTCTGAAATGGCCTTCGCGTAGGCGGCGTGACCACCAACAATTGGCAGGTCCAAGAACGTCCCCTCAAGATCGACTGTAAGTTGCGTCCCAGCCTCTGGCAGCAAAGTGAACTCCGGGTCGCTGGAAAAAATCATGAGCCCAATTTTCTCGCCGGCTGCAATGATTTGGTCGTCTGGCTGCAGTGGGAATTTCACTTCATAGAACTGATCGGGGACGAGCGGCTCGCTCTCTGTCAAAGATCGATGGTTTTGTGGGTCCGCCCAGCCTCGTGTTATTATGTTATCGGTGATCTTGCCTTTTGGTTCTTCGATCCAGGGAATCGATACCAGCCAAACGGTCAAGTTGGCAGCAGGCTTGCTCGATGCCAATCGGATGTGTACGTTTGCGTAGCCGGAGATATGTAACGGCTCCTTGAGTTCAGGTGTTAAGAAGAGCAAGCGATGTTTGGATGATTCTGCTTGGGCCAAATCTCTTCCAAAAATGGAAGCATCATCCTCGATGGTTTCCTTTGCCGGCTCATTCGATGTTGTTGTCCTCAAACCGCCCTGTTGGTTTCCGCCCTTTGTTAGGTGTAGAGTTACAGCCTGAGCTTCAGGATGGGGATAGTCCGCATAGGCCGTCGGTTGACTTCGCTTGTCGGATTCTCGTACGATCCAAGATCTCGGGTCTTTTTCGACGCCATTTTCAACGCCATGAAGATACCTAGTAAACCAGCGATTCATCATCGTCAGCGGTGGCTCACCACCATGGCCTCCTTGATGGCAATAGAATTGAACAGGAAGTCCTTTGACCTTTGCGGCTTGGTAAATGCGGACGCTATGTTCGGGCACAACATTCCAATCGTTGAATCCATGCGACATCAAAAGGGCAGCGCGCATTGGGCCCATATCATTGAGATAGTCTCGCCCCGCCCAAAAAGCATTGTAGTCACCTTTGACGCGATCTAATCCATTTGCCATTTCCTTGTCGCGCACTTCGCAGTCGCAGTGGTCCCGACGTGCTTCATTGCCACTATGGATGAAGTTGTAGAGGACGTCGATGTCCTCGCCCATGTATCCGCCAGGGTGTCGTACGAGGCCGTTCGATCGATAATAGTGGTAGTACGAAGTGTTTGGTGCGATCGGTATGATTGCTTCAAGACCTTCCACGCCCGTGGTAGCTGCGGCAAGCGGAAGTGTCCCATTGTACGAAGTGCCGGTCATTCCCACTTTTCCGTTTGACCAAAAGGCCTTAACCGTTTCATCGCTGTCAACTTCGGTAAAACCCTTGGCGCGACCGCAAAGCCAGTCGACGACAGCCTTCGGTGCCAGTGACTCATTGTCACCTCCGACCGTTGGGCAACCTTGCGAGAGTCCAGTCCCAGGAGACGACGAATGAACGACGACAAAGCCACGGGGAACCCATTGCTTGGTTTGAGAATTCGAAATAATGGGGCGTTTTCCCTTTCTGCTAAACGACGGTGGGTCTTCATGCTTTGGCGGTTCAATTCCGAGGGCATGTCGAGGGTTCCAAAAGTGTTTTGGATCTGCGGAACCGGTCCCTGCAAAATATGGACTTGATTCGTAGATAACCGGTAGCGTCAAGCCTTCGGTATCGGTCTGTTTCGGGCGAGTTACATCGACATGCATCCGATCGAGTTTGCCGTCAGCATCTGAATCAAATTCGGTTTCGACCCAAAGATCGTGTCGAATCCAGTCGGCTGGTTCGCTAAAGCCCGGCACGACCTGTGATTCTCCGTCCGTAAAAATAGGGACGGTTTTGTCCTGCGAAAACAAGGAAGAGTTGCACAGGAATACCCAGACTGCAACCGACCCAATAAAAACTTGGAAGAATGGCGCGATCGGGCGTAAACAGAATAAGCGTCGTCGGTAGTTCATGGGGTTCAATTCAAGTGTATGAAGAAAGAGTTTAAAGTCCTTCATAAATTACATGGAATCGGAGTGGATTGATACCCTTGCGACTTCCACGTTGCCCAAGCCAATGTCGACCCTTTAGTTTGTTTGAAGTGTGTTGTGCCACACACTGTTGACCGTTTTCCGATCGCATGTGGCATTCGATCCATCGAAAAAATTCGTTTTCCTTCCTTTTTACGCAATCACAAAACTTTGAATTGAATTGGCGTAAGAATTGCACGCTGTTAAAAGATTGTGAAGTTTTTTCCACGGGTGACGAGGAACGGAGTCAACGATTTACCCGGTGGGTGAAAACAAATCGCATACAATCTAAGAAATTGTGGCGGAAACCGATTATGCTCGGAACTGAGCCATAGAAATGAAATCTCACTTTAGTAACCAATTGGTTCACTCGAGCAGATCACTTTAAAATGTTATTCAAAAGTCAACATAACTGATCATCATGAAAAAATCACCGTCGCTTCTCGGCTTGTCTAATCTGTTTTCGAGAATTTCGACGGGGAGACCAAGGGCCAATAGAAAACCGAGCAATCGCGGAAGTCGTCACCGTCGCAGTTCCCTTCTGCACGAATTGCTATTCGAGTCGCTCGAAAAGCGTCTGCTGATGGCGGACTTAGACGATTCCATTTCGGAAGCGTTTATGCTCGGTGCGCTTTCAACGACGCCTAGGTCGATCAGTGCGGGTATCTCGCCAGATACTGATGTCAATATGGTCGGATTCGACGTCAGTGCGGGGCAAGTTGTCGATTTCGACCTAGATACACCTCTCAACGGTCCAGGAGGACTTGGGACGTATATCAGGCTTTTCGACTCTCTGGGGACGCAGCTTGACTTTAATAACGATGGGCTTGCACCCGGAGAAAACCGGTTGGGATTTGATTCCTACTTGCGATATACGTTTCCCACAAACGGAACGTTTTATTTGGGCGTCTCCAACTTTAACAATGTGCAATACAACCCAATTACAGGCGACGGCGATACTGCGGGCGGTCTTTATTCGATAGGCAACTATACCCTGATTGTGCAGGCGCTTCCGATTGATCTTGATGATTCGTTCTCCGAAGCCAAGCAGTTAGGGGCTATTTCGGCCACACCGTTAACAGTAAATTCAAGTCTCGCGACCGATATTGATGTCAACATGGTCACGTTCAACGTTACGCTTGGGCAGATCGTTGATTTCGATATCGATACGCCACTCAATGGACCGGGAGGATTGGGCTCTTACATCAGGCTGTTCAATGCGCAAGGCCAGGAATTGGCTTTCAACAACGACGCTGCGGCTCCCGGTGAGAACACCATTGGGTTTGATGCGTATCTGCGCTACACCTTTGTAATGGCTGGCACATACTACCTCGGCGTGTCGAATTTCAATAATGTTCAATACGACCCAATTACTGGTAATGGGGATACTGCTGGAGGCTTCAACTCAATCGGTAGTTATCAGTTAATCCTGCAAACGGCTCCAATTGTCGTTCCGGACCCAAATGACACAATCTCTGAAGCGACTTCTTTAGGTTCGATTTCAACGACTCCTTCGACAGTCAGTGCGACTATTTCGCCGGACACGGACGTCAACATGGTCAGTTTTGTAGTCAGTGCTGGACTTGTCGTCGACTTTGATATCGATACCGTGCTGAACGGTCCAGGCGGACTAGGATCCTACATCCGGCTATTCGATGTACAAGGAACTCAACTAGCGTTTAACAACGACGGCTTAGCCCCTGGCGAGAGCCGCCTAGGATTCGATGCTTACTTGCGGGTTACGTTTGCGACAGCCGGGACATATTACCTCGGCGTTTCCAACTTCAACAACATCAATTACAACGCAGTTACCGGCGACGGCGACACGGCGGGTGGCCAAAACACAGTTGGCAGCTACCAGTTGATCGTACAAGCACTTCCCGTGGATACGAACGACGCCATCTCGGAAGCCGCACAGTTAGGAGCGGTATCAGCCACCGCAATAACGGTCAACGCCAGCATAGCGACTGATATTGATGTCAACATGGTCGCGTTCAATGTAACGTCTGGGCAGATCGTTGATATCGATATCGATACGCCACTCAATGGCCCGGGAGGACTGGGGTCCTTTATCAGGCTGTTCAATGGGCAGGGCCAGGAGTTGGCTTTCAACAACGATGCTGCGGCTCCCGGTGAGAACACCATAGGGTTTGATGCATACCTGCGCTTCACCTTTGTTACGACAGGCACATACTACCTCGGCGTGTCGAACTTCAACAATGTTCTGTACGATCCAATCACCGGTAATGGGGATACCGCTGGCGGCTTCAACTCAATCGGCAGTTATCAGTTGATCTTACAAACGGCTCAAGTTGTCGTTCCAGACTCAAATGACACGATCGCTGAAGCGGCTCCTTTGGGATCCATTTCGACAACTCCTTCGATGGTCAGTGCAACTATTTCTCCGGACACGGACGTCAACATGGTCAGTTTTGTTGTTAGTGCTGGACTAGTTGTCGACTTCGATATCGATACCGTGCTCAACGGCCCTGGCGGGTTAGGGTCCTACATCCGGCTATTCGATGCTCAAGGAACTCAATTAGCATTTAACAACGACGGATTAGCTCCCGGCGAAAGCCGACTTGGATTCGATGCCTATTTGCGATTTACATTTGCGATAGCCGGAACCTACTACCTGGGCGTGTCGAACTTCAACAACATCAATTACAACGCAGTTACAGGCGATGGCGACACGGCGGGTGGCCTAAACACAGTTGGCAGCTACCAGTTGATCGTACAAGCGCTTCCTGTTGATACGAATGACTCCATTGCGGAAGCTGCACAGTTAGGAGCGGTATCCGCGACTCCAATTACGGTTAGCGCGAGTCTCGTAACTGATATTGACGTGAATATGGTCGCGCTTAGCGTAACATCTGGGCAGATCGTTGATTTCGATATCGATACGCCACTCAATGGGCCGGGAGGATTGGGGTCTTATATCAGGCTATTCAATGCACAAGGCCAGGAGTTGGCTTTCAACAACGACGCAGCCGCTCCGGGTGAGAACACAATTGGTTTTGACGCTTACTTGCGTTATGCATTTGTGACGGCAGGCACCTATTACCTCGGCGTATCGAACTTCAACAATGTCCAATACGATCCAATTTCCGGCAATGGGGATACAGCCGGAGGCTTTAACTCGATCGGGAGTTATCAGTTGATCTTGCAAACCGCTCCAATTGTCGTTCTTGACCCTAATGACACGATCTCCGAAGCGAGTTCTTTGGGATCTATTTCGACAACTCCGTCTACGGTCAATGCAAGTATTTCGCCGGACACCGACGTCAACATGGTTAGTTTCGTTGTTAGTTCTGGCTTAGTTGTCGACTTTGATATCGATACGCCGCTGAACGGTCCTGGTGGTTTAGGATCCTACATCCGACTTTTTAATGCGCAAGGAACTCAACTAGCATTTAACAACGACGGCTTAGCTCCTGGCGAAAGCCGACTGGGATTTGATGCCTATTTGCGGTACACCTTTGCGACAGCCGGAACCTACTACCTCGGTGTTTCCAACTTCAATAACATCAACTACAACGCAGTTACCGGCGATGGCGATACTGCCGGTGGTCTGAACACAATTGGCAGCTACCAGTTGATAGTTCAAGCACTTCCCGTGGATACGAACGACTCCATCTCGGAGGCGCTGCAAATGGGCTCTGTATCCACAACTCCAATAACCGTCAACGCTAACATTGCGACTGATATTGATGTCAATATGGTCGCATTCTTTGTCACGGCAGGACAAATCGTAGACTTTGATATTGATACGACTCTCAACGGTACAGGCGGATTAGGCTCGTACATCAGGCTGTTCAATGGGCAAGGCCAGGAGTTGGCTTTCAACAACGACGCGGCCGCTCCTGGCGAAAACACAATTGGTTTTGATGCGTACCTGCGTTACGCCTTTGTTACGGCTGGCACATACTATCTCGGCGTGTCGAACTCCAACAATTTGCAGTACGATCCCATTACCGGTAATGGGGATACGGCAGGAGGGTTCAACTCGATTGGCAGTTATCAGCTGATCGTGCAAGCTGCTCCGGTAGTGGTCTCTGACCCTAATGACACTATCTCTGAAGCGACTTCTTTGGGGGTAATCACAACAACTCCGTCGACGGTCAGTGCGATTATTTCGCCGGACACTGACGTCAACATGGTCGGCTTTATCGTCAGTGCGGGGCAAGTAGTCGACTTTGATATCGATACTGTACTGAACGGACCTGGCGGACTAGGATCGTATATCCGGCTATTCAATGCACAAGGTGTACCTCTTTCATCGAACGATGACGGCGTAGCCCCTGGGGAAGGCCGACTTGGATTCGATGCTTATTTGCGATATACGTTTGCGACAGCCGGGACCTACTACCTCGGCGTTTCCAATTTCAATAACATCAATTACAATCCAGTCACTGGCGATGGCGACACTCCGGGTGGCCAAAACACAGTTGGCAGCTACCAGTTGAACGTACAGGCTCTTCCCGTGGATACGAACGACGCCATCTCGGAAGCCGCACAATTAGGAGCGGTATCAACGACTCCAATTACGGTTAGCGCGAGTCTCGTAACTGATATTGATGTCAACATGGTTGCGTTCAGTGTAACACCTGGGCAGATCGTTGATTTCGATATCGATACACCGCTCAATGGACCGGGAGGATTAGGGTCTTATATAAGACTGTTCAATGCGCAAGGCCAGGAATTGGCATTCAACAACGACGCAGCGGCGCCTGGTGAGGTCACCCTCGGCTTTGATGCGTACCTTCGCTACACCTTTGTGACAGCAGGCACATTCTACCTTGGCGTGTCGAATTTCAACAATGCTCAATACGATCCAATTACGGGTAATGGCGATACAGCAGGCGGCTTCAACTCGATCGGCAGCTATCAATTAATCCTGCAAACCGCTACGGTAGTGGTCTCTGACCCTAACGATACGATCTCCGAAGCGACTTCTCTGGGTTCCATCTCAACAACTCCGTCGACGGTCAACGCGATTATTTCTCCGGACACGGACGTCAACATGGTCAGTTTTGTTGTTAGTGCTGGACTAGTTGTCGACTTCGACATCGATACCGTGCTGAACGGCCCGGGCGGGTTAGGGTCCTACATCCGGCTATTCGATGCTCAAGGAACTCAATTAGCATTTAACAACGACGGCTTAGCTCCCGGCGAAAGCCAACTTGGATTCGATGCTTACTTGCGCTACACCTTTGCGACGGTTGGAACCTACTACCTCGGCGTGTCGAATTTCATCAACACCAGTTATGACCCGGTTACCGGCAACGGTGACACGGCGGGTGGCCTAAACACAGTTGGCGGCTACCAGTTGATCGTACAAGCCCTTCCGGTAGATACGAATGACTCCATTGCAGAAGCTGCACAGTTAGGAGCAGTATCCGCGACTCCAATTACGGTTAGCGCGAGTCTCGTAACTGATATTGATGTAAATATGGTCGCGTTCAGTGTAACATCTGGGCAGATCGTTGATTTCGATATCGATACGCCACTCAATGGGCCGGGAGGATTGGGGTCTTATATCAGGCTGTTCAATGCACAAGGCCAGGAGTTGGCTTTCAACAACGACGCAGCCGCTCCAGGTGAGAACACAATTGGTTTTGACGCTTACTTGCGTTACTCGTTTGTGACGGCAGGCACCTATTACTTCGGCGTATCGAACTTCAACAATGTCCAATACGATCCAATTTCCGGCAATGGGGATACAGCCGGAGGCTTCAACTCGATTGGGAGTTATCAGTTGATTCTGCAGACCGCTGCTGCAGTGGTGTCTGACCCTAATGACACGATCTCCGAAGCGAGTTCTTTGGGATCCATTTCGACAACTCCGTCGACCGTCAGCGCGAGCATTTCGCCGGACACCGACGTCAACATGGTCAGTTTTGTTGTCAGTGCAGGGCAAAGTGTCGACTTTGATATTGATACTGTGCTGAACGGTCCTGGCGGATTAGGGTCCTACATTCGAGTGTTTAATGCGCAAGGAACTGAATTGGCATTCAACAATAATGCGGCCGCACCAGGCGAAAGCACAATCGGCTTTGACGCATATCTTCGATATACCTTTGTTGTTGGCGGAACTTATTATATTGGCGTGTCGAACTCCAACAATATTCAGTACGATCCGGTGACCGGTAATGGTGACACTGCGGGCGGTGCAAATTCAACAGGCAGCTACCTATTGATAGCGCAAACAGCTTCGAGTGTAGTAACTGATCCGGATGACTCAATATCCGAATCATCGCAGCTCGGCAACATCACGCTTTCCCCGACCATAGTAAACGCCGTAATCGCACTCGATACGGATGTCAACATGGTTGGCTTTTCCGTCATCGCCGGCCAAGCAGTCGATTTCGATATTGATTCTCCTTTGAATGGTCCGGGAGGGTTGAGTTCCTACCTTCGATTGTTTGATGCTCAGGGTAACAAGCTCGCATTCTCTGGTGCGGCAGCAGCACCTGATGAAAATGTGGTTGGATACGACGCATACTTGCGCTACGTTTTTTCGTCGGGAGGAAACTACTTCCTCGGTGTGTCGAATGACAGCAACGTCCAATACGACCCAGTGACCGGTAACGGCGACACAGTTGGGGGGCCGAATGCGACGGGTAGTTACCAATTGAGCATCCAAACGGCGACGGTAGCAACGACAGATCAAGATGATTCGATTTCCAAAGCTATTCCACTAGGAAGTATTTCGACGACTCAGGTAAGTGTTGATTTTGTTGTTTCGCCCGATACCGATGTGGACATGTTTAGTTTTGCAGTTGGCGCCGGCCAAATCGTGGATATTGATATCGACACGGTTTCCAATGGCGTCGGAGGACTAAATTCATTTCTCCGGCTTTTTGATGCTCAAGGGCAACCCTTGGCTTTCAACAACAATGCGAAGGCACCAGGTGAGAGCATTGTCGGCTTTGATGCCTACTTGCGATATGCGTTTCTTGAAACAGGTACTTTTTATGTAGGCGTTTCCAACGACAGCAACAACCAATACAACCCTATCACTGGAAACGGGGACGTGGCGGGGGGGCAGAATGCAACCGGCAGCTACCGTCTCATTCTACATGCTTTGTCAAAGACTCTGTCCGTGAGTCTCGACGTTTCCAGTATTCCGGAGAAGAACGGACAAGCTATAGGCACGGTTTCTCGCATCGATTCGGACGAAAGCCAAGCATTGGTAGTAATTCTCAGTAGCAGCGACGTTTCGTCAGCGACGGTGCCTGCGTCGGTTATTATTCCAATCAATCAAACGTCGGTTAGTTTTGTCATTACCGCGGTGGACGATCATGTGGTTGATGGAACCTCAACAGTCACCATAACAGCGACCGCTTTGGGCTACACTCAAGGGACAAAAACTCTGAATGTAACGGATAGCAATAGCCTTTGGCACAACATCATGAATCCATTAGACGTGGACGCCGACAACACGGTTTCACCGCTCGACGTGCTTACGATCGTAAACTATTTGAATCAATTTGGTTCAGGACCAGTAACGGCAGACAAGCCTCCGGCTTTTTTAGACGTTGATAGTGATAATTCAATTTCACCGCTGGATGCCCTGATCGTTATCAATTATCTGAACTCTCATAGCAATGGACAAGGAGAAGGAGAGGGGCAGTTAAAAAGCGAAAACGTGAACACAGCGGTACCAATCGAGTTTATTGACGATTACTTTACGAATTTCGGTGGAAATCGAAGCTGGACAAAGAACTACCAGCGAACCAATTGAGCTACAATGCTCGCAGTTTGCTGGCTTTGTCGCAAGTTATGAGTTGGGATCGGTTTCAAGCTCAAGGCAAGACTTGGTTCTTGACGGACGAACATATACACTCTGACAAAAGTAGCCACTGGGATCAAGAAACGAGTCTAACGCAAAGCGACTCTTTTGGCGAAACAAAGTACTCGAAAGCCACTGAATCAAGAACTATTTTCCGTGGCAGCCTCGAAAATTGCCAGTTTGAGCTGCAACTCAAGCAATCTCGACTGGAATCGTTCCGGAACTCACAAGCTTCTTAAACTCCAGGAAGTCCGATTCCACTTGATCCGCGTATGCCAGTCCAAAGACTTCCAGAGCAAAGTCAAATTGATCGCCAGTACCCAGATATCCTGCGATGTAAGACGCTTTGCCGGATTTGGCGTGTGCCCGCGCCAATGCCCAACCACACAGCTGACCGTAATCTAGAAGCGACTGGGAATCCGAATTCAACAGATCGATCGATAGTTTCATGTCGCGAAGTTGACGCAAGTAATAGTGCCGGCCCTTAGAGTCGGAAGTCCAACCAAGGAACAAATCGCTGGCTGCCTGCATCAATCGCTGACCATGAACCACTCGGTAGCCCTCATGGCTAGTCTCTGCGTCGGTAGGAAAAGTTGCAAAGATGCTTGGACGGGCTTCCTTGATTTGAAGCACCAAAGGCGCGCCATCGGAGTCTCCGAAAAGAAGAATTCCACACCTGAGCCCAACGCTTCCAACGCCTACTACTTTCATTGCCATGTCTGACAGACTATACCTTTGAAACAACTCCGACCGACCATCCGACAGAGTCAACACGTAGGCTCGGATCAGGCTTTCCGTTTTGAAGATGGCAGTCACCGCATATAGGAAGGAGTATGTCCGAGTTGGGAGTATTGGCAAGATCTTTGGCCATCGCCAAGGCAAGGCCACGAAAAAAGGCAAGCGGAGATCCTTTCATTCGGCCATGCCGAATGGGTACCAAGTTTGGCAACCGATCCCTGTTAGATTCGATCAACAAATCTTGGACTGTTGGTCGATTTGCAAATGGCTCCCAAGTTGCGTGGTCGGACCGAGGAACTTTGTCCCGAATTTGCTTGCCCATCAATCGTCGGTCGGACCTGGAATGCGTTTCTACATTCGACGCAGCAAATTGTGCTTCCGACTTTGAAGGCAAGTTTATTGCGGCTACCAATCGGGAGCTGGAGTTGGAAATTCAAAGCGGTCACTTTCGCGAGGACTTATACTACCGTTTGTGTGCAGATCGGATTCAAACACCCACTTTGCGCGAGCAACTTGTCGATCGCCCGGAGGATCTGCTTGAACTGACTCGTTTCATCGCTGCTCGACTTCTGCGGCAAGTCAAGGATGAGGTTGATGCACTGGCCTCCGAATCGGTCGATTGGATCGAGCAGAACATTGGCTCTGATTATGCCTGGCCTGGAAATATCCGCGAACTCGAACAGTGTGTTAGGAATGTGCTGATTCGAAAGTCCTACCTCCCCGCGAATCGCAACATGGGAAGTAGCGTGACGGTCGGCAATTCGACTAAGGACGCAGGATCGAACGGGCATTTTGTAAAAGCGTTGTTGGCCGGTGAACTTACCCTGGGCGAGGTCACGGCCCGGTCTCCTCACATGAAGTCCGCATCGTTCGTGTCGATCACTCTGCTCGCGAAATTGCCACGGACGAGAACAGTCGCTTGGTCCGTACCTGGAAGCATTGCATGCGAGTCGAAGCCCTGCCTGGGAATCGATCTCGATACACAGACCGCGTTGATATCAGCGCCGGCCTGTTGACACCGGGTGTCTGGCTGTTTGCGAGTTTGTTTTATCGTGCTCGGCAGCGGCAATGGAAAAGGCTGCTTGCGGAATTGAAGAGTAAGAATCCCGATGAGTAAGCCAGACTGGTTTTCCCCTGACTGCATGACGGCGCGACAGCGGTTCCGTGAAGCCTTGCGCTGTTGTGGATGGACTTGGGCCGCCCCGGTGCCTTCGCTGGCATCGAGTCAAGTTCCGCAAATACTCGGTGGCGGATTGATCAACTTCGGATTGCTATTGATGCGCCGAGGCCGATAAAGAGGTGCATCTTTGCAGCACGCAATTGACTCACTTACGCCAGAAGCTCATTGACAATAGAGCCGCCTGCCACTAATCGCATGGGGCGTTGCAATCGATCGGGAATCGTGGTGTCGGGCGAGATTCCAATCAAGTGGTACATTGTCGAGAGAATATCCTCGGGGGATACAGGACGGTCTTGAACGAAAGCACCATGACGATCCGAAGCACCCACGACGATTCCAGGCTGGATGCCTCCGCCGGCCAGCAAAATGCTATACGCTTGTGACCAATGGTCCCGACCTCCTCCACGCGATTGCTCGGAAATTTTGGGAGTCCGACCATGTTCGGTCAGGCACATCACGAGCGTATCCGACAACATTCCACGCTCTTCGAGATCGCGAAGTAGCGAACTGAGCGCCGCATCGAGCCCGGGCAACAGTTCATCTCCCAATCGCGATTCGTGATCAAAGTGAGTATCCCAACCTGTATTGACAACTTTGTATTCGTCCCAAAAAACCGAAACGATGCGGGCGTCCGCTTCTAACAGTCTTCTGCCGGTCAGTACGGCCTGTCCAAATAAATTCATCCCGTACTCCTCGCGAATCGCCATCGGTTCAAGCCCAACATCGAGCGCACGTCGAAGCCGCTCAGAAGTTAATATGGAATAGGCCATCGCTTGGAATCGATCAAGATTGCGGGCTGCATCTGAATTAGCCAAAAAACGTTTTTCGTTATCAAGTTGTTGCAGCAAGCTGAGCCGTTGATTGAGACGATCCAATGTAATTTCGTCGCGAAGGCGGGCCGCTCGAGAAACGATCATACGACTCTCCGGAGTAATTCCCAAAAAAGGGTCGTTGACAGGGACTCTGTTTAGTTGGTCGAAGAATGAGACTCGATCAACACTTTTTGTGGCTTTTCCGTCAAACTCTGTCCACACCGGATCATAACGTGTCCCCAAGAACGCACCATAAGGACCGGCGCGACGAAACACAGGCGAATTCTCGCTGTAGGGAAATGGCAAGCCAATATTTCTTGGCACTTCCAACTTCGCTTGAGGTTGCCGCTGATCATCCAAATAGTCGATAACACTTCCGAAGAATGGATGATGACGCTCGTCGCGAGGATTCGTCTCGCTCGTAAAGTCGATCGTTGGGAAACCAGTGAGCGTATAGTGATTAGAATGATTATTGTGTTGGTGGTTCATCGATCTGATTAATGCAACTCGATCGACGAACTTCGCCATTTTTGGAAGCCGTTCACCAATATTTGTTCCAGGAACGGATGACGCGATCGCACCCCACGGGCCACGGATTTCTGCCGGTGATTCAGGCTTTGGGTCCCAAGTTTCGAATTGTGATGCTGCACCTTGCAAGTAAAGCATGATGATTCGTTTTGCTCGCCCAAATGATCTCCCTTCTGTTCTTTCTGCGGCAGTCGACTGTTCATGGGCAAGCCAAGTCGGTAAACCAAGCCCAAACGCCCCGAGTGTTCCGACTCGCAGCGCGTCGCGTCGATTAGTTCTTCGACCGAAAAGAGATGTAGAGCCTAGTATGGTGAGCATAATGGTCCTTGAGGGATGGCGTAATCAGATTGTACCATATGAAGCATCGTCAACTTCTTCCTCAAGCCCATTGACTCATTCAAATATGGTATCTTGCAAGTTCTTTTTCGAGTTCGCGGATTCGATCCTGGAGCTTTTCAATGGTCGGCGCAATTTGCTCGATGGAAAATCGTTTGTGAATGTGTTGCGGACAGTTGATGTCCCAGGCTTCGATTTGGAAACGGATTGCCCGTTCAACTCTGCCGCCATAGGCTGGATCTTGCAACACGGCAAGCAGTTCTTCGTCACCTTCGATCACTTCTGCGCTACCCCATACCTTGATTCGGCGGCTGTTGGCATAATCCATCAAAAAAATGAATGACTTTGGATTCTCGGATAGGTTTCCAACAGTGATGTACTGTCGGTTGCCACCAAAATCTGCAAATGCCAACGTGCGATCGTCGAGAACTTAAAGAAATCCAACTGGGCCGCCTCGGTATTGGATATAGGATTGCCCAGAACTATTTGCAGTCCCTAGATAGAACATGTCCAAGAGAACATAACCAGTTTCGCAGGCCATCCGTTGGTGCATCGAGGTGTCGTGCTCGGAGTGCTGGGATTGTTTGCGAGAAAGCAACCAGGCGACACGTGCTTTGATTGGTTACGAATGATTGCCGACCATCTCGCAGCAGCAATTGCAAACGCAAGGTTGCTCGAAGAAGTTGAGTCTCTTAAGCAACGCTTGGAACTAGATGACCGAGGCAGAAATTCGCGAGTTAGAAAAAAACAATATCCAACAGGCACTTGCGGCATCGAACGGCAAGATCTACGGCTTCGACGGTGCGGCCGCGAAGCTCGGCATGAAGCCGACTACCCTCGCATCAAGAATCAAAGCCCTCGGTGTTCGTCAGTGAACCTATTGAACACACGAATCGTTCTTTCCAAATCAAGACGCTCAGGCAGGTAAGGAATAAGCTAAGAACGCTGCACAGTATTCTCAAAGCTCGGAAGAACAAGTTTGAATCGGGGGGAGTATCGGGATAGGCCTACGCGCGGTCCGGGACGGTGTGCTAAACCGAAGCGGGTAACCCGCAAGTCTTTTAGGCGAGCGGAAGTTTGAAATCTACCTGTAAAACGTCCCCGACTTCCAGCGAAAATCAGCTCCCGACCAATTGACAGACAGACACTAGACTCGACAAAACGCGTGTGACTTCAGACATGCAGTCAATGAGCAGTGTCGACTTCCGATCGTCTTCAGAAATACACACGCTATTTCTTTCTCATTCGCTGTTGGGCGTCCAGTACATCCTGCCGCTCCTGTTTTGAAAACTGTGAATCTTCGAGTATCCGCTCGATTGATATGCCGTCAGACGATGCGGATGAAATGATTCGGTCGATGGCGTTGGTAAAATAGTACTCTGAGCTTTTGGACCTGGACGCCACGCCGCAGAGAACTTTGTGAATGCCCTCCGCCTATGTCAAACGCGAACTGATGCCATGAAGGTAGATATTGCATTCTCGCGATCAATCGCAACGCCTGCTTGCGAGTTTGCTCGTGAGCCTTGTCAAACAGCGTTTCGCACACAAACCCCTGCAGCAGCAGACTAGACGAAGCCGGATCTGGTCCTTTTGCGAATTCCGGCTCAAGCATGCTTTCCAACTCAAACATCGCTTCCAAATCGTCTTGGTCTAGTGCCGCGATATAGGCGCGGCCTATCTGCCTCCCTCTAGCAAAATCCCGCTGACGATCTGCTTCTGAAGCCATTCCCTGTTGGAATCGAAGCAACTCTTTGGCCTTAACCGCGTATGCGTTTCTGATCGAGATGAAGCAGTCGGTCGCCAATGTCGCGACAAGCAATGCCGCGATTCCTTTGAAGGAAATTGGCGAGATAGGGAAAAGGCTGACAGAGGCTAAGAAGCGTTTGCGCTTTGCCAGAAGTGCGACAAACAAAACACATTCGCCCAGCCACATGATCGCCTGTACCAGATCTTCTGGTTCTGGCTCTGGGCCGAATAACATGCTGTGAGACTGAAGGCTTGAGTCGCGGACGAAGCCAGCGCTCGTACTAAGGACAAACTGCAACACCGGCAATATTAGGGCGAGAAAGAAACTAGAAGCGAACCATCGGCGCCTGCACCAGATCGCATACGCCGCCAATAGGTGCACCGCTGCCCAAGTCCATGGCAACACCATGGGAGCCTGATTTGTCGCCAGTACAATGGGGACGGCGATAACAAGGCATATCACACTTGACTCCGCGACTACCGACCGCTCCATGCCATTCCTCTTTCGCTGCCGAAATCAACTCCCTCGAAATTGCTTACTCCGATCATTTCTCGATTGTGAGGTGAATGGTTCCCTCGGTATAGATGTCAAACAATGGAAAGTAACTCTTCGTCTCCAACGTGTGATGTCCCACGGAGAGCGGTTTCAGAATACAACTGGTTCCTTCGCTCCATATTGCAGCGGTGGCATACACGTCTCCTAACATGGGGTCGTAAAATCGGAACTCCGGCTCCGGGTAAGCAATCGGGGAATCGAAGTAGTAATACAGACCCATCCATCGATCAAAACGAATTCCAAACAGCTTCGCTGTTGGTGGCTGAATGTATTTGAACTGCATCTTGCTCGTGGCGAAGGCAGGAAGGACCAACATAACAAGCACGCACAACGAGGTAATAGCTAAGTACCTTCTCATGCCACGGTTTCCAGATCAAAAATAGTGATTTGAATTGAACTGACGCTCGGGTGACCGCGATGCTAATCTGGGATCAGCGCTGACGCTAGTCTTTGCTTGGCTGTTTCACCAACCGACATCAGCGGTGTTAAAATATGTGGACGCAAACCCACCTGGACTTAAAGGTTGATACGTCATGAAAATATCGAAGAAGCAACTTCTGGCGGAAATGTCGTGTTTCGGCCAGCAACAGTTTTCAATTTACTGGCTGGTCGGCAACCGTTCCGGGGCGATACACAAGCCGAACTGTTGGAGCAGGTGACCAGTTACGAGCCAAGGCCGCTGCGGCAATATGACGAGAAGCTACCGAAGGAACTGGAACGGATCTGTAACAAGACAATGTCAAAGCGGGCAAGTGAACGGTATACGTCAGCCCATGACCTGGCCGACGACCTGCGGCACTTCCTGGTCGAGCAGACGGTGATCCAAAGTGGAACGTCGCCGGGCGGTATGGCTGCGGTTGCTGCTGAAACTCACGCCCCGAAATCCGCCTCAACCTCGGTCGGTTCCGTGGCTGCCTTGTCTGCGGCCATGAACCTGGGTTCGTCTGACAACCAACCTATCAAGATCGTCCCCAAGGGCTTGCGGTCCTTTGATGTTCACGATGCGGACTTCTTCCTGGAACTGCTGCCCGGTCCCCGTGATCGTGATAGACTGCCAGACAGCCTGCGGTTCTGGAAGACAAGCATCGAGGAAACCGATCCCGATAACACGTTTTCGGTCGGTCTGATCTACGGACCATCGGGTTGCGGCAAGTCTTCCCTGGTCAAAGCGGGACTGCTGCCTCGGCTGTCCGAGGATGTAATCTCGGTATACATCGAAGCCACTGCTGAGGAAACAGAAGCACGGCTGCTGAATGGTTTGCGAAAACGATGTCCCGCATTGGATGACACTTTAAGCCTCAAAGACACACTGGCAGCATTGCGGCGAGGGCAAGGCATCCCGGTTGGCAAAAAGGTACTGATCACCCGAGCATCGCTACCACCAGAAAGCGGCCCGTGCGGTTCTGAAAGACTTGCTGCCAGATTCCGGAACGGACATCAAAGGAACCATGCGGTCCTATACTGAATTGCTGGAAGCTTCTGGCTATGGCAATCGCCCCAAGGACTTTGATGATCTGCTCCGCATTCTGGACAGTGAAATCCGGCTCATCACGCCGACCGACCCCGAGGCACGGGAGAAACTGATCTCGCCACTGGGCGTGATTTACCGCGACACAAAACGCCGTGAATCAGAACGATCGCTTGTTACGGAAGTCCTGGCGGATTATGCGGCCGATCAGCCCGAAGTTCTTGCAGAACTTGTCAAAGATGCCGACGAAACACAGTTCGCGGTGGTGTTCTCACGACTGCAGGAACACGGGAAGGCGGCGATTCCGTTTTTGGATTCGGAACTTCGGCGAACGCTAACGCCCGACTGGCGGGATCCCCCGCTGTCGACCGAATGGCGGGCTGTAGAGCCGTTGCTCGTGACTCAGATCGAAGCTGCAAAGGGGATGGTGGCTGAGCGATTTGCGTTTTGTCAGTCCATGCCGCTGGATCAGTTTCCCGCCATCTGCGAAGCGCTTCGCCCAAGTGGCTACCGTCCAACCCGAGTTCGCCCCAATGTACTCATCACGCTCCGCCGTGATTCTGTCGCAGAGCCTCACGCAGAGCGTGAGGAGTACAATGTCTCCGCCATCTGGACCCGCGACGATCGCAAATGGAAACTTCAACCCTCCGTCAACAAAGACGAACTCCCTGGCCCCGACACACCCGCAACCAAAGACGGACTTGTGCTCCAAGACGTCGCTTCCCTACCCAGGGCTTGCCATGCCCCGGCAACATGGTGACGTGACCCAACTCCCGAATCAAATCCAACGAGCGGTTGGCTTGTGTCATGTTATCGTTCAATATCTCACTCACAATCTGTGGTCTACCCATTTCACCCGTCAGCAGGTTGCGTGTCACGAGCGTATCGCCACTAATCAGCACGTTCCGGTCAGCTAAGTGAAAAACGACCTCGCCAGGCGTGTGGCCAGGCGTATGCAACACCCGCGGACGGCCCGGCACGTCCAGCACCTGACCATCGAATCTGTCCGATCTGTATTTGGTAGTTGGCCTCGAGGACTCCTAGCTGCTGGGCTCATCGAACCTTCACAGTCTCCCGAAACCGGTGGAAATGTTTTTCAAAAATGGCCAATTCGCCAACTCCAAACGAAAAAGAGAATAACAACTGTACTTGCTGCGGGCCACAGCGTAACTAGGCGTCCCGCACCGACTGCTCCGCTCGTTGTGGGTGTGATTATGAGCACTGCCGCGAAGACGAGCAAACTAAGAATTGTTGCTCCCCATCGAACCAAAGTTGCCGAATGCGTTACCCATCCTGGACCAAGAATACAGCCTACGAAGAGAGTTGCCGCCAGAAAACAGATCGCCACCAGTGCGTACGCGTCAAAGGGTGTGGGATCTCCGGAGCCTAGTATCATAGTGTATTCCCAATCGGACGGACCATATCTATCATATGACTGAAGCAATGTAGGTTTTTCATCAACTCAATTGTAGACGGTGGATTCGTACATAGGCGTCATGTTCAAAACAATCCGTCACCGCGAAGTTGATAAGCTGGGGTTGGCTTCGGAGTTTGAACGATTCGCAAGGAACCAGTGGATCGGTTCTCACTTTTCGAACGTGGACGCCATTGCCACAGTTATGGACAGGTTTCGTAGAAAGCTTGGCTTGCGGATCGGCTAGAAGGACCATGGCAACCGCTCGCCTCCACTAAAGACAAGCCGTTTGCTGACGCATTATTGAATGTTGAACAAATGCCGGTTTGGACAAAGAACATTAGCCACGGAGAACTAATTAGAAGCGGCATCGATGAACATTTGGAAATCGATCCCGAGCACTTGAGTTTCCTTTATCAAGGCGTCGATAATGACGGCTACCGCGGCAACAAATACGGTGGAATTCCATGGAAATTTGGACTATTGGAACTTGTGGAATCGCCAAAGTGAATCCTTCGTAAAAGGATGGTGTCGTGCTGAACGCAGTACTGAGCAAAATAAGCCGCGATCCGTCTGGCCTTCCACCTGTCATCGAGGAATTAATCCAGCAGGCAAAAGCGGCGAACTATCAGATCGTATATGTTGCTTGCGATCAAATCGTGGATGACGAATCCTGCGTGTTCGGCGACAACTACATTTCCGCTTCGTGTTGCCTCAGCGCCGGATGTTACCGAAATCACGAATGTAAAAAGAATGCTGCCATTGGGCTGCTGAGCGCAGCGA
>JAYTVL010000128.1:0-7151 GCA_043744075.1 Pirellula sp. | reverse complement strand
GAGTCCCGCCCGGCAGGCGGGACCTACTTTAGAGTCCCGCCCGGCAGGCGGGACCTACTTTAGAGTCCCGCCCGGCAGGCGGGACCTACAGGGCTTCGAGTTGTTCTTGCAATTCTGCCCAACGCATTTCGGCAGTCTCTAGTTCTGTCGTTACTTTGGTTAACTCTTCGTGCAACTTCATCGCTGCGATCGCTTCGGTGGATTGCATGAGCTCGTCGCTTAGTAACTTTTTCTGTGCGTCGAGTTTTGCGATCGTCTTTTCGAGTTGACCAACCTCTCGCTTTACGGAACGATCATCGTCGATGATGTTTTTGTTTGCATTGCTCCCCTTGCGATTCTGTGCTGTGAGAGACACATGGCCACGATCTTTCGGAACCACCGCTTTCGGAACCACCGGTGCCTTTGGTTTGACGCTTGCAGCAGGTTTATCATTGGCTTTCGGGCGGGTTCCCTTTCTCTCGTTCTCAACCGTGTCAATTTCTTTATTGACCATGTAGAGATAGGAGTCATAGTCCCCGCGATAGTTCACGACCGTGCCATCTTTGACTTCGATAATGCTCGAAGCCACTCGTTTCATGAAGTGACGATCGTGCGAGGTGAAGATAACGGTCCCTTTGTATTCGATGAGGGCGTTGGCTAACGCTTCGACCGTCTCGACGTCCAAGTGATTCCCGGGTTCGTCCAAGACCAAAATGTTGGACTTGCTTAGCAAAATCGCTGCCAGGCAAAGCCGGGCTCGTTCACCACCGCTTAAGACTGGAATCTTTTTCTTGACAGCGCTTCCGCGAAACAACATTGCACCAGCCACATCGAGAATGGTTTGGTTCTTGGTCCCCGGAATCGCTTCGTATTCCAGGTACTCAAGCACGGTCTTACGCTCAGGCAAACTGCTGTAGACGTGCTGGGCATAAGTACCGATCTCGCAACCGAATCCCCATTTGACTTCCCCTCGCAGTGCGGGCAAGGATTGGACTAAGGTCCGGAGGAGTGTCGTTTTGCCCTGGCCGTTGTCCCCGACGATCGCAGATCGCGAACCGTGCTCGATTTCCAAGTCGATCCCCTTGGCAATCACATGGTCGCCGTAGCCGATATCAAGGTCTTTGCATCGAACTGCGGGTCCTTTTCGCGGCTCAACCATCGGAGCTCGAACTGTCGCGCGAGCTTCTGCACTTTGCACTTCCTTGAACTCAATGCGGCCAAGCATTTTTTCTTTGGACTTAGCCCGAGTCGCGGTGCTGGCCCGAGCGCGGTTCTTGTCGATGAATTCTTGAAGTTGTTTTCTCTTCGTTTCGTTGGCGGAATTAACCCGCTGATCGTGCTCGCTGAGCTCTTGTTGGTAGACGAGGAAATCGTCGATCTTACCTGGGTACATCGTCAGCTTGCCCAACGACAGATCAAGGGTAATGTCGCAGGTCGCGGTCAAGAAAGCCCGGTCGTGCGAAACGATCAAGCAGGCTTCGTGAAAATCTCGAAGAAAGTGTTCAAGCAGAATTTGAGTCCGCAAGTCTAGGAAGTTAGTTGGTTCATCCAGCAGCAGCAGATTGGGTTCGTGCAGTAAGAGGGCGGCGAGCTTTACACGCGTTTGCCAACCGCCTGATAGTTCGCTTACAGGTCCGTCCAAGTATTTTCCTTTTAGCTCAAATTGGCCCCCGACTTCGCCGCATTTCCAGTCGGGCTGACCGCTATCCCGCATCATGAATTCCAGCGAAGTTTCGCCTGGCAGAAACGGATCATGCTGGCGAAGGTAGCCAATATTGAGTTTTGGGTGCTTGATGATTTGTCCTGTATCGAGCTCTTCGTCATCCATGATGCATCGGAGCAAGGTGGATTTGCCGGCCCCGTTTCTGCCGACGAATCCGACTTTGGTATCGCTCATGATGGTGCATTCCGCATCTTCCATCAAAATCTGGTCGCCGTAGTGTTTGGAAGCGTTTCGAATCTGCAACAGGACGGACATAGCCACCGAGGAAAAGCGAGGGAACGGGTGAAATTACGTAGCATAGGCTTCCAGCCTGTGATTGCGAATACCACAGGCCGGAAGCGCCGGAAGCCTGTGCCACAACTAAAACCGCATGTGATATGTTATCAACAGCCTCGACAGATACCAGGGAGAACTATTTGCGGCATGAGCGAGATATCACAATCAGTAACCGAATTGATCGATCAATTGGGTAAGTTGCCTGGCATTGGTCGCAAAACGGCGGAGCGGCTTGCTTACCATTTGTTACGAGTTCATGAATCGGAGGCGTTTGCCCTTTCGGACGCGATCCGTCGAGTGCGTGAAAACGTGCGATATTGCTCGGTTTGTTACAATTTAGCAGAGGGCGAACTGTGCGGCATTTGCATGGATTCCCGTCGCGATACGTCGTTGTTGTGCATCGTAGAGCAGCCGCGGGATCTTATCGCACTGGAGCAGTCAGGTGTATTTCGAGGCCTTTATCACGTATTGCTAGGAAGGATCGCGCCATTAGAAGGGATCGGACCAGATCAACTCACCATTGATGCGTTGGTCGAGCGGGTCAGAAATGGCAATTTTTCTGAGGCCATTATGGCAACCAATCCGAATGTGGAGGGGGACGGTACGGCACTTTTTATTTCGAACCAGCTCGATGAGTTTCCGATCGAGCTGACTCGATTAGCTCGCGGCGTGACGAGCGGCAGCGTACTCGAATTCACCAACAAGGAAATACTTGCTGATGCATTGAGCGGCAGACAGAAACTGTGAAAGTGCAAATAGGCAATCCTTTCTGTTTGTATCGGAACGGAAATGCATGTAGCCTGAAAGCATAAAGAATCCGCAGGTCAAGGCTGCGGTATTTTATTGGAATCCCGCAGCCTGGAGCTAATAGAGTTAGACAATATCGCTAGTCCATCCGTTCGGGGCTTGCCCCCGACGGATGCGTTTTGGCGTACTACATTGGGCGTCCCAACTCCCGTTCCCCTCGGCTCGCGAGTGCCGGACGTTAGAACGCCAAAACAAGGTTGGTGGGGGACAAGCCCCCGATTGCTATTTGTCGCACAGCCCAGGTCGAGCCTGCGGTATTTTGTTGGTTTCCCGCAGCCTAGCCTTCAAAAACCCGCACTTTCGCGCGAATTCAATCGCACCGCAAAAAAGTTCCGTGATGATTTTGGGATTTTGTCATATTTTCCACTTTTTTTTTCTTTAGTGGAACCATTTTATGGCTTTTACTCTCTATCACGCTAGAATACTGCTCGAGAAACTTGTTGCGAAAAAAGACTCGCCAAGTTACTGTGGAGTGGGATTGCTCTGTTTAGGTTTCTTTTCTGCTTGGGGATATTGCGATGCGATTTAAAATTCGGAGAGGTTTCACGTTGGTGGAACTATTGGTGGTCATAGCGATCATCGGTATTTTGGTTGGACTGCTTTTACCGGCAGTGCAAGCGGCCCGAGAGGCAGCGAGGCGAATGCAGTGCTCGAACAATGTTAAACAGCTGAGTTTGGCTGCGCATACCTACCACGATGCCTTTAGGTCGTTTCCTGTCAACTATTGGCAGCAAGCTGCTACCCCAACTGCTGGTGCTGCTTTGGCAAGAGTCACACAGGGGCGTCAAACAAGCTGGCTCACGGGAGTTCTTCCGTTTATTGAGCAGACTGCCTTGTTTAACCAAATCAATTTCACCACGAACTTCGGTAGTATGGAATCCCCACCCCTGGTGAATCCTCCTTTGCCTACGGGAAACATCAACGCTTGGGTTGCCACTCAAAAGGTGTCTGGCTTCAAGTGCCCAAGTGATTCGTCGCCCGACACTCTTGCGGCACGAGGTGATACGGCGGGTGCCGGCGTCCTACCCAACATAGCATTCGCAGTAACGAGCTACAAAGGGGTTGCAGGCGCATACTGGAATTTTGGAAACGTTGCCATTCAATCCACTGCTGCACCTTGGAACAATACACGTGCTACACCTGCACATGGATTGGACAAATCAAACGGAATGTTTCTTCGAGGATGGAATTACCCGTACAGAACAAACATTTCAGATGTTAGTGACGGCACCTCCAATACGCTCATGATTGGCGAGTCAGTTGGGGCTTGCTGCGATTATAATTGGTGGTTTGTAAGTAGTGGAACCATTGCGACGACGTCGATACCTTTGAACGGACGGCCTTATTGCGCCGCCTATAATCCAGCTACAATGTCAAAGAGAGCGGGGTTAGTTGCTTGCAAGAATGACTGGAACAACAATTACGGTTTCGTTAGCGAGCACACTGGCGGTGGCAATTTCGGACTGGCCGATGGTTCGGTTCGATTCCTTTCTGATGCGATTGATCGCGACGCTTATCGAGGAGCTTCGACCGTCAGTGGGGGTGAAGTTACCAGCCTTGGTGATTAGTGCTTCGTCAGAGTCAAAAATTAGGTCCGACATCACGCGGAGCGTGATGGGTACGTACTCATCACGCTCCGCGTGATGGTGCAGAACCCCCGAGTCATCTCAGGGGATTGTTAACCTTCTCGCTAGAAGAGAAGGCCATAGTCAAATGCCATTCTCTTTGAGCCGCAACGCGCTAGCGTGCGGGCTGGAAGGATCGTGTGATCACTCGCGATCCAGCCATGTTAGCGCATTGAGGCTCAAATTTACCAAGTGATTGCCATTAGGCCAGAACTCCCGGCATGACGCCGGGGGCACGTTGAAAGGCAATGGACGCTTAAAAAGTGACCGATCAACAAAAAAATTCCAAAAATGATTTGACTTGCAGATTTTGTCGGATTAACATAAATCTTCAAACTCCGCACCTGTGTAATCCAAAACACCTTGTATAGATTGCTTTTTCGAAAAGGACCACCCATGAGACTCACCGTAGCAATTTTCGCCAGTCTGCTGTTTGTAGCCAACACGGCAGTTTCGTATGCGACCGTAATCGTTACACCTGTCACTTTTTCTCCAACTCCAGCGCAATTCGCTCCAACACAACAATTCACGATGCGGTTGAGAATGACAAGCAACGCGAATGATAGTGTTGCCCAGTATGCGTTCAACGTAGCATTGTCTACGGCTGCCGGTCCTATCAGTTATTCGACCCCGCTTGCGCTTACTGATGTCATAACAGGTTTAGGATTTGGTGGCGAGTATAGCCAGACGAATACTGCCCTAACCGGTGCAAGTTCTTTGTTTATGGAGGGGCAACCTGGAGGTGGCTCTCCTTTCACTTTCACAAATGACTCGTTATTGTTTAACGGCCCTACCCCAGGCGTCGGATACTTCAGGGAACGTGAATTGACGTTCGTTGTGAATAGACCGGCCATTGGACAACCTAATAGGGACATTCTTGTTAATATTACGCCTGCAACAATTACCGGCACTGCACTTACTGGTTTCCGAAATGCAGCTGGTGGGGCTTTGGCGACAAATTTTGGTACTGGCACAACGGTCGTTGGAGGCACCATTACCGCCGTTCCTGAGCCTACCTCTATCGCTCTAGTTGCTTTGGTCGGTGGTATCGCTGCCGGTGCCAGATTGAGGGCACGAAAATCGAAAAGGAAGTCGTCCATGAACGTAGCTTAGGCTTCCAGCCTGAGATTCAAGGAATATCGCTGACAGGTGCCTCCAGCCTGTGATTCAAGGACTAACTCCCCTCACAGGTGAGATGCGCTTCCAGCTTGAGATTCCTGGAACGTGGGGCATTATTCCGCATGCAACGATTATGGCCTGGAGCAGACATGACAGCGGAACATTTTGATGGATCATTAAAAACTCTTCGGCAAAGGACGCCGTTTCGTCCGTTTACTGTCGAATTGATCAGCGGCGACCGATTCGAGGTCGATTATCCGGACGCCTTGGTGGTGCGTGAAGGAGTCGCGGTCTTTATTGCGCCCGGTGGTATTCCTAGGCTTTTTGACCATGAGAGTGTCAGTCAGTTAATTGCGGATTCCAATTCGGAAATGCGCGCCGGATAGAGTGTTGAATTCACGTGAACCGTTGCGAATTGGCTGCGGCAATCATTGCATTTCGCTGCATGCCTCGTAACTTGGTTCTCCAGAAAGGCGTGTTGCGATAGAGCCTTCGAAACATCGTCTCGTCCATCGTCAGCCAATGCGCGATGGACGTTTTCTCCTCCATGTTTGACGGCACTAATTCGGCGGGCACTTCGGCGTGCCGCTTGCGATTCCATGGACACACCATTTGGCAAACATCACAGCCAAAGATCCAATCTCCCATCTTTTCGCTTAGTTCGTCCGGAATGACTCCTCGATACTCGATGGTTAAGTAGCTAATGCATTTCGAGGCATCGAGTATGCGAGGTCCTACAAATGCTGAGGTCGGACATGCATCCAAACATGCTGTGCAAGATCCGCAATGGTCAGATTCAAATGGGCTATCCTCAGCTAGTTCGACGGTGGTTAATAGAGCTGCTAAGAAAAAGTAGCTTCCCTCTGTTCGATTGAGCAGCAGAGTGTTTTTGCCGATCCAGCCTAGGCCTGCCAGTTGTGCAAAGTCCCGTTCAAGCAACGGAGCCGTATCGACAACCCCCCGATTCTTCGACTCAGGGTACATCGCGTTTAGAGCTTTACAAAGCTGGTCCAGTCGTTTGCGAATCAAGTCGTGGTAATCAACTTGGCCTGTTGCGTAAGCTCCGATTTGACACGCATTATTCTGGTCGTGTTTGTTTTCGGAATCTACCGCAGCAGCATTCTTGCGCGGAGTTGTCATTGGATTCGATGCATAGGGCATGGCCAGCATGACAAGGCTTTTACAACCCTCTAGAACAGCGTCAGGATGCCGGTACGCATCCACTCGTTTGGGAATGTAAGACATTTCGCCTGCGTATCCGCGATCGATCCATTCGATCAAGTGATCAAAGCCCGGAGACGGCTGTGCACGAGCGACCCCGAAAAGAGAAAAGCCGAGGGCAAAGGCTTGGCTGCGAAGTTGGTCTTTGGCAAGAACCGAAGAAATCATGAGTTGATTGAGCCTGAGGGGATAGTGTTGCCGCGCCGCAGGAAATCAGCTAGCGCTGGGGCTTGCGACAAATAGCAGTTTACGAAAACTGCGTTGATGCGAGTTTTGTTCCGTTCTGCGATCTGGCCGTTCAGGTTGGTCGGGGGCCTGTCCCCCACCAACCTTGTTTTGGCGTACTAACGGTTGGCACTCGCGAATCGACCCGTTCTCCTAGGCTTTGCCCGCCTCCGGCG
>JAYTVL010000127.1:0-27601 GCA_043744075.1 Pirellula sp. | reverse complement strand
GCCTCGATCATAAGTCGGGCTGAACCGGACGCTAGCGCGTTCCGGCTGATTAGCCGAAGGGCGCTAGCCCACGGTTTGCGGCCCATGTTGTGATCGACGATTAACAACAGTACATCAATTAGGTCAGCCAGTCCTCAGGCTGACAAGCAATACCAACAAATATCCGGCTGAGGACAGCCGGACCTACATAGAATCCATTTCATGCCATCTGTTCTAGCCCTATTTGCTCATCCCGACGATATCGAGTTCGTTGCCGCCGGTACTCTTCTGCTACTTAAGGATTTGGGCTGGCAGATTCACTATTGCAACCTTGCTAACGGGTGTTGTGGATCGAAGGATACGGATCGACAGCAGACGGCCGCAATTCGGCTTACAGAATCGCAAAATGCTGCAAAGCTATTGAATGCATCATTCTACCCACCCATTTGTGAAGACCTGAACATTTTTTACAACGCAGTGAATTTAGCGAAAGTCGCTTCCGTCGTGCGTCTGTCCAAACCATCCGTCGTCCTGACGCATGCCCCAGACGATTACATGGAGGACCACATGGAAACATGTCGGTTGGCGGTAACCGCAGCGTTTGCAAAAGGAATTCCTAACTTCGCTAGCAATCCGAGTTACCCAAGTTTTGACGGAGACGTGGCAATCTATCATGCTCAGCCGCACGGAAACTGCAGTCCCATAGGGGAAGTGGTTTACCCGAAACTAGCTGTCCCCATCGATTCGGTGATTGATCGGAAACTTGCGATGCTAGATTGCCACAAATCTCAACAGAAATGGCTTCAGTCAACACAGAAGATGAACTCGTATTTGGCGGCCATGTTGGAGCTGGGGAAGGAAGCGGCCAGATTGTCCAAACTGAATTGCATGTACGCTGAGGGATGGCGTAAACACCTTCACTTGGGATTTGGAGCCAAAGACTTTGATCCATTGGCTGAGATGTTTGTCAGACAGAGGACAGGCTGAACTGATGGAGAGGGTAGCGGAACTCGCCAAGAGTTTCGACGTCCCTCATGAAACACCGAAAGTCTTGGCGACTTCCGCTACTAGTGTGAGGGATAATCCAGGCATCTCAGGCTGGAAGCCTAGGCTACGTTGGGCGACTAGTGCAATATTGGGCAAACATCAAACCAATTTCTTCCTTGCGCTTGCATCCATTCGGTGCATTGCTCAGGGCCCCACATGCCTGGCTCGTACGTATTGAGGGTTGGAGCAGCCGGGCTTTTCCATGCCGAAATAATTGGATCGATAATTCGCCATGCTTGCTCAACTTCGTCGCTACGGGCAAACAAACCTGGGTCACCAATCAAGGCATCTAACAGCAAACGCTGGTATGCGTCCGGCAGTTCTTTACCACTCGTGTCAAACTTAAAGTCCAACTCGCTCAGTCTCAGTTTCATGTCCGAGTCCGGAACTTTGGACTGGAAATAGAGTTGCAGACCTTCCGCTGGCTGGATCTGAATCACAATTCTGTTAGCTTCTGGACGGAACGACTTACGATCACCGAATAGCATGTGAGGTGGTTCACGAAATTGAATAACGATTTGCGTCGACCGACAGCTCATTCCCTTTCCGCTTCGCAAGTAAAAAGGAACACCTTTCCAACGCCAATTGTCGATATAAAGTTTTAGGGCTGCGAATGTTTCGGTTTGGCTTTCATCAGGAATCCCTTGTTCTTCGCTGTAGCCCGAGTATTGTCCTCTCACACCAAATTCTGCGAAATCGCTGCCTTTGTATGGCCTAACGCTCTGCAGGACTTTGACTTTCTCGTCTCGAACCATTTCGCCAGTGTAACGCACTGGCGCCTCCATAGCCGTCACCATCATCAGCTGCAGGATATGGTTTTGAAACATGTCGCGAAGTACACCGGCTTTGTCGTAGTAGTCACCACGTCGTCCCACTTTGACTTCTTCGGCTACGGTGATTTGGACGTGATCGACATAGTTTCGATTCCACAACGGTTCGAATATGGTGTTTCCAAAGCGGAACACCAAAATGTTTTGGACGGTTTCTTTACCCAAGTAGTGATCGATTCGATAGATTTGATCTTCTCGAAATGTTTGGTGGATTGACTCGTTCAGAACTTTTGCCGAAGCTAGATCGGTACCGAAAGGCTTTTCGATGACAACACGACGATGGCCATTTTTGTCCTCATTAAGACCGGCTTTGCCCAATTGGGAAATGGCAGCCGCATAGAGTTGAGGCATTGTCGAAAGGTAATAAACCCGATCCGTGGTCTGCGACTCTTCCAATTCGTTTAGGAAGGCGGCAAGTTTGTGAAAATCCTCTTCACTTCCGATATCACCAGGCTGGTAAAAAACGTTTTGTGAAAACGACTGCCAAGTCTCGGCGTGGAAATCGCTTTTCACATACTTGGACGTCGATTCTGCTAGTTGCGTTCGCCATTGCTCGGTGGTAAAAGCACTACGTGAAACACCCACGATTCGAGTTGGGTTGGGCAGTCGCCCTCGTTGAAATTGTCGATACAGAGCCGGAATGAGCTTTCGGCTTGTGAGGTCGCCGGAAGCTCCAAAAATAACCATCGTGTGCGACATGAATTCAGTCCAATCGGAAGCCGAGTTGTTTTTGCAAGTTTTGGAACCAGGGTTGAAGAGCGCGATCGCTTTCAAGTTGAGAAACGGTTGAGACGCCTTCAAGCGGAGCAGCGGCAAATCGTTCGAAAAGCGAATTGATTTCTGGAGTCAGCTCGACCACCTGGACCGCATAATAAATGGTCTTGTTACTGTCGGCAGCGACAACTGTTTCATTTGGCCTGCAAGAAAAAACCGCTTCCATGAATGAATCATCCACTGGCTGCAAAAGCTCGACATTGCTTAATTGAAGTCGGCTCTCCATGCGTGCAAACATCGGATTGAACCAAGTGAAATTGGCTGGCTCTTGAACGAGGACTTTTTCCTCAGGCGTCGAGAGGGAATCCTTGAGAGACGATGAACCAACTTTCGAAGCGATTTCTCTAGCTCGCGTTTCGGCTAATTTAAACGCTTGTTGCTTGCGCCAAACTTCTACGATCTGGTCTCTTACGCTGTCAACCGACGGAGTCATCGGTTGTGTCTCTTCGATTTTCCATGACAAGTACCGTTTGTCTCCGCCGGTAAATCCACGAGAGGTAACAGGCGTATAAAGTTCACCGAGCCCGGTTGATTCATTGACCAACATTACGAACGAAAAAGGCCTTTGCCCCATCACGAACGAGGTACCAATCGGTGTGCCTTGAATGGACTCTTGGTCTACGAGACCAGTCTTTCCGAGTTCAAAGCCGAATTCGTCGCCAAGCTTAGCTAGATCTAGAGGTGTTGGAGCCTTTGCATTCTTGATCTTTTGAGCTACAGCTTCCCGGTAGGCTCGCATTTCGGACTGGTAGATGCTCATCTGGCCGACCATTTGTTCCATTCGATCGTCTAGAACCTTGTTTGCAGGTCCAGTTGCTTGTTCGCGAGCAATTTGGTCCTTAACTTCTTCGAAGGTCTTAGTGCGCATTGGAGTACTATCCGCGACTTCTCCGGCTTTAAGAGCGTCTCCGGTCTGTGGAAATGTCGGCAATCCAGCCGCGGTTTCCGTTGGTTTTGGGTCCGACAGTTCGATTGAAGACGCGGGCTTGGTAGGCTCGGGTGGATCTGTCTTTGCTGCGGGTGTTGATTTCGGAGCGGTTTCGGTTTGAGCGATCACCGCAGGTTTATCTTCTTGGAAAGCCACCAATTTAATGACGCTGTCTTTTCGGGGTAATGCCGCATTGTCCTTTGGGTCTTCCAACGGTGGTGGAACGATTGGCGAGCCTTCTGTTTTCGGCTCGGTAGCAGTCGCAGGGACTTCCGTCGCGGGAGTAGCGTCGGTGTTGGTTGGCGGCGATCCAGGCGGCAGTGCCGACGGCAGTGCCGGAGTTCCAACGGCTTCTTGAACGATGGGAACTCGAAACTGCTTTTCTTTGACACGTCGGTCGTATTCGGCTCTAAGGGTATCCTCTTGTACCAAAGCCATTTGTTCCGTGAGGACCTTTTCAAAATCGATCGATAGGAATTCGAAATTGGCCGTCTTGGTTTTCATGAAGGCCGGTTGCGTTGCGATCGTCCGGCGGGATCGCGGGATATCCTTTCCGTCCTTGTAAATATCCAAGATTTCTTTTTCGGTTGGTTTTCCCTTTACCTGTGACTCGAAGTCGTTCGCGAAAACTGGAAACGCCTGGATTTTGGCGGCTCGGTTGAATTTAAGAAAGTCCTGCCAATTTTTGCTTGGCGTGGTTAAAGGGGGCCGACCAAGAGTTCGCGAGTCACGCCGATCTTCGAATCGCAGGCCGCTTCCGGCCAATCGCAGAACCTCATTCTTGGCCAATTCCTCTCGCATCAACCGATTGAAATCGAACAGATTGATCCTCCCGCCGGTAGCCACCTTGAGCGTCGATTTGATTTGAGCGCCATCCAGTTTCCCGTCAACGAAGCGTTTCAGGAACATTTTTACTGAATCATCATCAAAGTGGATTCCCATTCTGTTCGCTTCTGCAACCAACAGCTTTCTTTCAACAATTCTTTCCTTCGAGTCCATGCTGCTCGTGATTCCTACCAACGACAGGTCGGGATTAAACTCCGGGACATTTGGCGTTCCCCCTTTTTCAATAACATCGCTCGCCAATTTTTTCAGGAAAACATTTGCATAGTAAACGTGTTCCCAATCGTGGTCCAATTCATCTTGTCGAATTGAACCGCCGCTCCAGGAAGCCAAGACGCGGTTTTCACCACCGCGAGGCGATCTGCTATTTCCGCCAGAAAAATACTGGAGCATGGGCGCAATGACGAACGCAACAATGGCAATGAAAACGGCTCCAGCCATCCAAAGCTTCTGGTTTTTTCGGAAAATAGCAAATGGGCTGGACATTGGACAAAGCAATCCTTGGTAGTCGACATTTTTCTGAACTTGCCCCGGAAAACAGGGACTCAAACAAGGATTGTAGGATTTTCGCTGATTGATGCAATTCCAGTGATGAAGCGCAGGCTGGGTCTTGACAAATCACTGCCATTGCGGTGACAACCCTTGTGCGTGAGGTAGATTACCAGATTCATGGACGAGCAAATCGCATTTCGCCCAAACCACCTGCAAACCAAAATTTTTATGAGTGAGAAAAAATCCCTCGTCATTGTCGAGTCTCCCGCCAAAGCGAGAACGATTTCGAAGTATTTAGGGAGTGGTTTTCAGGTTGAGGCCTCGATTGGTCACATTCGCGACCTTCCAGGGGGGGCTAAAGAGGTCCCTGCCGAGTTTAAATCAGAGTCGTGGGGATACCTCGGGGTAAATGTCGAAAACGGTTTTGAACCGCTCTACATCGTTCCGCCGGACAAGAAAAAGCAGGTTTCTTTTTTGAAAGCTGCTCTAAAGGATGCGAAAGACCTGTATTTGGCGACGGACGAGGATCGCGAGGGAGAGGCTATTTCCTGGCACTTGCAAGAAGTTTTGAAGCCAAAAGTGCCGGTTCATCGCATGGTGTTTCACGAAATTACCAAGGAAGCCATTCAAAGTGCTCTTAAAAACACAAGGCAAATCGACCAGGGGTTGGTCAAAGCACAAGAAACACGCCGAATTTTGGACAGGCTGTACGGTTACGATATTTCGCCGCTTCTTTGGAAAAAAGTCAGACCAAAATTATCAGCTGGGCGAGTTCAGAGTGTTGCCGTTCGATTGATCGTGCAACGCGAACGTGAACGCATGGCATTTCATTCGGCGACATACTTTGACCTCGATGCGACGCTGGAAACGGGTGGTAAAGAAAAATTCGTGGCCTCATTGGTCAGCGTTTCCGAGCGGAAAATTCCGTCAGGAAAAGACTTCGACGCGGCAACCGGGCTTCTCAAGGACCCGAAAATGCTTCAACTCGATGCGGTTTCCGCCGATGCGCTCAAGGCTCGGTTGGCGAAAGCAGCATTTACTGTGGTCAGCGTCGAAGTTAAACCGTATTCCGAGCGCCCAAAAGCACCGTTCACTACGAGCACATTGCAACAGGAGGCAAATCGCAAACTGGGTATGACGGCCAAAGACGCAATGCGGATTGCTCAAAGCCTTTATGAAAACGGTTATATCACTTACATGCGTACCGATTCGACTACGCTTTCCAAAGAGGCTGTCGATGCAGCCCGAGAGCTTGTTCGATCACAGTATGGAGAAGCGTTCCTGTATTCGACTCCCAGGACTTATGCTACCAAAGTCAAGAATGCTCAGGAAGCTCACGAAGCGATTCGACCAGCGGGTAGCCCATTTCAGCTACCGGAAAAAATTCGCAGCGAATTGAATTTCGATCAATTCCGGATATTTGAGCTGATTTGGAAACGCACTATCGCTTCACAAATGGCAGACGCAAGGAAACAAAGAGTCGTCGTTGTCATCCAAGCTGACGACGCCATTTTTCAAGCAACCGGCACCTCGATCGAATTCGAAGGCTTCTTGAGAGCCTACGTTGAGGGAAGCGATGACCCGGCAGCTGAGCTGGCCGAAAAAGAGAAGCTATTGCCCGACGTAAAGGCCACGGACAAGCTCAAAGCATTATCGTTGGATTCAGTTTCGCATACCACGCAACCGCCCGCAAGATTCACGGAAGCGTCACTTACACAAGGCCTAGAAGAACGTGGTATTGGCCGGCCGAGTACTTATGCTTCTATCATCGATACAATTCTCAAACGGGATTACGTTTTCAAGAAGGGGAATGCACTTGTTCCGACTTGGACTGCGTTTGCGGTGATTCGGCTTTTGGAAGAGCATTTCTCGTCGCTAGTCGACTATCAATTCACTGCTGAAATGGAGGATTACCTCGACCAAATCAGCCGCAACGAGCGAGAAAACCTAGCCTATTTGCAGGAGTTCTATTTTGGTGAAGAGGGTGTTACAGAAAATGCTGCACCAGGAGGCATTGGACTAAAACCTCTGCTTGCACTGAAGGTTGCCGAAATTGATCCGAGGACCGCGTGTTCCTATCCGCTTGGATTTCTTGATGGCAATGTAGAGCTTCCAGTTTCCGTTCGCGTTGGACGATATGGACCTTATGTGGAACAGGGAGAACGACGAGCTAGTATTTCCGAAGAAATGCCACCGGATGAAATGACCCTTGCGGTGGCAGTAGAGATGTTAGCAAAGCAGGAACTCGGCGAAGAGCCAATGGGGCGTCATCCAGTAACCAACAAACCCATATATATTAAACAAGGCCGTTTTGGCCCATATGTTCAAATGGGGGATGCTGACGATGAGGACAAGAAAAACGCTTCCTTGCTAAAAGGCATGACCACCGAAACGCTTGACCTCGCTACTGCAATTCAATTACTGTCGTTACCACGGACGTTGGGCATTAATCCTGCCAACGGCGAACCGATCATCGCAACACAGGGCCGTTTCGGTCCATTTATTAAGAACGGGACTGACTCTAGATCTTTAAGTGCCAATCACAGCCTACTTGAGCTGACGCTTGAACAAGCTTTGGAGTTGTTGGCACAACCCAAGGCGTTAGGTCGAGGGCGGGGAGTGGCCGCTCCGCCTCTGAAGGAGTTGGCTGTTTCGCCGGTTACCGGCACCAACATCACTCTGAGAGATGGCCGCTATGGACTCTATGTGACAGACGGAGAGACTAACGCCTCATTGCCTAAAGAAATGAAGGAAGAAGACCTGACTTTTGAGCAGGCTGTAGATTTGTTGGCCGCCCGAGCTGCCGCTGGCGGTTCCAAGAAAAAGACCCCTAAACGTACCACCGCCAAGAAAGCTACAAAAAAGAAAACTGCGAAATCCGCGAAGAAGGAAACCGATTCGGATGCCCAATCTGAAAAGGCGCCAATAGCAAAGAAGAAAACAAAGACTGCAAAGAAAGCCTCCAAGCGTGCTGCCAAAAAGAAGAGTTAATACCCACCGTAGCAGAAGTCTCAAGACTTCTAACGTAATTGGATGAAGACACTGAACTCTTGGGAGTCCAGCTACTGTGTGGACTGTGCGACAAATAGCAGTTTAGGAAAAATGCGTTGATGCGATTTTTGTTCCGTTCTGCGATCTGGCCTTTCAGGTTGGTCGGGGGCTTGTCCCCCACCAACCTTGTTTTGGCGTACTAACGGCGTCACTCGCGATCCCCCCGGCTTTGCCCGCCTCCTTCGGGCAAAGCCGGGCAAAGCCGGGCAAAGCCGGGCAAAGCCGAGGGGACCCGGAGTTGGAACCCAAATTGTATGTAGTACGCCAAAACGCATCCGTCGGGGGCAAGCCCCGAACGGATGGGCTAGCGATATTTATGACTCTATGGTTGTTCGGAACCAAAAGGACTCGATATAAATCAGAAAGAAATATCGAAACTGCTATTTGTCGCACAGCCCAGCTACTATGCTGGCACGCCCCTGAGGTACGAAGGATATGAGTCCATAGAAAACTAGGCCACAATTTCCACGCAACGCAAGGGAATTCATTAAAAATCCTTGCTTATGCGATCTATGTTAGTCTTCAATGCTCTTCCGCGATTCTCCATGCCGATTTACCATTACGCAATTCAGCGAGCAAAACACGCTTATGTGGGCGTGTGAGCGAAATCGCAGAACGGAATGCCCTGGGGTAACTGGTGGCCAACGAAATTCGAACCGAGGGAAGAGACGAGGACTTGGTCCATGTTTTGGGCTACCTCAATTTTTCGTCCGGAAAGTCCGATCCCAAATCCCTTGCCGCATTGAACCGTCTTTATGGTTTGGCTCTATCTGGGACGCCTGGTCAATATAGTCCCTATGCTGGTTTGCCACCCTGGCTGACGATTCAGCAATGGCTTCAGGATCGACTCGGCAAGCTTCGAGACGAGAAGGAAATCTTTCGCGAGAGCGATCAGGCAAGTCAAGTGCTTCAAATCGTCTGGCTTTATCTGCTGCCAGATTACCTCGACTACCATAGCGACTTGCTTTTTCATCAAGAGCCAGAGGGGCTTTTCAATGGGCTATTACTAGGTCGGGCGATCGAATGCGTGCTTCAACAAGGAGCTCCATGGAATGAAATCGAACGGATCGTGCCAAAAGCAATTGATCAACTGAACGATTACGTTGGCTTTCGACCGGTTGCCGTGCTTGAGGGACGGAGGTTGGAACCTTACGGTCACGAGTGGCTACGTCCAATACCGCTTTTCGTTCGCGATGTCGGTGTCGCATTCGGACCTTACTGCGAGATCATCACCAAGGCTTTGGAGATTCTTAGAAAGACATCGCCAGAGATTTTGCGAGATGCCCAATTCGATCCAAACAATCTTGACGAATTGGCGCTCGATCCCCGCGCCTATGACTTCGACCATCCAGTCAACAAGCGACCAAATTACTATTTCGGACAGTGGGATCCAAACTTGATGGATCAGAATAGCTCATACCGTCGCTTTGTGTTGCAACAAGTGACCGTAGACGCCCTATTAGACAGAGTCGCGAAAGAAAAAGAACTGCGGCAAGAAGAGACCTTAATCGAAGCTGCCGCAGTCTTGGCTGGAACCATGTTAATGGCCTCCGGGATATCCGGCGGAAGCGCCAATGCATTTTCCTCTACAACGACTCTGGTTGGCTTGCTTGCCCAGATTGCGTTGTATCGTGATTCTTTCTACACCGAGTTTTTGCAAGGGTTAACCGGTAGCCATGCTGTGCGATTACGACAGGAATCATCGATACGACGTCAACCGCTGGGCGGTGCACGTCAACAACTCAACACAACGCTAGCCCGTTTGCGCGCTTCACAAGTTGAACACGTTCAACTTGCTCGCATCTTCGCACGCATGGGAAGTGCAAACGCAGCCAAAGAAGAAGCCGACGACGTGCATGTGCCGTCAGCCCGAATCCTTTGCCGAATCGACTGTTTATTGACGGTTGGGAATCAACTGTTGCGTCGAGGCGAACTCGAAAAAGCCGGTGAAGTACCCGATCAGATATTCGACCAGATTCAGCGCGGCGTAGAATGCGGGGCCTTGGTCGATCCTTGGAACATTCTTGGTTTCGCAGGCAACTTCCCTCGATTCATTGGCTCGGATTCGACGGTGATCGACGAGCGTGTGGAAGAGCTTGTTCAAATCATGGAACAGGTTTTCGGTTTTCTTTCGCGACTGTGGCGCGAAGCGGCTGCGACCGACCAAGAAACGCTGTCAAAAAGGACAGAAGAACGGTTTCAGACGATCTCGGATTGGTGGCGAAAATATGCCGCCCATCAAGTTAGCGACGTTGCGGCGACGGATTCACAAGACGCACTCGAATCATCTCAACTCGTAGCGCGAGCTTTGCGCCTTTGGCACCAAGGCGGCGCTGCGGCGGGAGATCTCAAGTTCTGGGCGCCGCATGCGGATTTGTTTGATTCGCCCAAGGCCTACGCATTGGTAATCGAAGCATTGCTTGATCGACGCGATTTCGTAGGTGGCATGGCATTGCTCGTTCATTGGTTGAGCCAAGCCGCTCGAGTTGGTCTACAAAGCGGAAACACTTCATACTCTGATCTAGCTCGCATTTGGCTAGAACAATTGTTTGAATATTCTAGCGAGCCTCAGTCCGCAAATACGCTGGGACAGATATCGGACGTACCTAAACAATTAGATACGCCGAAGTCATCCGATTTTGTTTGGTCGATGGTCGAGAAATTCTTTGATTACCTTGAAGCTAATGGTGAATCCTTTTGGGCCGTCCCCGAATTTCGGCTTGCAAAACCTGGAAAGCCGAAGAAGCGACCTGACGGAAAAACGGACCTGCTGGCCGCAGGCGACCAAGGCGAAGATGACTTAGGGGACGACGGGGATGAATCGAGTGATAAGGCAAAGTTGTTCGATGCCGCTTACGAGGGAGTAACCTATTCCGACAGTACCGATGATGGCGTCGAGGGACCTGTCTATGAACAAGACGAAGGATCATCGGAAGAATTGGTTGCCGAATCCAAACGTTTGGGAGAGCACCTTACGTTTTTGGCGGCTTTAGCTCAAATGTGGAAACTGGTTTCTCAATCCACGCATACCCTCGCAACGGAATTGCTTAGCCTCTCGGAATCAATCTCAGCAGCTGTTTCCCGCCGAACACGAGTGGTTGCTGCCTTGAAGCGATGGAGCGAGCAGTGTCTTCACAATCGCATTGCGTTGGTGCATCTGCTCGATCAGATACAGTCGTTCAAAATTACTCGGGGTGGTACAGATACTGACTCGATGGCCAGATACGATCGCCAACGCGTTATTAAAGAGTCATTGATGGAACGGATCTTGGCCGCAGCAGTGGAAACGGCGGACGCTGGCCGAATGTTGATCGGTGCCAGCTTGGCACACTCCGACGACCCAAAGAGTTGCCAGCCGCTACTCGTTGGATTACCGAAAGATGAAGTCTTAACAGTCGAGTTGTTCGGCGACTTAATGGCGGGACGCCGAAGCCGAGTCGAAGAGACATTTCCAGACTTCGTAGCCGTGCTTCGCGAACAAAAGCTGCTGTATGTATCGCTAACGCGAGGTGGCCAGCCCTGCGATATTCTCAACGCACGTGTACGACGTCGCGCGTTGACACATCTATTGACCTGGCTGCCTCGGCAAGGATTTTTTTATCCAGCGTGCCGGCTCGTTGATACTGCCCGTCATATGGAGCATCAGAATCCCGTTGGCCATGGCGCAGTGACCGAGTTTGATGACCTTTTCCAAATCGCGTTTAAGTCGATGGTCCGATGTCTGGTTCGAAACGCTTATCAATGGCAAGCGGAGAATCCAGCCAAACCTAGCACCGAAAAGAGGCGTTCCAAGAAGGCTGAAATTCGTCCGGAATGGTCAAAGTTGGAACTGGATAGACTTGTCGATCAAAATCCACCTGAACCCAATAACGATCAACTTGTGCCTTTGCTCGAACAACTTACGGAGATCTTGCTAGGGAGTTGGCTATCGCATTCCCGAACGCTCCGGCTAAGTGTTCTCGAAACGATCGACGGTTCAGGCACTTGGAATCAACTGTCTCAGTTTATTCAAAAGTATGGCAAAGGAATCTTCACTCAAGGCTTCTTGAAACTTTCCAATGTGAGGGCGATTCTGCACCAAGGGGTTGGAAACTACTTAGAGCAGGCCATGCAAAATCAGGATAGCGACGAGGTCCGACCATTGCTCGATGCAATTGAGGGCGGCGAGATACCGATCGAGGAGGCGCAACGATGGCTCGCTGTCGTGTTTGAAGCCATCATCGACCACTATTCTGAGTACAAAGACTATAATAGCACGACGACCCAGTCTGATCGCGGTGAAATGCTATACATGTTGTTGGACTTTTTGCGGCTCCGAGTTCGATATGATCGCGTTTGCTGGAACTTGAAGCCAGTGTTTTGGGCTCACGAAGTATTGGTGCATTCGGGTTGTCAAAACTCTGCGCAGCAATGGCGGCGAGCCCTGGCTGAGCGAGTAGCCCGCGAGTCCGATCAGTACTTGGAAAAACTCGCCAAGCTACAACAGCAGTACGCGATGAAGATGCCTACCGTGGCAGACCGTCTCAATGAACGGTTTGTAAAGCCGATGACCATCGATAGGATGCGAGCGCTTATTCGTCCTGCCATGCGTCAGTTGCGAGCGAGTGACAAAGAGGATAGCCGTGCATTTGAATTGCTGATTCAGGAGTCCCACTTGATGATGCGTGAACCGACTGGAGTTGGGCTTGATATACCGGCTTGGTTGTTGATGCTGGAGGAAGAAGTAGACCGAGTACTTCATAACAATCGCAATGCCCCTCAAGTGCAACGTCTTGAACGGGCCGTCCCAGTGATTCCCGTAACGTTCCAGCAACTTCAAGAGCAATTCAATGAGGCCATGTCGCAAAACCGAGGGCTCAAAGGGCCAGGCGAAACGAGTTAGCTATTCCGAACAATGGTTGCAAACCCTGCGATTAAGCCCTCTTTTATCCGCATAAGTCCTAGAGCTTCGCAACAAAAAAACATTTCACTTGCGGTCCGCTAGTTTCGCGTTGTAGGATAATGCATGTCGCGGCGACCCAATTTGCACGCCACGACAACTCTTTCCTCGTCTTCAGCGTTTCCATTTTCCAAGGAGTTCTCGATTGTGATTCACTATACGTGTGACAGATGCAAGAGGGACATCGATCGTTCGACGGACCTGCGATACACCGTGACAATAGAAGTTGAAGCTGTGCTCGATGGTCCAGAACATGAGCTGGTGGATGATCCAGACCATCTCGACGATATTCAGGACATGTTGGATTCAGCAGACGACCTGTGTAGCTCGGTCTTCGACGATGAAGTTTATCAACGAAAGCAATTCGATCTTTGCAAAGATTGCTTCCGTCAATACATCAAGAATCCATTGTCGAGAGAAACGAATACGCCGATGGGCTTTAGCAAAAACTAGCAGTTGTCTAGCAACTCCACCGCCGCAAATTTCTCCCCTTCTAACATCGAAAGGCTCGCTCCACCTCCAGTGCTAACGTGAGTCACTGAGTCTGCGAAACCTAGTTGTTCAATTGCGGCTGCACTATCACCGCCACCGATAATACTAATCCCGTCGCTCTTGGCGATTGCCTGTGCGACTGCAATCGTTCCTTGATCAAAGGGAGGCATTTCGAATACGCCCATAGGACCATTCCACACGATCGTTTTTGCCTTTTCGACAATTGCAGCAAATTTCTTGGATGACTCTGGACCGATGTCCAGCCCCTGCCACCCCTCGGGTATTTTTCCTGCTGGAACGACCTGTTTGTTGCAGCTACCTTTAAAATCATCTCCGCAATGGGTGTCGACCGGCAGTACAAGCTTTTCGCCCGCCAATGCAATCAACTTTTTGGCGAGTTCGACTTTGTCGCGTTCGACAAGGCTCTTTCCTGTCGCTCCGCCTTGAGCAAGAGAGAAAGTATAAGCCATTGCACCGCCGATCAAAACTTGGTCGCAAATTCCTAAAAGGTTTTGAATGACATTGATTTTGTCACTCACTTTAGCTCCACCTAAAATGGCTACAAATGGACGCTCCGGGTTGAAAATTGTATCGCTCAAGTACTGAATCTCTTTGGCAACCAAAAATCCAACGACTTTAGGTTTGTTTCCCATAGCCATTGGGACAGCAACCATTGACGCTTCCAGACGATGGCAGGTGCCGAAGGCATCGTTACAGTAGATATCAGCCCAGCCTGCAAGTTTGTTAGAGTAGACTGGCTCACCATCCTTTTCACCTGGATTGAATCGGACGTTTTCCAAGACGAGCACTTGACCGTTTTGAAGCGCCTTGATCTTTGAATCAGCATCTAGTCCCACTGTGTCTGACGCAAAAGCAACGGGAATTCCTAACAACTCAGACAATCTGACAGCAGTTGGACGAAGCGTAAATTCCGGCTCCGGTCCTTTGCCCTTTGGCCGACCGAGGTGGCTCATCAGGACCAATTTGCCGCCGCGTTTAATAACAGACTCGATGGAAGGCAAGGCCATACGAATCCTTCGGTCGTCGGTAATCGCCCCCGAGTCGTCCTGAGGAACATTAAAATCGACTCGCATGAGTACAACTTTGCCCTGACATTCCACATCCGAAATACTCTTCTTTGGCATTTTTTTTAGTGAACGTTGATTTTTGGGATTAGAAACGGATGCGACCGATATTTTCGCGGTGCGTTTTTTGGCGTCGATCACAACATGGGCCGCAAACCGTGGGCTAGCCCTTCGGCTAATCAGCCGCAACGCGCTAGCGTCCAGTTCAGCCCGACTTATGATCGACGCCCATTTTTTGGAAAGTGCTTTTTAAGCGGAAAGGCCGATTCTGGGTAGCGCAATTTGTTCTAAGGCTGATAAGGATTTCTCGGTCGCGGAATTCGCCATGAATTTCGGTTTTCTCCATTTTGCATTTGTCAATTCTCATTTTTACTTTTTCAATTCCTCGCCTTCGTTAATGATTGTAGCCGCAGAATGTTGTCTTTACCCGATTGATTAGTTGTTAGAGCAGAGGTATAGTTGGGGCAAGTTGCGAGAAAGTAACCCCTTAGCTGCTGTTTTCGGGAGCCATCGATTCCGATCGACACAACTAACCCCACCGGTGCTTCATGTTGGCTTGTTGCAAATAACTCATCAACTCCTAAACGCGAGTCTTCCTCAATTCTCGCGGGGCCAACGTGAAGTGCCACACCATGTTGCGTACACCGTAATTTCAACCTAGTTTTTTCACGATTATCACGGAGCATTTTCAATGAACTCATCGGAAAACCCAAACCAATTGCCTGCCGATACACGGCGAGACTTCATGAAGTCGACATCCGCGGTACTTGCTGGTGGGGCTTTGGTCGGAACTCTGCCGATCGCTCGTGCAGCACATTCGTTTGACAGCGGTGAAATCAAAATCGGACTGGTAGGCTGCGGTGGTCGCGGTACTGGAGCTGCAGGGCAAGCACTCGATACATACACACCTGAGAATCGACTAAAGCTGACGGCAGTTGCCGATCCTTTCAAATTTCGCATCGATAATTCGCTAAAAAGTTTGCGAACAAAGCACGATTCACTCATTGATGTATCGGACCGAACTTTTGTTGGTGTGGACGCTTTCAAGCGATTGATTGAGTCCGATATCGATATGGTCATTTTGACTTCGCCTCCCGGATTCCGACCATTGCATTTTGAGACCGCAGTCAAAGCCGGCAAACATGTGTTCATGGAAAAGCCAGTTGCGACGGATGCACCAGGTGTTCGTCGTGTCCTTGCAGCCAACAAATTGGCAAAGGAAAAGAAACTGTGCGTGGCTGTGGGATTGCAACGTCGCCATGAATCCGGCTACCAAGCTACCATTAAGAAACTCCAGGAAGGTGCAATTGGCGATATTATTTTGACACGTGCCTACTGGACCGGAGGGGGCGTATGGACACGAGTAAGAGAACCGGAACAAACAGAGTTGGAATACCAAATGAACAATTGGTATTACTTCAATTGGTTGAGTGGAGACCACATTTGCGAACAACACATTCACAATCTGGACGTGATCAATTGGCTAATGAATGGTCCCCCAGAAACTGCACAGGGACAGGGCGGTCGACAAGTCCGTATCGGTCCAGATAGCGGACAGATCTTCGATCATCACATGATCGAATACACCTACGGAAACGGTGTGAAACTGCTTAGCCAGTGCAGGCATATTGCAGGAACATGGCCGTCGGTTGATGAGTACGCCCACGGCAGCAAAGGTTGGTGCCATATTGGTAAAGGTAAAATTTACGACCGGGAAGGAAAGGAAATTTGGAGTGCTCCGAGAAATGAAGAGGGCCACGCCAAAGAGCACTTCGATTTGTTTGCTGCCATCCGAAAGGGTGAGATTCCAAATGAAGGAGACAGCGGCGCCTACAGCACCATGACTTCGATTATGGGACGCATGGCCACGTATACTGGAAAAATGGTAAAGTGGGATCAGTGTCTCAATAGCAAAGTTGCACTCGCTAATACCGACGCAATGAGTTCTTTCGCAGACGAGGCACCGCTTCATCCAGAAGACGGAAAATACTGGGTGCCAACACCCGGAAAAGACCCCGAATTGGTTATCTAAGCCGAGCGTGAAGAAGCACTTTGGCAAGTGCCAATTTCGCTCCTCAGCCAAATGCCTTCCGTCGGATTTCATCCGATTGCGTTGAATTAAGCTCTCCATCGAGTTCGTCTCGATGGAAGCAAGACTGATTAGCTAGCCGTCGACGCCCACGAATCGATCGTCCCCCACCCTGCTTTTGATCGCCACGGGCGAACGAAAGCAGGGTGGGGGACAGGTCATGTGTTGCAATGTTCGTGTCTAGCCAACCAGTCATGGGACCACTGGCACAAGGCCAGTGGTGCCCTTGAATTTCCTTAATTCAACGCCATCGGCATAACGGCAACCGAAACGATTTTGTCGCGAATTTCGTGGCCGGATTTTTTCCAATTTTACGGCCCTTTTGGCAGCCTCTCTGTCGCCCTGGATGGCGAACTGCCAAACGGGCTGTTTTTTTAGTGCGTCAGTGATGTACAATATAATCACGATGAATTCAGCACCCGATTCTACAAACCCTTCATCTGACGTTTCGCCCGCTCAAGCGGGTTCGAAGCTCCTATCGCGATTCGTTGATATCGATTCGTTGTTTGCGAGACCAAATCATGAGCAAACATCATCCAAGCAGAATCCAATTCCCCTTGAACGGTTTCAACAACTTGAACAGGAAATCCGCAACTCGCCGGCAAACAGCCAACCCTATGTTGAACTGGGCCAAATCTATATCAACCAAGAACGTTGGAACGATGCGAAACGCGTCCTGGAGTCCGGCGCTCAGTTGTGTCCTGAATGTGAGCCACTTGTAGTAATGCGAGAGGAACTCTTGCTGCATCAGGCCAGTCAATCACTGCATCAGGCCAAAACTCATCTGGCACAGGAGCCGTCCGAGGAAAACAAGCACAATCTCGAACTAGCTGAGGTCAACTACGCCAACGAACGCATTCGAGTCTGCCGCGATCGATTTGGTCGGCACCCTGATCAAAAGGAAATCTTAATTAATTGGGCAATTGGATTGAGACAATTGTCTAGATTTGAGGAAGCGATCCAGTTGCTTGTCAAAGCGACGGAGGAACCGGAGTTGCGAGCTCGCTCAAGCCTTCAATTGGGTATGTGTTATCAGACATTAAATCGACCGTTGGAAGCACTTTCTGCCTTTCGCAAGGCGTCTATGTTTCGTGCCCCGCCGCCTGAACCCAAAATCCGACAGCGTGCCCTCGAACTAGCCCTGGACTTAGCCGAAGAACATTCGTTAATCGATTCGGCTCGGCTTTATGCAGAGCAGCTACTGATCGACTGCGATCACACTATTCGGTCTATAATACAAAAGAGACTTAGCAATCTAAAATCGTTAGATCTCTGAGAATCGGGCGTCGATCATAAGTCGGGCTGAACCGGACGCTGATTAGCCGCAGGGCGCTAGCCCACGGTTTCCGGCCCATGTTGTGATCGATGCCGAGAATCGGCCCCTATCGCTACAGCGGAATAGGCTGCATAATCTCTAACTTGATTCTTACCACGTTGAATTAGAACGAAGGGTTAGTATGCTCCAAAAGCTCAATCGAAATACATTGCAACGCGCAATCCTGTGCGCTTTCGCATTTTCCATTTCCGCTGTTTTGATTGACGCCCGGTTGATTCGAGCTGAGAGCAGTTTAGAGTCAATCAAAACTCTTCAGGCAATGTCGACAGGCGACGAAAGCGCGTCGGCTGCAGTCAATGCGATGCGGCAACTCGGCAAAGCCAATGACGTGACCTTAATCCAATCGCTTGCGGCCATGAAGGGAGCAACACCCATCGGCCGCAATTGGATACTTGGGCTTGCAAATTCGCTTTACCGCAAGTCAGGCAAGTCGCAGACATCGGAACTAATAAAGTTCTTGTCAGATGCGAGTCAGGATGGGGAAGCTCGATACCTTGTTTTCGAATGGTTGACCGCTAACAATGCCGCACTTCGCAAGGAGCTACTCGGTAACATGACGCAGGATTCCAGCCCCGAATTGCGATACCTAGCCATCGACGAGGCCATGAAAATCAAATTGGAGAAACCACAACTCTCACCGCTATTGGATGCAGCTCGTCACCCCAGTCAAGTCGTCAGTATTATCGAAAAACTAAAAGAGTTCGGCGAAACCATTGACCAATCGAAACAACTTGGGTTCCTGCCGAACTGGCGATTGATTGGTCCGTTCGACAACGTCGGAACCGTCAACTTTAACAAGGTCTTTCCCATTGAAGCCGATGGGACTAAAGGATATCTCAAAGATGAGTACGAAGGCAAAACCGGAACAGTGAAATGGAAGGAAGAAACCTCGGTGGCCCCAGATGGTAACCTTGATCTGGCAGCAATTTTTGCCAATGAAAAAGGATGCATCATCTATGCGGTGACCGAATTCGAATCCGAAAAAGAACGAGACGCCGAAATACGTCTGGGTTGCATCAACGGCAACAAAATTTGGGTAAACGCCAAACTTGTGATGTCCAACGAAGTCTTTCATACGGGAACTCAAATCGACCAATACGTAGAACCCATTCGACTCAAAGCCGGAAAGAATCTGATCATGCTTAAGTTTTGCCAAAACGAACAGACCGAGGCGTGGGCTCAGAAATTTGCATTTCAAGTTCGAATTTGCGACTCTACTGGCAAAGCCATTTTGACTAAAGGACGATAACAATGGAACTCAATAGGCCTAGCTATTATCGTTCGACTCTTATCGTATTCGCGCTGACAGTCGTCAACTTCGCGAACGCAACGATTTCACCTGCGGATTGGCCCATGTTTCGCGGCCCAAATGCGGGAAGCGTTGCCATCGACGCGAAGATTCCTGCCAAGTTTGGAGGTGAGTCGAAAGAAAACGTGGCGTGGCGCACTGAACTTCCCGGTAAAAGCGTGGGTGGCGTTATTGTCGTAGGCGATTCGGTAATCACGACCAGCAGTAGTGGAATGGATCAACGACGGCTTCATCTGATCAGTGTCAATGCGAAGGACGGGTCCATAAGTTGGCAGCAGGAGTTGGTTGCTCGCGGGCGACCCTACTGCCACCCAACAAGCGCCAATGCAGCACCCACTCCAGCATCCGACGGCAAGCGAATATTCGCCTTCTACAGTTCCAACGATCTGGCTTGTGTTGATCTTGAGGGCAATTTGGTTTGGTATCGGTCCCTTTCGACCGACTTTCCGAAAGCCGGTAACGATGTGGGTATGAGCAGTTCGCCCGTCGTCGTCGATGGTGTCTGCATTGTTCAGATCGAATGCCAAGGTGATTCATTCGCGGCCGGTCTCAGCGCCGAAGATGGAAAAGTCCTTTGGAAGCAGGACCGACCCAAACAGGCCAACTGGTCTTCTCCGACAGTCGTGAAGATGCCGAGCGGTGATCAGGTTGTTGTCATGCAATCGAGCGAAGATCTTCTTGCAGTGTCGCCGAAGACCGGTAAAGTCCTTTGGGAAAAGGAAGTGCGATGCTCCACTATTCCATCTTCTTTTTCTGCCGAGGGACGATTGTTTGTTCCAGCGGGTGGCTTAACTGCATTTGACTTGTCGAGCGTTGGGGCTAGCCCTAGCAAACTGTGGGACAACAATAAGCTAAGCGCAAATGCTTGTTCACCCCTCGTGGTTGGAAAACGGGTTTACACGATCAGCCGTACGGTGTTGGCCAGCGGCGATCTTTTCTCAGGCGAACTGAAGTGGCAAACGCGTTTGGCAGACGCCAAGAGCATATGGTCTTCGCCTGTTGTAGCGGGTAAGAATCTCTATATTTTTGCCGACGATGGCAAGTGCTTCGTTGTTGAATTGGGAGAGGACGAGGGCAAAGTGGTTGCAACGAATGAACTTGGAGAAGCAGTTCTCGGATCACCCGCCATTTCCGGAAACGCGATGTACGTCCGCGGCGTCTCAAGCCTATGGAAGATCGCTGAAAAGTAAGATATGACAGACGTGGGTGCCTACGCCGTCTCATTCCAACCGACCAATATGCCCGTGCACGGTCGAGTGACCGTTCCAGGTTCCAAGAGTATTACCAACCGCGCATTGATTTGCGCGGCAATGGCCAAGGGGACTTCAAATCTCGCTGGTGTTCTCGATAGTGAGGACACCCGAGTGATGATCGATGCTTGGATTGCGTTGGGGCTTTCCATACATTGGGATAAGATCGCGAAGGTAATACGAATCACAGGATGCAATGGACAGCCACCTCATCCGCAAGGTGAGTTGCACATTGCCAATAGCGGAACGTCGATCCGATTTTTGACCGCGACTCTTGCCGCTACGCGCGGAGAATACATTCTTGATGGTGTCTCAAGGATGAGGGAACGTCCTATCGGCGACCTGATCGATGGCCTGCGAGAGCTTGGTGCGAACGTCTCAAGCCTGAACAAAACACATCCGAACTGCCCACCCGTTCGTATTGTCGCAAATGGACTGCGCGGCGGTGTAGGCAAGGTTGCGGGGGATGTATCGAGTCAGTTTTTGAGTGGCCTAATGATGGCTTCACCGTACGCCAAATCGCGAGTCGTTATTCGTGTCATCGGAGACCTGGTTTCGAAACCCTATGTTGACATGACCGCTGCCGTCATGAAGTCCTTTGGCGTGGAGGTGCAAATCCATCATCAAGAGCACGGTCTCGAATACGCCGTTGACGCACCTAGATCGTACGAAGGTTGTGACTATCGAATCGAACCGGATGCCTCTGCCGCTAGCTATTTTCTCGGTGCTGCGGCCATTACTGGCGGAACGATGCGAATCGACGGTCTGAGTTTTGATGCCTTGCAAGGTGACGTTCAGTTTGCAAGAGTTCTTGAGAAGATGGGTTGCCAAATTGCCAGCGGCCCTGATTTCATCACTGTGTCGGGGCGTGCGTCGCGAGGTATCGATGTCGACATGAACTCGATTAGCGATACGGTTCAGACTCTTGCCGCTGTGGCTTTATTCGCAGACGGCCCAACGCATGTCCGAGGCGTTGCACACAATCGCCACAAAGAAACCGATCGGATAGGCGATTTGGCCTGTGAGCTGCGGCGATTAGGGGCAGTCGTTGACGAACACGAAGATGGCTTAACGATTCATCCTAAGCCGCTGATCGGTGTGGACTTGAGGACGTATCGTGATCATCGGATGGCCATGAGTCTGTCGTTGGTCGGGTTGATGGTCCCTGGGGTTCGTATCTTGGACCCAAAGTGCACCGAGAAAACATATCCAGAGTTTTTTGAAGACATGGGCAAGGTAATTGGGCAGAAGCCAAATTACGAAATGGAGTAGAATTAGGTGGCACGCCCAGAGGCACGAAGGGTGGCACGCCCTGAGGTACTAAGGGCGTGTGAAGTGTCAATTCCGATGGACCTAAAATTCACGCCCTTCGCTATCGCTCTGAGAGGCTGTGAAATTAATAACCCAAAGCGTGAGCGAGGAAATCCAGCGAGCCCCGCAGGGCGCTAGCCCTCCGGTGATGACACAGATGACACACGCATTTTATCACAGCCTCTGAGCGTGCCACCCCCTGGTATATTGCAGTCTGCCGCCTGCTTAAGCGCACCCGTCCACAAATGCCAACCATTCATCTTCCTCATTTGATCCGTTATTCACTTTCGGAACACGAAACGCATCGATATGGTGCATGCACCTCGAGTTCCAACCTTGACCGGAACCCGACAATATAGGTTCTTGAAAGAGCGGTATTTCGGAGTACCAAAGTCGATTCATTCGGGTCACATTCCAAGCTCGCAATTGATGCCCGTAACATTCCTCGCAATCCTGCGAGAAACGGATTAGTTGGTTGTTTTGAAAAATCGGACGTCCACCAGGACGCGACGAAGAACGTGAATAACCCCGAATACATGGCATCCAATGCGATTTCCAAGGACCAAGCGGGTGCCGGGCATAAAACAACTTGAGCCCATACGAACGCCAACCTGCAAATATCCAATAGAGCCCCTGATGTTGCACCATGGAACAATCCATAAAACGCCCCCAAAGGATTGTTTTTTCAAAAGTCCACTGGAAAGGGAATTCAACTGCACGGAATATATCGACTCGCTTTTCCGATTTTGACTCCGGCATCATGTAAACTTGTCCATGGTGTTCGAATATGAACGGATAGGACAAGTGATGTTCTTGCCTTAAAACAATTCCCAACGGCTCCCAGTTTTGCAAATCTTCGCTGCGAGATGCACCGATGACTGCGTTTTTGGAACCCTTCTGAATCAGTTCGAAAAAAAGATACCAAGCACCTTCGCGAAAAATTGCAAAAGGATCCGCGACTGCTTTCCCATTCCATCGCTCGAAGTCGTTCGCAGCTACGATTGGGTTAGGTATTTCGCTTGGTTTCAGACGATCGAGGCTGGGGCCACGCAACAAACCAATTGCCCAATGACCACTCTCGTGAACTACCTCAATACCCATTGCCCCTATTGCCTTGGCTCGAGAGCACAAACTCCAAAAGGTAGTATGCTAGAGTTGCGACGGCTTGTAGAGTAGCAGCCACGTAGGTCATCGCGGCCGCATTCAAGACACTGCTCACTTGTGAAAGTTCTTGACCATTGATGATTCCCAACGAAACCAACTCGGTCTTGGCTCGAGAACTTGCGTTGAATTCAACGGGCAAGTTGATAAGTTGAAATATGACAGTCAACGAGAATCCGAGAACAAACAGGATCATCGCTCCGGCAGCCAATTTACCCATCCCGAAGGCACCCAATCCCAAAGCGGCGAAAAAAAACACGCTGCTAAGCGAACTCCCGAATCCTGCTAATGGTACGGCTATATTTCGCACGACGAGCGGCGCATAGTGTTTGGCATCCTGCATGGCATGCCCCACTTCGTGAGCAGCGATTCCTACCGATGCCAAAGAATAACCTTGGTAGACGTCGGGGCTCAGTCGAACCACTTTTGCGGACGGGTCATAGTGATCGGAAAGGTGCCCTTGGGCTTGTTCGATTGGAATATTCTGAAGCCCATTCGCATCGAGAATTCGGCGAGCTGCCATCGCACCGTTCATTCTGGCCGGAATCTGGCTAGTTCTCTGATAAGCAGAGCGAATCATCCACTGCGCACCGAGTGCGAGCAGCATGGTAGGAACCACAAAGACTAGATAAAGCATCCTTATTCCCTTTTTGATGTGCGATGGCAGTCAAAACGTTGAATGCTAAATGTGATGCATTTTACGTGCCGAAACAAGGTGCTCCAGGCTTGTCTTTTCGCGCAACGGGATTCCCAAATCACTCAGAAGGCTTACAATTTGAACAGGAGTGCGCAGAAACCAATTGCCACGCAACACTTTCGTTTCCTATACCGGTCTTGGGATTGCTGAGTTATGACTATTTCCAACAAGTGTTTATTGATTCTAGTTATGGCATTTTCGTTTTTCATGACACCGTTGCAGGGAGCCGAAACCGTCATCGTGCTGCTCAAGACCAGCAAAGGCGACATAAAACTTGAACTGGACAAAGAGTTGGCTCCGATTACGGTTAATAATTTTGTAAAGTACGTCAAAGACGGATATTACGAGGGGGTAATCTTTCACCGCATTATGGCTGACTTCATGATCCAGACCGGCGGATTTGTCGATCAAAAAACGGCGGCCTTGAACGATCCAAAAAATGGGCAGCGAGCCAACATCAAGAACGAATCCTCGAATGGGCTCTCGAACGCTAATTACACGATTGCCATGGCACGCTCGCAAGCGCCCGATAGTGCCTCAAGCCAGTTCTTCATCAACACCAAAGACAATGCCAAATCACTCGACAAAAAGTTTTGTGGTGATGGTGTTGGATACTGTGTCTTTGGGAAAGTGATCGAAGGAAAAGAGGTTGTCGATGTAATCAAGTTGGTACCTGTTTCCGCGGATCCAAGAGGTGAGCCAAGCCTTCCGAAAGAGATTGTCAAAATCATAAAGGCCAGTGTAATAGAAGCTAAGAAGTAGCCCTAGCTCCGCCCGTGGCCGACTGCAGGCTCAGTTCACCACAGTCTTTGATTCGGACGACTTTCGTAGTTGCTCCGCCTCTGCTTCCAAAACCTTCGATTTTCGCGACCACATCCATTCCCTCCACTACCCTACCAAAGACAACATGCTTGCCGTCCAACCAATCCGTTGGAACGGTGGTAATGAAGAATTGGGATCCGTTCGTGTTTGGACCGGCATTGGCCATGCTCAACAATCCTGGCATGTCGTGTCGGAACATAAACGCCTCGTCTTTGAATTTCTCCCCATAAATACTTTCTCCACCAGTCCCATTTCCTCGTGTAAAGTCACCACCCTGCAACATAAATTGCGGAATCACGCGATGGAAAGTGCTTTCTTTGAAGTGTAACGGTTTGCCCGAGGCACCCTTTCCTTTTTCTCCAGTACAGAGACAACGGAAGTTTTCAACCGTTTTTGGGACGTCATCACCGAATAGCCCCATTACGATCCTTCCGGCATCTTTGCCATCAATCGAGATATCGAAAAAGACTTGAGTGGTGACTTTTCCATCTTTAGAAGAATTAGTAGCAACAACCATGGTGAATATCGACTGTAAGTAGGGAGGAATTTCATACGGAGATTCTCTCCAAAACGCTTGTCAACGCTTGAATGTTTGGAGAATTGAATCCTGTCCAAAAACGGATAACTCAAAGTATACCGCAAGTAAGTTTCTTTTGAAGGTAGCGGCCAGTCCTTGCGGAAACATAACGGTGACGTATAAAACTAATGATAGCGATTCAACGTCCCTTTCGTGTAGGATCGTTCGACCAATAAGTGTCCTGTTTTCGTAGCCGGTGTCGCAGGACTTCGGTGCAAACGCAGCCAATCCTGAACTCTTGCGAGTCCAGCTACGACAGTTGTTTCTCGAACGGTCCTAAAGTAAATCAGAGGCTCATTTATCATGGCCATTCTAAATAGCAATCGTCGGGACTTCGGCTTGGCGTCAGCATTGGGTGTCTTGGGACTGCCGATTTTGCCATGGCGATTTTTAACTGCATTTAGCGCGGCTGAGTTTTTGAATTCGCCTTCCGCTTCCGAATTTGAACCTCTCAACCGGTTTCCTCGCATGATGCAGGAATGGTTGGTTGAGCAAGTGCGCAATGCAGAAAAACATGGTAACGCCATGCGTGACGCAGTGCGTACCAAAGAGGACGCAATGGCCTACGTGAAATCGTGCCAAGACCGTATAAGGCAATGCTTCGGCCCGATACCTGAAAAGACGCCACTCAACGCTCGTACCACGCGAATCATCGAACGGGATACGTATCGCATTGAAAACGTGATTTTCGAAAGCCGCCCAGGGTATTTCGTAACCGCGAATCTGTATGTCCCCAAAGGACGCAAATTCCCCATGCCCGGCGTTGTTGGGACATGTGGCCATTCACTCAACGGCAAAGCAATCGACTCATACCAGTCGTTTGCTCAAGGGCTGACGCGGATGGGTTATGTCGTATTGCTCTTCGATCCGGTCGGTCAGGGAGAACGATTTCAGTATTTGACTTCAGATCTAAAATCCCGCTACAGAGGAGGAGTAGGTGAACATATTCAGATGGGCAACCAGCAAGTGCTCATCGGCGAGTTCTTAGGTGCTTGGTTCGCGTGGGACGGCGTCCGAGCACTCGATTACCTACTTACTCGCGATGAAGTTGATCCAAAACACGTTGGCGTTACCGGCAACTCTGGGGGCGGTACTCAAACCACATGGCTTTGCGGTGTTGAGCAACGTTGGACCATGGCCGCACCAGCTTGCTTCGTAACGACGTTTCGACGTAACGCTGAAAACGAATTGCCCGCAGACACCGAACAATGCCCGCCACTAGCTCTATCGTTGGGACTCGACCATTCCGATTTTCTGGCAGCGCTTGCACCCAAGCCGATTGTTATTCTTGCCAAAGAACGTGACTACTTTGACGTCCGAGGCGCTACCGAAGCCTTCGATCGTCTCAAGAAACTCTATACGCTTCTCGGCAAGCCTGAAAACATCGAACTTCATGTCGGTCCCACCTATCATGGTTATTCTCAAGAAAACCGCGAAGCCATGTACAAGTTTTTTAATAAACAAACCGGCGTTTCTAGCGCTCAATCAGAACCGCCGCTTGTCATAGAACAAGAGGAGACTCTCTGGTGCACACCGCGTGGAACGATCAGCGATTTGAAGCAGCGAACTCTTTTCTCCTATACTCGAGAAATCTCCCAAGCACTAGAGAAGTCACGACCCAAGATCAGAGGCAATGATTTGAAGAAAGCCGCGACGGATTTGCTCAAAATGCCAACGGACATTCAGGATACTCCCGATTACCGCATTCTCCGTGGAATTGGCGGCAGGAAGTATCCAACCAAAGGATACTGTACCTACGCAGTTGAAACCGAACCTGGTATCCAATCGCTGGTTACCCGTCTGTTTGACGAGCAGCTCATGTCGCGTCCGCCGCGAGGTCAGAGTCGGGTATTACTATATGTGTCGCATTTGTCCGCCGACGCTGAGATGCGCGATGAACCTCTGGTCGAAGAATTGCGCAAAGCCGAACCCGATGCAGCTTTCTATGCATGCGATGTCCGTGGAATCGGTGAATCCCAGCCTGATATTTGTGGAGCCAATACTTTTCTAACCCCTTATGGCAGTGACTATTTTCTGGCAGCTCATGGTCTGATGTTGGACAAACCTTACTTGGGGCAACGTACCTTCGATGTACTGCGAGTCATCACCTGGCTTGTTGATCAGGGCCATAGTGAGATCCATCTTGCTGGCAAGGGTTGGGGGGCGCTTCCAGCTGCGCTTGCCGCGATTCTTAGCGAAAGCGTTACACAAATTACGCTTAAGAACGCACTTGGCTCGTTTGCGGAGTTGGCCGAGGCAGAAGAATACCACTGGCCGTTTGCCATGTTGCTACCGGACGTCTTGAAGAAGTTGGACTTGCCAGACCTCTATCGCGAACTGCAAATTAAAAAGCTACGCAACTTAGAGCCATGGGGACCTTCGAAAGGGATTTAAGGCGAGCGTGAGAGAGAAACTTACCATGTGTGGCACGCTCTGAGGAACGAAGGGCGTGTGAATCGGCAGTTTCATTTACCAAGCTTCCCACGCCCATCGCTTTCGCTCTGAGGGGCTGTGATTTTTTTGAATCCGAAGAAAGTACCCGTCACACTCCGTGTGACGTCCGCAGTTCAAAAACCTTTGGTTTTTGAG
>JAYTVL010000126.1:0-27656 GCA_043744075.1 Pirellula sp. | reverse complement strand
GCTACGAGTCCCTGCGATTTGCGTCGCATTCGGGACTCGTTGCCTCGTCCACTACCCTAATCTTTAGCTGTCCCAGACCACTAGCCCGGATTATTCGCCGGCGATTTATGATCAGCCGTAGTGGATCTTGTTAAAGATCCTTTTGCAGGGAGGATCTTTAGCAAGAACCTGCTGATTTGGTTTTGGCTGCGAAGTCTTTGTAACTAGAATAGAAGTAAGTTTAGGCAACGATTTTCGCCTTTCAGCGAGCCATTCGTGAACGATTCGAAGTCCAAAAATCCATGGATAGCCGGACTCAGTAGTTTTGCCATCCACATAATGTTGTTGCTGATCATGGCCATTTGGACGTTCGCAGGGACGGTAACTGGGCGTCGGCTTTCGATTGATTCGGGCTTATCTGCAGAGGACGCGCTTTCTCTCGAATCAGTTGTACTCGACGCACAGGACGACGAAGCAAGCCGATCCGGCCTTGGACCGCAGGAGATTAGCAGCTCGATTATTGCGTCAGATGCCCAACCAATGATCGAAATCGTGGCAGGTAATCTTACGCAAAGACCGGAAACGTTGTCCGATTCGATTCGACTGTCCGGTACGAATGGAAGTGTAACGGGGACCGCTTTCGTAAGCTCGTCGCTAGAGGGGCGGAATCCCAAGAACCGCGCCGTGATCGGCGAACGAAACGGTGCAACCCCAGCGAGCGAAGCCGCAGTCGAGGCCGCACTTGCTTACTTGGCAAGGCATCAATCCAATAATGGCTCGTGGACCGTCCGTTTCGAAGATGGACCGTGTCAAGGCGAGTGCGACCACGGAGGAACAGAAAAAGACCCGCACGAAATCGCCGCGACAGGCCTAGCACTACTTTGCTTTATGGGGGCAGGCCATACGATGCACACAGGTGAGTACAGTGATCAAGTTAGTCGCGGCATTTACTTTCTCATTCAAAATCTGAGAATTCAAAGCGGCAGAGGTACTTGGCTCACGTCCGTTGCAAAATCTGAAATGTACGAGCACGGGATAGCTACTTTGGCCATTTGCGAGGCGCTTCAAATGACCGGCGACGCCAGCCTTACCGAATCCTGCCAAGCCGCCGTCAATCAAATCATTTATGCTCAATACAAAGACGGCGGCTGGGGCTACCATCCCAAAATACCCGGTGACCTCTCGATCGTCGGCTGGCAAGTGTTGGCATTGAAGAGTGCATTTGCCGCAAAGCTTAACGTCAATGCCGAAACCATTCGCCTCGTCGATCTGTTCTTAAATAATCACTCGAAGGGCGAGTTTATGTTCGTTTACAATGTTGGAAATAAGCCAACGACCAGCATGACTGCCATAGGTACGTTGATGCGAATTTTTCGCGGACGTCCCAGAACCGACCCGACAATAATACGAGCGATTGACTATTTAGCCAAAGAAGGTCCGTCCCCTGCGGATGTTTATTACGATTACTACGCCACACAAGTTCTCTTCCAACACGGTGGCAAACAATGGAAGGACTGGAATAACGTGATACGAGATTATTTGATTAGCACACAAGAAAAAAATGGTCATATGGCTGGCAGTTGGTGGTTTCAAGTCAATGATGGCAATCCATTAACTAAGATTGCCAATCACACCGGAGGACGACTCTACGTTACTACGATGGCTTGTCTAACCCTTGAGGTCTACTACCGCTACCTGCCTGTCAATGAAGCTGTCACGGTTGACTTTCAGTTTTGAGCAGGATACCGTTTTTGAATTGCATCCGTCAGTCGATCGGCAGCAACAGAGATGGCTAGTGCACCCGCCGAGCCAACTGGTCCACCAACGACAAAACCACCAACTGCACAGGCGGCATGCCCCACCGAGCGGCTAGACCGTTCCGCTTCGTCGTGCGTCATCTGCAACTTGCGGGCCGCAATATAAGCACCCTGTCTAGCTGTTTCGCCAACAACCGTCGGCAGAAGCGATCCAGCCGCGACCAAAAATTTGGACTGAGTAACAGCCGTCAACGAACAGGCAATCACGTGTCTCCGTGCCGTACTAGCAAAGCCCGAAAACGCAGTTCGTACGATCGATCTCACGTACATATCGACTTGAACGCTGTTACTTTTGCCGGTCTTTATCAGTCTCGCAAAATGCTCGCAATTGGCATTCACTAAGTGGTAACCTCGCTTGCCCACAGCGGCAATCGCTCTCTCGACAACGACATCAGGCGAGAGAGGCTGGTCCACTTGCTCGACTGAAACCGGTGCTCCCTTGGCGAAGTCCTTGATTCTCACGCGTTGAACGGACATTTCACTTCCATTTGCAATGGGAACTTCCTGGTTGCAAACGGTTGGACCTTCTTCGGGCACTGTCGCCAGATGAACAACAGTGCCATCGCCAATGTCGATGCCATAGTGATGATAAGCAAAAAGTCCACGCTCGCATTGAATATAGATCAAATCAGCTTTGGCCATCGATTATTCATTTCAAAGAGAAATTGTCTGCGAACTACTTAGTTTACGTGATTCTACTTGATTTATGCGACAAAGAGGTTTCGTAGGCCGGATTTGGTTATTGGTTTTTAAGATTTGATTGACGCGATTGATGTTTAACCGATCGAGGCCCTAAAGCCTCGATCGCGGGCGTCGGTACACGGCCACCAATGAAATGAGTGTCGCAATGAATTCACGCGTTTTATGGTCCGCCAGCCGCTGCGCGGGTTAAACAAATCGCACGCCGCTCACGAGTTAAAGTAGAATAAATCTCGACGACGGCAATGAAAAAGCCTCCTTGCCGCACCATCGCCCAATTTAGCCCACTTCCTGCTCTACACTTATCATATGTATACACGAATCATCTTTACTGCTCCGCTTTGCGCGCTCTTGATGACGGCTTGCGTCACATCGAATTCTCCTTCGTTCGGTGACGACGTCGTCACGATGAGCCATGGACCGATCCTTGGCCGACCGTCCGCTACCTCGATGACCGTTTGGGCAAGAACGACGAGACCTAGCAAATTTGAAGTGCGATTTGGAACCGATCCTCAAAAACTAGATTCTTCTGCCATTGCACAGACTACGGAGTTGGCGGACGACAACACCGGCTACGTCACACTGCCGGACCTCAAACCAGCAACGACTTATTGGTATCTAGTATTCATCGGCAATTTGCCTCAAGGCCAGGCAGGGTCTTTTCGCACTTGGCACACTGCGGACCAATCTCGCCACCCGGAGCTCAACCCAAAAGGCTTATTCAACATCCGCTTTCAGTTCGGTTCGTGCGCAAACCAAAACCCGGAACATGGCATCGGCCATTCTTTGCCTCTATATCAGACGATGAATCGCGAACTCGTAGACAATATTGATTTCGCAATCATGAATGGCGACTGGCTGTACGAGGAACTCCGTGCAACGCCGCCTGAAACATGGCTGGCGCAAAACGGAGTTACACTTGCTTCTGCTCCAAAGCAGGTTCGTGATATGCCGACAATCGTTGGTGTTTGGGAAAACTACAAATTGTATCTGTCGCGAGGAATACCGCTTGCCCAATGGCACCGCAACGTACCGAGTTTTTTTACGTTTGATGATCACGAATTGGTAAATGATATTTGGGGTGCGGGTTCCGCGGGCCGTCGTGATCGCCGAGCTGTATTTCGAGACATAGGGACCGAAGCTTGGTACGACTACCTGGGGTGGGCCAATCCCGTTGAATCAAATCATCGAATCCATTTCGGGACGGCAAAGCTCACAGCCGGTAGCGATTTGCTCGTTGACGATGAAGCAGACTTTATCAAATTGCCAATCAAAGAAATGTCGAATTTGCATGTGCATTGGGGCACGCCAACGGCAGGTGTTAACGAGATTGCACTTGATTCACAGGCCGGTGATCCGAATTCATTTGTTTACGACATTCGCGAGGTGATAAATGCAACGACCTTGCGGCTGCATATGCCAGCTGCGGCGACGAAGCGGTCGGCGTATTCGATCGGACGTCAGAGCTATGGCAAGTTTCGAGTGTCAAATTGCGAAATCTTCTTGCTGGACACTCGCAGTCATCGCCAGATGCATGACATGAAGAATCCGTCACAGCCAGGACTGACGATGCTCGGTGACAGGCAGAGGGAGTGGTTGATTGCCAGCATGAAGGCATCGGACGCCGATTTCTTCTTTGTGGTTTCAAGTGTACCGATGATGATCCCGCACAGTGGTGCTGGCGGATTCGAATTCGATGCGGCAAACAAGGAAGAAGCTTGGGTCGCGTTCTTAGATGAACGTGAAAAACTGATCGATTTTTGGAACTCGTTGAACAAGCCAGTCATGGTGATGACAGGCGACCTACACAATAGTTTCGCAATCAAGGTGACCGATCGAGTTTGGGAATTTTGCTGTGGTCCACACAACTCGGTCAACCATGTCCCAAAACTTGACGAAGCTGATCGCCCCATCACAGGCAAGTTTCAGTCTGGTCCGAGGCCATGTGACATTCACTGGAGCAGCTATATTCTTCCCGATATTCCGCGGCTCGATCGTTGTTATCCTTATTACTGTGTCGTACAAGTCAACAACGCGTTCAATATGCCACCGAAACTAGGTGGCACACGTTTGGTCGCTTTTCCCAATCCCCAAGTAATTTTGCAATACTTCGACGGGCGGACTGGAAAGTTGGCCTATTCGCAAACCATCACAGGGCCTCGATGAAGCTGAACTCACTTGAGATCGAGCGAAAAAACATTGGCAGCGCGATCTTCGGAAACTTTGCCTGTTAGTCCACTCAAAATAGTATTATTGTATTTCTTCGGAATCATCGACTCGTGATTGGCGGCGATTTGCGAGTCAGTCATCCCTACGGCTTCCGATTCCTTAACAGCTCTCTTTTGCCGGACGGCTGTGATCGCAATTTTGTATGGTCCAGGTAGAGCACCTAATTTTCCGTCCGTCGAAAGCGAAAACCTGCCTTGTTCGTCTGTTCGACCTATGACTGGCGAACCGCCCTCATCCGGCACGAATACTACATCTGCACCCCCGATCGATTGATTGTTGAACTTCAATGTGCCGCCTGCCTCCACTAGCTTTGGACCGCCGCAACCAATCAATCCAAGCGGCATGCACAAGGCAACGCTTAGCACAATCAAATTCTGGCCGCGGCATACAGGGCCGCGCGCTCTACAAAGATCGGCGTCGATCATAAGTCGGGCTGAACCGGACGCTAGCGCGTTGCGGCTGATTAGCCGAAGGGCGCTAGCCCACGGTTTGCGGCCCATGTTGCGATCGACGCCACAAAGATCAATCTGACAGTTCGCTTCCATTCCTACACCTTTCGTTTTATGGAGCTGCTCGTCTTCTATTCAATCAGAAGAAAGGAATCTAGAAATCGCCCAAAACATTCCCGTCGGAGCGAGCACCAAGAGATTGGTACATAACATGATCGATAGATGCACTAATAAATCGCACCGAGCCGTCGGCGAGCGTGAATTGAGCACCGCCCGTATGCAACGATTTGAATCCGTAGGCGTACTGCATCGTATCGCCCGAGGCTGGATTGCAAGCCGGGTCGCGAATCTTTTTCGACCCAATGCACGTGGTCATCTCGTTCATCGGAGTAATCGTCGAGGCACCTCCGCCAATGCTAAACAAATTCCCCCAGCTATTGATCCAAGTACCGGCTTGTGTGTCTCCCGCATTGATCCATTGACAGGACGGCAAGACTTCGCCAACGAGCAAAGTATTCGATGTCCCGTCCGTCACATCGCCAATCTTGATAATCGAATTGCCAAAGGAGAAAATTCCCGAGACTTGTGATTTGTTGCTAGTCTGGCCAAACCTTGCGTTGCCTCCGGGTAGAACTTGCTCAAAGGCGGTGAATGGATGACACAGGGAAAGGTTGATTCCATCGACTTTCTGTGAACCCAGTGATCCACCGTAATTGGCGTGCGCTCGTGCATTTGCCGTGCCCGGATTCAAAACAGTTGGATAGCCGTCGGACGGACAACGGGTATACGTTGGCGAAATCTCCCATAGGATCTTGCCCGGAATGATTTGTAAACGCCGTTGATCGACTGAAAAATCGAGCTTGTCAAAAACGGTTCCTTGTTCCATGAATGGCAACACTCGGACCTGCCATGTTAGGCGTGGAATAAAACTACCGTTTGAACCCGTGGCACCCAATGGAAATGTACTGTAGGTTCCATGATAGTTATGAACCGCCAGTCCATACTGTTTTAAATTGTTGCTGCATTGCATCCGACGCGCAGCTTCGCGCGCAGCCTGTACCGCTGGAAGCAGCAATCCTACGAGAATCCCGATGATCGCGATGACCACCAACAACTCAACTAACGTAAACGCAAGACGAATTCGCTTGTTCATTTCAGCTAACTCCTATTCGAAAAACACAAGTAAAAAACCACTAGCAAAACGGGGCACACATCGGGCATGCTACGTCTCGCAAACGGATGTTCTTTAATCAGGCCGAAGAGAGGAGCTGTAATTCAAGAAGTGGATCTACTTGCCAACATACAGCACCGGAAACGGGAATTCAACCAAGCCAGACTAATTTTTTTACCATTCACACCATTTGGTTTGGCGTGCGAAAATTCATTTTCGCTCGGAAATTTCAGGGAAGGAAACTGCTTGTAACCTAGAGCAAACGAACCTGCTTGCATCGTCAGACTATAATTTGAATTAGATTCTCGTTTGTCTAAACGTTTCGCCATTAAGGAGTTTCCTTGAAAAATTTGTCTGATGAAGAGCAAGTTGATCGCTTCGAAAAAGCGTTGAATCATTTGATTGAGAGAGTGTCGGAAGACCGTTACGTCTTGGCTATCGTCCTTGTGGGAAGCCTGTCCAAAGAAACAGTATGGCGTCGAGAGTCCATCAGCTTGTGGATTATCGAGGCAGATGGTGTTAGCCGCCGCTTGCGGAGCGATGGAAACGATGAGCGCATCTATCGAACGTTGGTCGAGGATGGTATCAACATCCACGCTCAGGTTATTCCACGCAGCCGCTTCAAAATGATGGTTGAGGGATCGTCGCGGACCGCTTTCTCATGCAATTTCTTCGCCCAGCGAAAGCTCGTTTACAGCAACGATCCATCCATCGATAGTTGGTTCGAGTTGGCTAACAACGTCGCTACGAAAGACCAGGAACGCGAACTCCTGACGTTTACGACTTGGAGCATACATGCTCATCGCCAAGCACAAAAACGATTGGAACTTAAAAACGATCTCGAAATGGCTTTTCAGACAATTCTAGAAGCGGCGCATAGCGTGGTTTGTACCGAGATTATTCGAATTGGCCAAGTGTGGGAACAGGACGTCATCTACAAAGCCATCGAAGTGAATCCCAGACTATTTCAAATCATTTATCTGGATGTGCTGGCGAATCGAATGAACCGCCAGACATTAGAATCGGCTTTAGAAGAAATTGACGCTTATCTGGACAGACACTACCAAATGCACCTCAAGCCCCTTTTGAGTTTCTTAAAGAAGGAGAACAGGTCGGTTCCTCTTTCCGAAATCAGCGACAATTTCGCATTCTCAGCGATCTTTCCATGGCATCTCGAATCTGCATGTGAATGGCTGGAACGCAAGGGCCGTCTTCAGAAGCTTTCTTCTCCATTCAAGCTTACCAACCGCAGCCACGAACCCGTCGAAGAACCAGCCTACTTTTTGGATAGTTAGACGATGCGCACGACTATCGAAGTTCAGGGTGCTCGCGAAAACAATCTTAAGAACGTTTGCTTAGAATTGCCGCGTGACAAATTGATTGTTGTTACCGGAGTTAGCGGTTCAGGTAAGTCGTCACTCGCATTTGATACGATCTATGCCGAAGGCCAACGAAAACTACTTGCGTCCATGTCGACCTTCGCCAAGCGGTTCATTGGCCAACTTAAGAAACCGGACGTGGACTTTGTCAATGGCCTTTCGCCCGTCGTTTCCATCGATCAAAAAACGACTGGTTCCAACCCTCGTTCGACCGTCGGCACGATGACTGATATATCCGACTATTTGCGGATGCTGTTCGCCACCATGGGTACGCCGCACTGTCCGATGTGTGAAAAGCCCATCGAAATACGCTCCACGCACCAAATGATGGAGCACCTACTATCCTTACCGCTCGGGACCGAGGTCGAGGTGCGCACGCCCGTCCACAAAATATATGGAGAGGACTTCCAGTACCTCTTTGAACAGATCCGAGTCAACGGATATCGAAGAGCAAGAATCGATGGCACACTTCGCGACTTGGGCGATAACATCGAACTCGACGAAGAGGAGGAGCACACGGTCGAAGCCATCATTGACTCGTTTGTAATCGGACCGGGGATCGATCATCAGGTTGTAACGTCTCTCGAGCATGGCTTGAAGTTAGGGGATGGGATGCTTGGTTTTCATATCACTAAGCCGGCAAGACTTACGCCCAAGCTCAAGAGTTTTTACGAGGGTTTTGGGTGTTCCAATCATCGGCTCGTGGCCGGCGTCATGAATCAAACGCAATTCACTTTCAATGATCCATCCGGTGCATGCCCCACCTGCGCCGGGATTGGGACGGCGATGCGTGTCTATCCCAGACTTCTCGTTCCTGACCCTAAGCGTTCACTTAACGACGGTGCATTCGTCACGGCTGCGTTTAGCAACAGTCGCGATAGTTGGGGAGGACGAACCATGTTCAGTCTTGCCTCGCACTTCGACTTCAGCCTTGACATGCCGTTTGAGGATCTGAAGGCCGAGCACGTCGAGATTTTGCTCTATGGTACCAAAGGCGAGCTATTCGAAGTTCTGCTGCCACCAGGCGCCAAGGCACCTCGAATGCTGGAATGGACGAATACCTGAAAAAAGTAATGGTCGAATACGCTTGTCCTGAATGCGGTGGAGCAAGGCTGAAGCGAGCGCGTCGCTTAGTGACAGTGGCCAGCAAAAGCATTTATGAAGTCGGCGAGATGCATTTAGCCGAATTGGTAAACTACCTTCGCAATATTATCCCAAATGACAAGCAACGCGCTGTGGCCGATACCATTCTCAAAGAAGTCACGTGTCGCTTGGAGCTGCTGATTTCTATTGGACTCGACTACCTTAGTCTTAATCGCGGATCATCGACACTTTCCGGAGGCGAATCGCAAAGAATAAGGCTCTCATCCCAAATCGGTTCGGGCTTGATGGGCATGTTGTATGTGCTCGACGAGCCAAGCATCGGCCTGCATCCGAAAGACAATGTCAAAATGATCGAGACATTAAAGAGGCTGCGAGATCTTGGAAATACCGTCATCGTCGTTGAACACGATGCAGATACGATTCGTTCGGCGGACTATGTAATCGAGATTGGGCCAGGACCGGGCGTTCATGGAGGAACGGTTGTCGCACAAGGATCGTTACCTAAGATTCTCAAAAGCCCGCTTTCGCTGACCGGACAGTATTTGAGCGGCAAACAGAACATCAAGATTCCAAATCCGCGAAGAAAGTCTGGAGGGAAAGTTTTGTGGATTCGAGGTGCGCGGCACAACAACCTCAAGAATATCGACGTCGAGATACCGTTGGTACAATTCGTTTGCGTGACAGGAGCATCTGGGTCAGGAAAAAGCTCCTTAATACATGAAATTGTGCGAAAAAAACTTGTCTCGCTGCTCCACGACAGCCGTGTGTTGGCGGGGGCTCACGACGAGCTACTCGGCCACGAACACGTCAGCGATGTGATAGACATCGATCAATCACCGATCGGTCGATCGTCGCGGTCCAATCCAGCAACGTACATCGGCATCTATGACGCGATTCGCCAGCTCTTTGCCGAGACGGAAGAGGCAAAACGATTTGGGTTCACTTCGTCGACTTTTAGTTTCAACGTCAAAGGGGGACGTTGTGAGGAATGCCAAGGCGAGGGCTCGATTACGACTCAGCTTTCGTTCATGCCGGATGTCGAAGTTATGTGTCCTACTTGCAAAGGGGCTCGCTATCTCCAAGAAACGCTTGACGTAAAATACAATGGCAAAAGCATCGCGGACGTCTTGGAACTGTCGATCGAAGACGGGGTCGAGTTCTTTGCGGATCAAGCCACTATTGCTCGCAAGATCAGCGTCTTAAACGAACTTGGACTAGGATACTTAAAACTGGGGCATCCCTCTACGATCCTGTCGGGTGGCGAAGCTCAACGAGTCAAACTGGCCGCAGAACTCGGAAAGCTGAAGCGAGGCAAACACAACCTCTACATTCTGGATGAACCGACGACGGGTCTTCATTTTGCTGACATCGATCGGTTATTGTTGAGTTTGAATCGATTGGTTGACAACGGCCATTCCGTCGTCGTCATCGAACACAATCTCGACGTAATCAAGACAGCTGACCACGTGATCGATCTCGGCCCTGAGGGTGGACATAAGGGTGGCGAATTGATCGCCAGCGGGACACCGGAAGAAATCGCTGAATGCAAGAAATCGCACACGGGCCGATTCCTGGCCGAGTATCTATGACGTAGATTCCCCCGGCCGTTGTTGTGTATGCCAAAACAATTTGTTTAGGCCCAGGCGACGATCTAGCCCGTTGGGGAAGTCAGGCTAGATCGTCTGGCAATGACGACTAGATTTGATTGCAGCCACTTGTTCAGGTGTAAGTATCGGTGGGTTCGCATTTATGCCGGACGTTGGGGCAAACATCAAATTATTTGGGTTAGTAGAATGCGTCGGACGAAAGTCCCCTAAAAGTACGTGTCCAACCTCATGCCCAAGGGTCCATCGCGAACCCGCCGCCGCCACGACAACAGCTTTATGCACTCCTGCTGAAGCGGCACACCCAGCCAGTGCAGTGCCGTCGGTTTTTGCAGCGCGGTTGACGTAGAAAACACTAATGTCGTTCGGTCCGACCCCCTGTAAAGATCCAAGGCCGAAGAGCAGATCCTGCTCCCCTGTTTGAGCTTGATTCATTGTGCAGGTTCCCGTATCCACATTGTTCAGGATAACGGCCTGATCCGACGGAATTCCTAAACTCATACCCGATGTGAATGAGAAATCGATTCCGTATTGACGGTATACTCGCTGAGCATTCCGTAAAGCATCAAACTCCGAGACCACAGGCGTAGCAATCGATCTAAAATGAAGTTTGACACGGTGCGTGTATGCAATACTTGGTAGCGGTGGGAGTGGATCGCCCGGATTTGGGAATAGATCATCTAGTCTTGCCATTGTGTCATGACCGGCAGATCCATCTGGACTTATTCTCTCCCGATTTTGAAAGGATCGAATTACATCCTGCGTTTCGCTGCCGTAAATCCCATCAGGACTTCCAAATCGCCTGATACTGATCGGCATTGGGAAACCAAGTTCAATCAACGCTTGTTGTACGAGTCGGACGCCTTCCCCCGTCGCTCCAGCACGGAGGGGTGGACTATTGGTCGATGCTCTCTGAAGTTGTTCGTTTCGTGCAAATCGGGGAGACCTGAGTGTCATGATAGCTCTCTTAAATGAAGGGTGAAAGACGGATTGGAAGAAACACGAGTCGTCGTTCATGTTATCGCAACAATCTTCAAATCGTTGCGTGACAAGTCCTTCTTTTTTTAAATCTTTTTTTCGACCTTCTGGCTGAACGCTACCTACTTACGAAGAATCTCTCGCATAAAGCGTATCTTTTCGCAGGCGGAGGGGAACCTGAAGAAATCGCTGAATGCAAGAAATCGCGCACGGCCCGATTCCTGGCCGAGCATGATAAATCAGATGTCTTTCGTGTAGGACGTTAGAGCCCGCATGTAGTTAGCTCTCAGTAAGCCCTCTGGGTTGATACAGTTTTTGAAGCTCATGCTTCCTTGAAGCTGTTGCACCGATTGGTACTCGTGCGTTTCGAGCCATGAAAGGAGTTCCGATTTGAGGTTTCGAAGGTGGCCAATCCCTCGTTGAAGGAGACTGGATGCGAGCATCGTGACATCGGCTCCGACCATCAACGCTTTAACCACGTCTTCGACTTGGTGCACCCCACCGGTGGCAGCGAGAGAAGCAGTGATTTGATCTCGAAGTATAGCGATCCAACGCAAGGCTAAACGAAGTTCTGCGGGCTGACTCAACTCCAATGCAGGCTTGAATTCCAAAGTGGTCAAGTCGATGTCGGGTGCTAAGTAGCGATTGAAGAGCACCAGCCCATCCGCTCCCGCGCGAATCAATGCTTTCGCAAGCGAAGGTATCGAGCTGAAGTAGGGGCCGATTTTCACAGCTAATGGAATTGTCAGTTCCTGCTTCAAGGCAGCAACCAGACCGCAGTACGTCGATTCCACATCCTCCGAGCTCTGCAATGATTCAATGGGAATCGTGTAAATGTTTAATTCCAGTGCATCCGCGCCCGCCTGTTCCATCAAGTGGGCATAGTGGAGCCAGCCGCCGCTTGATGAACCGTTAAGGCTGGCGATGATCGGGATGTTTATTGCTTTTTTGGCGCTTCGGATAAGTTCCAAATACTTGTCGGGGCCTGAGTTATAGGTATCCAGCTCCGGAAAGTACGACAGTGATTCGGCTGCCATATCGATTTGACTGTCATGCAAACGTGCAAGCTCCAGTTCCACATGCTGGATTTGTTCTTCAAATAGCGACGGCAATACGGCCGCGTGAGCAATCACAGCCATGTCGCGCGCTTCCTGGACAGTTGCAGAAACCAGCATCGCAAAACCCGTACTGCGAACCGCCATCACGTCGCTGTGGTCGCAAAAAATTGACAACGCATGTGTTGCAACAGTGCGGGCTGCGACGTGGATGACGGTTGGCGTCAGTTCTCCAGCGATTTTGAACATATTGGGAATCATCAGAAGTAGTCCCTGCGATGCAGTGAAGGTGGTTGCCAAGGCACCAACCCTGCAAAGCACCGTGCAACGCTCCTGCTGCACCACCCTCGCTCTGCATTTCGACGACCTGGGGGACGCCGCCGAATAGATTGAGCTTGCCTTGTGAAGCCCATTCGTCAGCCATCTCACCCATCGGTGTTGCAGGTGTAATGGGGTAGATTGCGATGACTTCGTTCAATGCATAGGCGATCCTCGCGACCGCTTCATTCCCATCGATAGTTAGGTATTCCTGTTGCAAAATCAAGGCTCCAGTTCGTAGTGCGGTCCGCCAAAAATTAGGACAGGATGTTAGCTAGCCTACCGGTCGAAAACTAAGCATCGGAATTGTTGGAGCATTTCCTGTTCCGAGATTCGGCAGGTCTTTGGTAGGCAAGACCATTAAGCAATCGTCAGTCGGGCTGGCGACGTCGGTTCCCTTGGAAAGGTCGAATTGGGAGTTAATCCAAAATGTCTGCTGTCGTTCGTGATCTAAACATTATACATCCAGCTCGGCCAGAAAACGATTACGTCCGCTGGTTCGATCAAATCAGCATGAATGACGTCAGCGTTGTTGGGGGTAAGAACGCTTCACTAGGGGAAATGTACCGTGAGCTGACACCGCGCGGCGTTCGAATTCCCAATGGATTCGCAACTACCGCCACGGCGTATATGAGATTCCTTGCGGAAAGCGGTCTCAGCCAAAAGATCTCGAGAATCTTAAGCGAGATTAGAGTCGAAGATGTTGAGAGCCTTCATTCTGGGGCGGAGCAGATCCGGCAATTGATACTTAACGCCTCACTTTCCGATGAGTTGTCTCAAGCCATCCTCGAAGCTTATCAACAACTGTGCCGCGAACGTGGTCAGACAGCGGATGTTGCCGTCCGGAGCAGTGCGACTGCAGAAGATCTGCCCGATGCGAGTTTTGCTGGGCAACAGGAAACTTACCTCAACGTTCGTGGGCAAGCGTCCTTGCTCAATGCCTGTCGCTGTTGCTTTGCTTCGCTATTCACTGACCGCGCGATTTCGTATCGAGCGCAACATGGCTATGACCATATGAAGGTAGCTTTGTCGATTGGCGTCCAGCAAATGGTTCGCTCCGATCTGGCGACATCGGGCGTCATGTTCTCGATCGACACCGAAACGGGTTTTCGCAATGTCGTGCTGATCAATGCCGCATATGGCTTGGGGGAAAACGTGGTGCAGGGGTCGGTCAACCCAGACGAATACTACGTCTTTAAACCAACACTTCGAGAGGGCTTCCGTCCAATTCTAAGGAAATCGCTTGGCTCCAAAGCGATGAAGCTGATCTATGATATCGGAGGCAGCAAGATGACAAAGAATGTTCCAGTCCCGTTGGATCAAGCATTCCGATTCGCACTATGCGATGAGGACATATTGCAGTTGGCCCAATGGGCCTGTGAAATCGAAGATCACTACAGCAACAGGCGTGGTTCTGATTGCCCGATGGATATGGAATGGGCGAAAGATGGGCTCACTGGCCAGCTGTTCATCGTTCAGGCCCGGCCCGAAACGGTGCAATCGCAAAAATCTAGCCTGACAATCCAACGGTATCACTTGAGCAGTCGAGAAAGACAGCTTTTGACGGGACGTTCAATAGGTGACAAGATCAGCTCGGGGCGAACCCGTTTGATTCGTGATGTTAGTGAAATGAAGCTGTTTCAAGATGGTGAAATTTTGGTTGCCGACAAAACGGACCCAGACTGGGAGCCAATCATGAAACGAGCCGCTGGTATACGACACCTGTATCACCGTCCGCACAGCATATCGTTACCATGCGACCGTCACGGAGAATCTCGGTGGCGGTTTGAGTACCGTCAATCGCAGGTAACCCCAACTCGCGGCTGACGATGGCAGCATGACAAGTACGTCCGCCGCGATTGGTTATGATACGATGGCGAGATTCCGTTCACGATTGAAAAGATTGACTTCACCGGCATCGCGCGGCCTCGAACCAAGATCATGATGAACGTGGGAACTCCCGAGGAAGCTTTCGCATTATCTGCGTTGCCATGCGACGGTGTAGGTTTAGCACGCCAGGAATTCATCATTTCGACCTATGTCAAGGTCCACCCGAAGGCATTGCTCGAATACAACCAACTAGACGCGACCATCTAGCCGATCAATTCTCTGAAATATTCGATGGCTTTTCCATTGGTTCCAACGATCTAACCCAATTGATTCTTGGGGTCGATCGGGATTCCGAAATTGTGGCTCATGTATTCGACGAAAGAAATCTAGCAGTCAAGAGGATGATCACTTCGGTCATCCAAATCGCTCATGAAAAAGGACGCAAGATAGGTATCTGTGGCCAAGCTCCAAGCGACTATCCTGAGTTTGCAGAGTTTTTGGTTCGGCAAGGGATTGACAGCATGTCACTTACAGCTGACTCTGTATTGCGGACCACGCTTCAAGTGCTTGAACTGGAGCGAACGCTATTAGAAGGAACAATGTAACCCGCGAGCGAATTCGTCCGGACGATGGCAATTACAAAATCCGTTATGATTGAGCCACTCCATGTCGATTAACACGATGCGACCGACTTTCGATATGAACCTTCCCTATTCGAAAGAACTCGTACTCCAGCGAGGATCTGTTCCGTAGGGTAAAGAACTAAGCGATCCCCTTCGCCTAGTCCTTTCAGAATCTCGGTCTCAAGACCATTCGATGCTCCCACGTCGACTTGAACCAGCTCCGCTTTTCTATCTCGAATACGATAGGCATGCCATTGCGCCTACGTCGCCCTAAAGCTCTACGCACAGCGGGCGCATTTGCTGGTCCACGGAAGTGCAAGCAGTCGCTCTTTGGCGATATGTTTTCCGCACTCTGCGCACGTAGAGTAATCACCCGACTCAATCCGGCTGATCGCAATCTTGATGTCACGAATCTCCGCATCGGTCATCGCACCAATGGCGGTAATCGTTTGGTCGTTTTCTAACTCGACAGCGCGCTCTTCAGAATCGGCGTTTTTCGGCGAACTGAGTGAATTCTCAATTTCCGTTGCCCGATCCTGCAACTCTTTCAATTTTTCTTCAAGTTCGGCCTTGATGGCATCCAGGTCAAGCATGTTTTCCTCCATTAGCGAACGAGCTGCGCGGTTGTTTCTTTTGCCTGAATCCCGGCGTGATACGTGGAATAAACGAATATTGGAATCGATAGATCGCCGAGGTGTTGATTGATCAGCGGTTTCACATCTGCCCACGCAAGTCCCCCAACGCCTGTTGCAAGTGCGGGAATCGCTAAGCTTGAAATGTTTTCCTTTTCGATCTCGTGTCGAAGTCTTCGCAAGCAATGGTTCACATTGGCCAGCGTCGCCTTGCCAGGCCTCGAACCATGCGTGTGTTCCCCCTCTTGTGTCATCAAATTGAAAATACGTGCACCACCAGTGCCGCCCCACATCCAGATCTCTCCCGGCTTTGGATGCGATTGGTGACCATAATGCCTGAAGTCCTTTGCCATGGCTGGCCACTTCTCACGTAACGCTAGTGCCAGCCCAGAATCGAAATGATCGTTGGGACCGACACCATGTGCGATCGCTTGGGCGTTAGAAAGCAAAATATCTCCGGAAACTTCATGAATCATTAGCTCGCCTTCAGGTTTTCTTCGAGGAACATCTTCCTTACGTCACTTAGCAAGGTTGTGTACGGATAGAGCGAAACCCATGCCAATGCCTGCAAGCGTCAGCGTACTTATATATCGTGTCCTTTTTGAAATACAATACCTGCCATAAGTGTGCGGTAGGGCGCGCTGTGTGCAAATGTGGCCGAAATTGTGCTCACATAGGTCAGCCCCTACTCAGGCTGACACGAAACGGAGCCGCAAATCAGCCTAAAGCTTAAGCACAAGTACTGGGCGAGTAGCCAGACGAACGATACGCTCGGTCACACTCCCGAGCAGGAGTCGACTGATTCCACTTCGACCATGGGATGGCAAAACGATTAAGTCGGCTTTGAGCGATTCTGCGCGATCGGCACACACGGTCCCTGGATCGCCGACCAGAACTTCCCGGACTACTCCAGCGTAATGAGGATCTTGAAACTCACCTGCCAATAGTTTTTCGGCATATTCGATGCGTGCTTGATCGTCGGCGGCTTCTATTGGAAAGCCCGCGGGCGCCAAAGGAACAAAGGTGGGCAGAACATGCAAAACGTGAATTAGGCTTCGGCTATCCGCCAATTCTATCGCTTTGTCAACTGCAGTGTGCGAGTGTTGCGAAAAGTCGTAAGGTACAAGGATAGCCTTTTTGATGGTCCAGGACATGTAGGAATTTCCCTTCGTCAGTTCTAGCGATTGAGTTATCAACGTATCGAACTTGACCTATAGCGAATAACGTTCCAATCTGTGTTTTCATTTCCAACTTGCTTAACCGCGTTCCCATCGGGCCGCGTTTCCTCGCGAAAGCGCGGCGCGATGCCCACGCGGTTAAACGAAGAAATTTATGCATGGGTGCTTAGTTGCTCGTTGTTGGCAGTGCTTTGAGGAAAGACTTTTTGAATCGAGACTTTAGTTCCGATTCCGCTGGCAGCTTCTTTAGGGCTTCGCGAATCGCATGCGTCTTGAGCTCTGATGCGTAGCCAACTAACTGATTGGAGAGCTTTGGTTCAATCTCAGCGAGTATCGACTCGTAAACTTCACTCAGTGCATTTTTTGCGTCAGCGATCCAGACTTTGAAAAGCCAACTCAAATCAGAGTTTCCTGGCTTGGATAATCGTTTGTCAAGTTCTTGTTCGATTGAGTCGACCTCATCAGCCTTAGTTGCCCACTCAATCAAACACTGTGCACCACATTTTTGCGGCGGCTTGGTCGAGATTCCAAACAGCGAAATACCGGTATTGGAATTCTGATTAGGCACTGCTGATGTTTGCGAATGCAGATGGATGACATTCGCTGATTTGGATGGCAAGACGTGTTCCAGCCACACGCCGTAGGCTTCGAGTGGATCAAAGGCATTCTTTTGCCAAAGATCATTCACCTCGATCATTTTCGCAGCTATTCTGCTTGCGGTTTGCTGCTGTGGGGGTGCCGCTCTAGGATTGGAGCTGATCGAGATCGAACTGCTTTGTTGAGGGCTCGATAGAAGTCCACCTAAGTCGACTTTACTGATGACCGGCCCAGCCGCAGCAATACGTCTGACGGCTTCGAAAGAGACCTCTGGTTGGTTGGCCTCGGCCGCCATTTTGGCCAGTTCTAGAGCGGCAAATACTTTTTGAGACTGGGCCGATTCGTGCTCTTTAGGCTCGTTCCCGAATGGGCCTTGAGCGTTCGCAGCTGATCGAGCGTTAACGAATAGAAAGAGAATGACGAGCAAGAACCGGGCTCGGTTCGCGTTGCCAAATACCATGTTCTATTCCCTACCTGCCTTAATCGGAAATAGCTCATCCAAGGTGGAACTTAATATAAGTTTGCATTGTGCTGGGTCCGTTTTGTTAATTCGCATAGCCAGTTCGCAACGCAATGATCTCGCAAGCTCGGGCTGTTTGATTTGAATTGCAATCGCTTCGCCTCGTTTTAATAGACGTACGGCCAAGTCGTTATTGAAGCCTTCTTTCTCCAGTAACTTAGCCATCGTGGTCACCGCAAGTTCGTCTGGAACAGAAGTTCCCGTGGCCTTGAATTCCGGTGCATTCGATAACCACTTTGCCACCTGTTCCACGCATTCACTAGCTTTATCTTGATTGCCAAACGACCTGGCGACCATAAACGCCCAAGCAAACTGCTTGGGTGCAGTCAGTTGGTTTACATCAAAGTCCTTTATTAACGCATCAAAGTTTTCTTTGGGCTTTCTACTCTTGCTGATCACCTCGACCAATGAAGAAAGTGGGAAATCGACTTTATGGTTTAAGGGATTTGTGTTTGTGATTTCGAGTGCCAACATACTGTCGATTTGGTCTTTACTCAATCTCATGCCAACGGGCGTTGGCTTTGATTTTGCATTGCCAGCTTCAGATTCCTTTGGCAATTCGGTTGAGTCTTGTGCGGAAGCCAAACCGAGAGTTTGCCCTACCAAGTACATGATAGCGTCGGGAGTCATTTTTGTTGTAATGGCTGCTTCGAGTTGGGTCATGTAATGATCGACGTTCCCAAAATTCTGTGTGCGTTCCTTGATTCCCAAATCGGATTTGAGACGTCTCTTAAGGAGATAAGCTTCAATAGGCGAACCGGTCTGCGCCAGCAACGTTGCAATCTGCGTTCGCGCCTGAAAAAGTTGATATTCCGCAAAGGCTTGATTGCTTCCCACATATCGTTCATCAAGTTTACTTTCATTAAAAGCCTGCATAAGCAATTGCTTTGCGTCATCGGCCCGATCAAGTTTGCTGTACCAGTGGACTAACAACGCATTCGGTGAATACTGAAATCCATTGCTTCGAAGCTGCAGAAAATTTGATTTTGCAGCCGACTCAAGCAGAGGCAGCAGGACGGTCATTTTGCTAATTTGGGCGTCCGGAATCTGACTTGCGATGGTCCAAATCGCACTTGAGACTTCGTCAATCCGTTTTGATTTTGTCAAATGGGCTTCCCACGGCTTAACGGTCGACTCCAAATCTTCCCACTTTTGCTTTCCTGCATGCACAGTGGCGAGCATGGCTCTCGGGAGTATTTCATCCGGTCTGTCCAACATCTTCTTTTCCAAGGCAGTACAAATCTCTGAATATAGATTGTCCGAAGTTGCGATCGCGTTGAGCATCTTGAAAAATGGGTCTTCGATCTTGCCATTCTGTTGGTAGGAACGAACGTAACTAAAAGTGTTTTGACCACTATTAAAATTGGGGGCTAACACTCGTTTCAATACAGTCGCTTGCACCGCTTCATCGAACTTGAATTTCGGAATTTTGATGACGTCTGCAACATAACCGAGTTGCTCCAAATCCCCTTTCGATACGATAACCGCGAAGAGTTTTTCCGCGTTGGCAACATCGGCTGTTCGGATGAGCTGCCTTGATATATCTAGAATAATGTTGGATGAATTACGTAACTTGCTCGGTCCAACTTCCTCGATGAGTGAGACCAATTTACCCCAAGCGTTTGCGCTTGTAAGGCTGTTTCGCATATCGTTATATCTGTCCGAAAGCATTTCCGGCTTCTTACGTATTGCTTCGAAATATTGGTCAACCGCTTCGGCGTGTTTGTTCGCTTTCGCAAGCCCCATTCCAACTTGAAAAATGGCTGTCGGATCTAGCCCCGTCTTTCCCACAAGGCTACTGCGAAGCTTGATGGCATCGTTGCGGCGACCTCCGGCGTCATAGTATGAAGCTAATGCGTCGATAATCTTGAGCGACTTCGGAGAACGCTTTAGCTGTTCCTCCGTTTGCTCAATGAGTGAATTGAGTTCTCCGGCCTGCGAAAGAACTTTAAGAGCGGCCTCGTTCTGCGAGAATTCCTGTGTCATGTAGCGTGAGCCACCGCGCGGTTTCGTACGTCGCAAAATGGAACGAGCGATCTCAGCGGCCTTCTTGTTATCCCCGGTACTTGCGTAACGATTCATTAGCAACAGTAACGTATCTTGTTTACCACCGCTTCGTCGTTGGATACGTTCCATCATTCGATCGGCTTGCTCCTTTAGTCCCAGTTGGTACATCAAGTCGCATAGCTTAAACTCGACCTCAGGCTTGAGTCTGAGAACGAACAATCGCTGAGCGCTTTGGCGAGACCGATCAAGATCGCCTAGTGCAATAGCAAGCTGCAGAATCGTCAACTCGCGATCAACAAGCATTTGCTGATTAACCGGCTTGATCTTTTCGACTAGTGCCAATGCCTTGGCGGTTTGGCCCGTCTCGCTGAGTAACCGGATACTGAGCAGACTGAAAAATTCGTTGGTTGGGTCAACTTTCTGCATTTCTTCGAGCGTCGAAAGCGCAACTTCTTTCTTGTTGTCCCAAATCGCAAAGGTGGTCCAAACCAATTGGCGGACGATGCGGAGAGTCGCATCGTCCGTTGCAGTCGATGCCCATGTTTGTAACTGTTTCCTAATCGTATCACGGGCGGCCTCTTGTTCGTCGGACTTGGCGTCTTTTTGATCGTATGCAATCTTGAGCGAGGCCAGCAACGATTGATCTAAGTAACCATTTGCTTGAGGAAACGAAACTTGGACTTGGATGTAATTATTGTTTCGAAAGTAGTATGCTTGAGAAGGTTGAGTGACCAATGCGACTCGTTCCGAAGGCCTTCTTTTTGCAGTTAGACTCACTTGATATTGAATGCCCAGCTCAAGCATTTCGATCCACTGATCCGCAGTCGCTTTTTCAGCAAAGGCTCCCACCAGTTGGCTGTATGTATAAACTTGCACGCCCTGTGCTTTTGGTCGCTAAGCGTCGACGGGGGTACCGAAAGCCCAAGAACTTTGTTTGCCATTTCGCGAACTTTAGCCTTCTTTCCCGCTCGGTAAAGACTAATCATGGCAGGAGCATAGAGTTCCCATTGGTCTGGCGATTGGGCCAACGCCTTTTCCGCAATTTTATAAGCCGACTCGAATTGATCCTTTGCAATGAGGCTATTGATTGCTGCCGTAGCGGATATGGATTTACTGTCTCGACTGCTGAGCTTGATCCAGACACTTTCTGCCTCATCGATTTGGCCGAGGTCGGCCAGGAGACCCGCTAATGCGTATTCACCTTGAGGCGTTGGTAAAATGATATTCAATCGCCGCTGGTATTCTGCCGCCGACTCTAAATCGAACTCTGCTTTAGAAAGTGCAACTAGTTGTTCGAATAGTTTTGTATCGCGGCTCTCCTGTCGAATTAATCTTTCGAGAATCGATTTGGCCATTCCGAGGTCACCCGCAGACTGATAAGCGGCAGCAGTCCAAAGAGTTGAATCGCGGACTTTGTTTGCTTCCCTGCCAATCGTATCGAGGCGTTTGATCAGCGTTTCGAAACGATTTGCTCGAAGATAGAGCTCGGTTAATGACGCAATCGGAGTCGCTTTGGCATCGGAATCCTTCGCCAAATCAAAGGCTCGCCAATAGAGCTCAATCGCCTCGTCTGTTTGCAGTTCGTTGGAGAGGTATTTGGCCAACGAATTGATCGCGTCGATGTCGTTTGGATGATTTCGCAAATTTCGACGCAGTGTGTCGAGTCCCGCTGCATTGTCCCCCGATTGAAAACAGAGGTCTGCAAAAAAACGGTAGTTGTCTGCATTGCTAGGTGCGGAGGCGATAAGTTCACGACCTGTTTTCAAAGCCGCCTCGCTCTCCCCTAGCCGCATTTGCAACCCAGCGATTTGTGTGAGGTAGTTGCTCATGAACCGGCGATCGATAGCGGCAAGTCGTCGAAACGTCTCAATTGCGGGACCGATTTGACCGGAACGTTCTTGCAAGCGGGCAGCAGCCAGTGAGTAGTTGATGTTGCTCGAGTTGAGTTCAATCGCTTTCTGAATCGCGTTCGTGGCCTCTTGAAACTTACCATTCGCTTCTCGAAGCAGGGCCAACATCTGCCACGCGGCTGCATTGTTGGCTTGCTCTGTCTCTACGAGTTTTTCTTGGACCAAAATTCGATCTTGGAGTTTACCGGCTGCTTGATGAGCTTTGACCCGCAAGTCTACTAGTCGCTCCCGTGCCTCCTTGTCTTCAGCGATTTTTTCAGATAGATCCAATTGAGCGAGGGCTTCGTCGAATTGCTTGTCATCTCGAAGGAGTTCAGAATAGCGAGCTCGATGTTCGAAGGCAGGGTTTAGTTCGCAAGCGCGAGCCATGGCTTCGATCGCCTTCGTCGGATAGTCAAACTGCTTCATGATTTCAGATAATCGCACGCAGTTTTCGCGCGATTCTCGCGGTCCGGAAGCGATTTCGTTCCAAATGATAATCGCTTCATCTTTGCGAGTCAGTTTATTGAGGTACTCTCCCAAATACTCACGATACTGAGGTTCGTTGTCTGCCAACCCGATGGCTTTACGGTAGAGCGTGATCGCTTCTTCGGGTAGTTCTGCACCTCGGACGAGGTCCGCAACACGCGCGACGGTTACTGGATCGCTGCCACGTTTTGTTAGCATGCGTTGCCAAACTTCAGATGCTTTCTTCCGGCGTTCAGCGACCTCGATCTTTTCGTCGGACATGATCAATTCGCCCCATCGAACAAGGCGATCGATATTGTCTGGTTCAAGATCCACCAAAAGCGACATCTCCTTTACTGCGTCAGAGTATTTGCTTTCGCCCACTAATACATCGACAAGCAACTGGCGAGCCTCAGTATTGGAGGGGGCTCGATCTATCGCCTGTCTAAAGAGCGCTTGAGCTTCCGTACTGCGGCGTTGAATCGAAAGCTGACGTCCAATTCTCATCATGGCTTCGATGTCATCCGGATGAGCCTCTATCCACTTTCGGTAATACTGAATCAACCCGTCGTAGTCGTTGGATGTCAGAAAGACTTCGTCGATGCGCCGTCGCACATCGCGATAAAGCCAACTGTCAGGATTGACCTTTTGCAGAATGGATTCAAAGTTAGTTAGCGCGGTGTCGCGTTGCCCCATTTCCGCCCGTAGCTGATTGGCACGAATAGCCATTTCGATTTGTCGAAATTTATCTTTGTGGTTTTTCGCTAAAGCGTCGTATCGTTCGAGTGCGGCATTACGGGCTCCCTCTTCGGCTAGGATGCGAGCGATTTCCTCTTGGACTTGCTGGTCGCCCGGAAAACTAGCTTCCAGCCGTTTCCAGACCGCAAGTGCTTCGTCGTTGCGATTGGTGCGTTGGTAGATGCGACCGAGGTCTTGGGATATTTCGAGTAGATCAGCACGCGCGGGTTTGTTATCAATTGCCCGTTGGAGCGCAGCCGCGGCGGCGTCAACTTGACCGAGCAGGACAAGCGACTTGCCAAGATAGTAACTGACAAGCGGATCTTTTGGATTTAGCGATTCGGCTTTCTCGAGAGCGGATACAGCCTGGGAGTCTTGACCGCGTTGCATGGCAAACATGCCCACGACCAGCCAGAGGTTTCCATTCTTTTCTATTTCCGCTTGCGCTTCGATGCCTGCCGACAGTGTTTCGAGTGAACCACGACTTATGTGATAACCGTAAACTTTGTCGAGAGCTGTACCTAGCCGCGGTCTCTTCTTTAAAAGATCGAGAAATCGTTCCGCTGTAATTCGATCCTTTTTATCTTCATCGGAATCCTCGGACTTGATAGGAACAGACTCTTGGGCGGAGGCCTTTGATGAAGAGAAATCTGGTGACGCAAATTGGTAGGTTAGCAACAGCATCACATAAACGCGAAAAAGCAGGGCGCATCGCATGACGAATTCCGACTTCGATTAAAACCGACTTTAGCAACAGGCTATGCGAATTCTATCACAGTTGAATGTCAATTCCCACAAATTGCGTGACAAAAAACCGCAGACGATTTGGTGTGCTGTGTCGCTTGGTTCGACAGCCGACAATCAACCCAGATCAAATGACCTTGCAGAACAATGAAAAATCCTATTTTAGTTTGTCTTCTCATCGTCCTGCCTCAATCGTCCTGCTAAATCCTCCCTGCATATGGTAGCAGAACGATGTGGGCAGAGTGATGCGCTAAGAATAATCAAATCTGAGTCCATTTTTTATCGTCGTACACCCATTGTTTTGCCGTAAGTGAGGGATTTTGTTGATGGTCCCTCGCTAATGCGTCGTGTTTTGAATAATCTAGGCTAGCAGTACATTTTTTCCCATTCCAAGAGTTGAGCCTGAAGCTCCTCATTTTTGGGGATTGACCCCGAATTTTGCCTGGTTTCAAACGCCGATTCAAATGCTTGGATCTGCTCTTCAACGGGCTTTCTGATCTCATCTGTCAGTCGATCGATAAACAAAACACCGTCGAGGTGGTCAATCTCATGCTGAATGATTCGCCCCAAGAACCCGTCCACATCCGCCTTGATTTCGTTTCCACTCATATCGTAAGCGTTAATTTGGAAGGCCTTGTTTCGTTTCACATTTGCATTGATTCCCGGTAAAGACAAGCAACCCTCTTCAGCTTCAACCGAGCCTTTAATTTTGTTGATCACCGGGTTGATGAAAACCAATTCAGGCCCTTCCTCCTTGTCACCACTTGGGTTGGCGATAAATAAACGAATCGGCAAATTCACTTGATTTGCCGCAAGTCCAACGCCACGAAATTCGTACATAATCTCAAACATGTCCTCCACTAATTCTTTGAGCTGAGCGTCAACTCGAAGAATTGGCTTGGAACAATGCCGAAGGGTAGGATGCGGGTAGGTGATCAGTTGAAGGGATGCCATACGACCTATCGAAAAAGACGAACGCATGTTACGTTAGGGAGTCCATTGAGCCCGCACTATTGTGTTCCAGAATACATTTGTCGTAAACCTGTTAATTTCATCGATTTGGCTGCTCAACAAAATCTATGCGACAATTCGCAGGAAACCGTGCTTTCGCAATTGGACTAGGGTTGCTATTGAGTTGCACCACAAGTATCGCGCATTCGCAAAGCTTGCGAGAGATTGCAGAAAACAAGGTTGGTAAAAAAAGTCAACTTTGGATTGCTGAACCCGGAGACACTAGCCTAAATCGCTGGGATCCCAGGGAGCTTTACGAGGACTCCGGAATAGTATTGGAATGGGATTCGCAAAAAATTGTGCTGATCCGTCCAGACGCGGCGAGCCCATCCACAATTCCGGGTGATTACGTCGTGCGAATTGAACCCGCTTGGGCTAACGATAGCGGAGCGAAAATTCATCGTCTTTATTCCGAGCGTCAATACAAATTGGTCGTTATCAAAGGACAAGAAATTGTCGCCAGCGCAAGCAAGAGCGGTCTGCCTCTTTGGCAATTGCGAGTCATATTGGCAGAAATGGTTGAATCGGCTTCCGCTTTAGGAAAGCCAAGCATTGCAGGCAAAGTCTTTGTTGCGTTAGCCAACTACAATCCGCCTCAATTGTTGCTTGCCACGATTCCTATTCCGTGGGGTGAATCTGCGTTTTTGGGAGCTGGAATTCCCGAAATCCAATCCCAAAGCGAAGAATGGATTTCGCAAGAAAATGAGGCCGTTCAATTGCTTGGGGCCGCTTGGCTCTTGAGTGGCGTGAAGCGACCGCTGGCCATCGAGACGCTAAATCGATTGGCAAAGACTTCCAAATCCCCGCTCATCAGTGCTTATGCTCGCGCCCAACTTTGGAGAATTGCGCCTCCAGCCGAAGTGCTTTCGGATCGCCTCCCAGGTTGGATGTCAGAACGTGACAAGCTGCTCCTTCCCTTGCAAGCAGGCCCGACGATGTTGTTAGCGGAGCGTCTTCAGCAAGCTGGTCAAAGCAACCTTGCGATTCCCGAATGGCTACGCATTGCGACCCTTCACTCCGATCGATACCATCTGGCTATCAAGGCCATACCCAAAGCCTCTGCTGCACTTCGAGATGCAGGCCGCAAGGAGGAGGCTGATCTTGTCCAATCGCTACTCGATCGGTACAAAACGGATGCCAACGGGAAAAAGTAGTCCATCAACATGGGCTCCGACCTTTTTTACATTTTTGAGATGAAGTGAGCGGTATAGATGGTCGGAACTAAATTCAGAAATCAATGGGCATTATTGATTCGGCATTTGGATCGACGCCTTATCGTCATCGCAATCAATTGCTTCTTCTTGCTAGTTGGTGCGTTTGCGGAGCGTTCGTTTGCACAGGGCAATCCCGCTCCTGTTGCTAAGACCGTTGCAAACGAGTCCTTCTTTGAGGTGGTCTTTAGCGGCGGTATCATGGGAATTGGCATCATGATCGTCTTGATCCTGTTGTCGATTGTCTCGGTGTACATGATAGTAGACCAAGCGATGGCATTAAGGAAAAAGGAATTAGTTCCAGCCGATTTGGTGGAAACCGTTCGTCAATTGCTGGCACAAGGAAAACTGAAGGACGCGGATCAAGCGTGCAGAGAGAGACCGTGTCCGCTCTCGTTTGTTCTCGTTAGCGGAATGTCTGAATTGGAATACGGCTGGCCTGCGGTCGAAAAAGCACTGGAGGACTCAACGGCGGAACAAGCGGCTCGTCTTTATCGCAAACTGGAATACCTATCCGTGATTGGCAACATCGCCCCGATGATCGGCTTGCTCGGCACGGTAACGGGTATGATTCTGGCTTTTCGCGAGGTTGCACTTTCGCAGGGTACAGCCGGAGCAGGGGAATTAGCGAGTGGCATTTACTCGGCATTGGTGACCACGGTATGTGGCTTGGTTATAGCGATACCTTCTTTAGCTGCATTTGCAATTTTCCGAAACAAGATTGACGAGATTATTTCGGATACAGCTTACTCGGCCCAGCATGTCTTTAGTTCGGTCAGGCGGAGAATACCGGGAGCTACAGTCGCTCGCTCTAACGTCGCCCCACCGCCGCGCGGTTAGTTGTGCAAAAAACCCGAACAAACCCGTGCCATTGGGCGTCAGGCAACTGCACTAGTGCATGAGGCCTTTCTCAGGATGATGGGAAATGGTGCTAATCAGCATTACTGGAACGGCCGCGGCCATTTCTTCGGTGCTGCTGCGGAAGCGATGAGACGAATACTGGTTGAGCGTGCTCGCCATAAAAATAGCCTCAAAGCGGGCGGCAACCGACAGCGAGAAGTGATGAGCTTCATCGAGCCAGATCCCGCCGACGGATTGCTAGACGGAAACGGTAGGCTGCTGTCGAATGCGACGGATTCATTAGACCCAGACAACATTCGTCCAGGGAGCGTGATAGGGGCATACAAGCTATTGGCTATTGGAAGAAATCGGCGAGGGTGGGTTTGGTAAGGTCTTTATGGCAGAACAGCTTCAGCCAATTCGCCGTACAGTAGCGCTTAAGATTATCAAGCTAGGAATGAACACATCGCAAGTCATCGCACGCTTCGTTCGGCAGTCCAGTCCGAACCAAGTCGTGACCAACAAAGAAAGCCAGCGAATGCAGTACGCGCTGCGTGATCGAGCTGGTTCACTTGGTTGGCAGGAG
>JAYTVL010000125.1:0-27735 GCA_043744075.1 Pirellula sp. | reverse complement strand
CCTGATTTATCACTTCGACAACCGATCTTGGCGCAACTCTACGTGGACAAGTTACTGCAAGAGCACTCACGATTCCTGCCAGAGGTCCAGGAGACGATTGCGATCACACTTATTCGAAATGGTCGATACGACGAGGCGTTGCAACACTGTCAAGAAATACTCACAAATCCCAGCCTCCTAAGCTATGGCTTTGGATTGGCATGCAAGTCATTGTGCAACGCTAATTTGGGAGAATTGGCAGAAGCCCAATCAAGCTTGGATACGCTAAATCGATGGGAACGCCCGAAGCTCACAGATGCAAAACGCACGATCGAACTGCAAACGTTGATTCAGGAAGCGACCATCGCAATAAAAGAAAACCAACCCTAAGATCTGGAAATAGTTGGGGCCGAAAAAAGGTGTAAGGCATGAGTTGTTGAAGCGTTTGAACCGAAAAGCGGCTTGCATTGCTTTCACGAAGAATGTGTGACCAAAAATAAAAGATTCTTTTCTCGACGTCGTTATCTACCATGGATGTGCCTGCAAATCAATTCCAAGAGATGATGAAGCTCGTTCGAACGGGGGATGCGCACGCAATTACAAATTTCGTGTCGGTTTACGAACCGTTTATTCGACGAACGATACGATTTCGACTGGCTCGCGCTTCGTTGCAGGCTGCTGCAGATTCGGTCGATGTTAGTCAATCGGTTTTTGGTAGCCTCCTGATACGGCTCGTGGCAGGAGAATACGAAATAGCGTCCGAGCAGGATCTAAACAAACTCCTCTACTCAATGGCGACGAACAAGTTCCTGGCTCTGCAGCGACGTGAGCTTGCAATGCGAAGGGATCGTCGTCAAACGGTTTCGCTCGATCAATGTGTCGAGATCGCAGACAATCGGCAGTTGAGCGCCGAGCGGACTACAAGCATCACGGAATTGTTGGCCAAATTTGAATTGAGCCTAGAATTGGACGAACAGGAACTCTATCGCTTGAGAAAACAAGGCCTTTCTTGGGGTGCAATCGGCGAACAGATCAACGAGAGTCCGATAGTTCTGCGCAAACGACTTTCTCGCGCCGTAAAACGTGTTGCACTGGAACTTGGGATTGATATTCACGATGGCCAAGACTATTGATCCCAGTCTCTCTGCAATGCAGCAACGTATATCGACACTTCTCGCTAAGCGCCACCAAATGGGCCTTCCGTCGGATTTCAGCGGGCGATTCGTTGTGGCGATAGATGTAGCTGTCAGGTGCCGTCCCGCTGGCGCAAAGCCAACGGAAACGATTGCGTTCGCAAAAAACCAATCTCTGCCAGACATAAAATCATCGCAACCGCAATGAACCCGATTCACCCCTACTTTCAGAAAAAATTTCCGCATTATTGTCACAGTCCCGTCACAACCTAGCGCTCTCCGCAATATGTATGATAGCGAAATGAATGCTTGCGATCCGAATTGCAAAAACTAATCAACCGACATTTCGAGTCCCCGAAGCATTTCGCTGTCAGCCGAATTTCCCCAAGCCGATTGTTTCCTACTTTAAGCTGGAGTGTCGCCATGTGTACCAAAAAATCGCTATTTCTGATTCTTCTCGGTGGGCTGTTAATGATTCCCTTCGTGCGTGCGGAGGGAGTGGACCTAAAACGCGATGGGGCGTTCGGCTTCCCTCAAGCCCAGGCCCGCATACTCTGCGATCAGGAGAACCTGCGAGTTTCAGTTTGGAGCAACGCCGAGTATCTCTACGTCCAAGCCATAGTATGGGCTGACAGCGATGACGCAATTGGTGAAATAAACGGTCGGGAAGTCGGCGATGCTACATACCTCTCGCTCGACATCGATGCGGACCAGCAGCGGACTCCCACGATCGATCGAAGTTATTCAATTTCCATGAGCCCCTCGCAGCATCAGGGGTTTCAATATTCAGTGGTAGTCAGCGAGCGTGGCTCGACACGGTTACAAAACGACTCTGCGGGCCGTGGCGCAATTAAGTATGTCGAGGGAATCGATGGCAAACGCTGTCGCGTCGATAGCTTCCTAATCCCCTTGGCTGAAATTGGTAAGAAGTCGGGTGAATCGATACGCTTGGCCTACTGGACTCGTTCACCGAAACCAGAATTCATCGCAAATTCTGTCGGCTTTGAAAGCGCTGCAGCGTACTTTCCTCAGGCGCTGCCATTCGACAAATATCACGCAGTGACGCTTGTCGAAGGGGCCGCGATTGATCTCAAGCTGGTTCCAGATGGGCGCGACGACGCTGCGGCGCAACCAACTGAGCCCGCACCGACTGCTCCCACCTTGACAATTGGTTCCCGCGCACCAGCCTTGGATATCGAGCACTGGGTGCAAAACGGTAAGGGCAAGTTTGAACGGGTCACAGAGTTTGCATCAGGCAAGGTCTATATCGTTGAGTTTTGGGCCACTTGGTGCGGACCGTGCATCGCCGCCATGCCGCATATCGTCGAGCTGCAGAACAAGTACGCCGACCAAGGCATGCAGGTCGTCAGCATCAGCGACGAAAAGCTGGATATCGTCGAAAAGTTTTTGGAAGGGAAAGCTCCCGCCCAGAAGGACAAGGAACCCGTGACGTTCGGCGAACTGACCAGCCAGTACTGTCTGACCACCGACCCCGATGGATCGAATCACACCAACTATTTGAAGGCGGCCGGTCAAAACGGCATTCCTTGCGCGTTCGTCGTTGGCAAGGACGGATTCATCGAATGGATCGGCCACCCCATGTCGATCGACAAAGCCTTGGCCAACATTATCGAAGGCAACTGGGACCGAGACGCTTTCGTAGTTGAGTACAAGCAGGGCCTGGAAATCAGACAAAAATCGACCGAGATCATGAGCTTTGCGCAAACAGGTCGGTTCGAGAAGTCATTCGCTCTGGCAAACGAACTGCTGGAAAATTCTTCCACCCAGAATGGTAAGCTGCAGGTGGAATCATTGATCCGGTTTGTTCGTAGTAGCGAGGTCGAGCAGCACATACTCAAGAACAGCGATCAAGCCTCCGCCAAACTGGAATCACTGCTAGAAGGTAGATCACCGTTGGAAGTCAATAATTTCGTTTGGTACAAAATCGTGCTCGTCAAGGAAAAGGGTAGAAAGATCAGCGATGAAGTGTTGGCTACCGCGAGTCGATTGACCGAAAAAGCCGTAGTGACTACTCCAGAAGAGTCTTATTTGCTGGACACTTATGCACATCTGTTGCATATTCAGGGGCAACTCGACAAGGCCATTGAGGTGCAAGAGAGGGCTGTTAAATTCATGAGCGACAAGAATCGTGAGTCAGTCGAAGATTTCTTACATACTCTCCTCAAATCCAAGGATCCGTCCGAAGCCAAGAAACCTGAAGTCGTAACGGTGCTCGAGTCGCGCCGATTTGATGGCCACACCGACAAAGCGACGTCCGTCGCCTTCTCTCCGGACGGTCGGAAATTGATCTCCAGCAGTGACGATATAACTATGCGTCTCTGGGATGTTGAAACCGGCAAAACTTTGAAAACATTTTCCGGGCACGAGAGCATGGTGTTAAGCGCCGCGTTTACGCCCGACGGGCAGCGATTCCTAACCAGTTCAGGCTGGCCACCCAATGGTCCGGACAACTCGCTTCGTCTTTGGGACGTCGAAACAGCTCGCGAAATTTGGAAAGGTGCGGATCATAGCGATACGGTTTGGCGAGTATCCATATCTGCCGACGGCACGCGCGGGCTATCGACCAGTCGCGACCTGACGATCGGATTGTGGGATCTTCAAACTGGCAAACTGATCAAACGCTTCACTGGCCACACTGCGTGGGTGCGAGGCGCTGTCTTCGTGCCCAATCAGGATCTGGCAGTCTCCGGTGGATGGGATAAGACTGTGCGAGTCTGGAGCTTGTCAACGGGCCAGGAAGTACGACGCCTTGACGGTCATACATCTCAAGTTCAGGACGTTGCCGTATCACCTGACGGAACTTTGATTGCTTCCTGTTCGGGCCTCGGTGCCAGTGATACATCAGTGAGGTTGTGGAATCTGAAGACCGGTGACGAGATACGTCAACTGAAGGGTAATACTGGTCGGCCGTGGACGGTTGGGTTTTCACCGGATGGTAAGAAACTGCTCTGTGGCGGCGACGATAAGATCATTCGCGTGTGGGATGTCCAGACCGGAGAACTCGTCGCACGGTTGGAAGGGCATACGGACACCGTTCGGCAAGTAGCTTTCTCGGCAGACGGTCGCTTCGCGGCGTCAGCCAGCCACGACAAAACCATCCGGCTCTGGAAGTTGCCGGAAGCGAGTCTCGTCATTGCATCCGAAGCGCTAGATCAACGCGCAGTTCTGAAGGGGCGAAAGCCTATGCCATAGTACCGCGCATCGACAGGTTCTTTGTTTCTTAAAGCGGATCGAGTGTAAATGTGGTGATAGAAATAGGATCCGCCTCGCAAGGCACGAGGACCACCATCTTGGATTGGCCCTGTATCGGCAATAGCGTCACCAATCGCTTGCAATGCATTTTGGGGATAGGCCGTCGGCGCATCAGCGCACCATTCCCACACGTTTCCATGCATATCGAATAGCCCAAATACGTTGGGGCGCCGCGTACCTACCTCCCAGCTTTGGTCAAGTGCATTGGATAGATACCATGCATGTTGAGCAAGCATTTCGGTTGACTCGCCATAAAATCGGCTTGTTGTCGAACCGGCTCGGCACGTCAATTCCCACTCGGCTTCAAACCTTCCGTTCAACTGCCTCGAATCTCGTATCCATCTGTGACTCGCCTCCAAAATTCCGGTCCACGCACTGTCGTTTTCACTTGAATCTAGTTTTTGCACAGGGCGAGCTGCGAACTGCGACTTCCGTACGCCAGTTAGTGAGGCAATACACCACGCCCGCGAACGCGACCGGCCCGCATGCCATCGCCGCCGTGAAGTCGTGTACAAGAGCATCCATTCCAATGTACTGCGCTGGCCACGGCGCTGGCCTCCGGACTGATTTGGCGCGCCGAGAGCCTGTTCAACGATTCCCGCAAGGTTATTCCCGGAATGATCGGGATGGCCGCAACAGTTCTGTGCTTTTTCATGGCACTAATGGCCATCTGGGTCCCGGAGCAGCGCTGGTGGTGGACGCTGTTAGCCGTGGGCATGACCACGCCAGCGGCGACGGGATGTTTGCAAATGAGAGCCTCGCAGCGAGGGCGAGTCGCCGGTTTCGTCGGACTCGTTTTCAGTTCCATGATCCTGCTGCTATGGCTTCTGGTTATCTGGATGTTGTCCGGAGATGAGGGCCGTTGGTTCGTCTCGGTTTGGACATTGGCCGGATTCGCCGCATTGATAACGCTCTGTCTGATCGACGTTGAGTTTACCGTTGTTGCTGCTTGGCGCTTGGTCGGCGTCGTCTGTGCGATGGTTTCCTGTAAGATGGGTGTGCAACACGTTGATGCGTCGCTCTCACTATACTAACAGCGTATTGTTTCGATGCGTTGGTCGCCCAAACCGACGCGTTCAACGAGTTGCGAATGCCCTCGACTGGCGTTCAACTCGTTCTTGTTTCCAACTAAGGACCGAGGGATTTGTTTCGTTATTCGCGATGACAGTCAAGTCGGAGTGACCCTGAGTATTTTGCCACAAGCGGTTTTTGTACTTGCTCCCTTCTTCACGCCTGGGGGATTGACCATCTTTTTTAGAAGGATGGTAACAATCCCCTGAAGTAAACTCGAGATAAAATCGGGGACATTTACGGGCCACTCAGCGGTAGAACGGTTGCCAGGTGATCCAGCGCGGTCCGTACTTGGTTGACGGCTTGCCTACCTCGATCGCCCCTAGGTCAGGCGCGCGGCCTACAAATCCGTCGTTCACCGTTGGAATAGCTACGCCAGCATCTACGGCTTTGCTGCCCACTTTCAGTCGAAAGTTGAGGTCCATTGCATGATAGACAGCGTGACGCAAGCTGGGATTGGGTGGACTTAACTGTTCGAAAATATCAAAGTCGACTTCCATACCGTGCGCTTCTTGCTGCGTGGCTTGGTGCAAATCTGTTAGCTTCGAAAAGCCTAGCCAATCCTGGGGAGTAGGCTCATAAAGATATTTTCCTGGCTTGGGACTGAGCCACTTGTATTGCGGGTCAGCTGCCTTGTTTGGGCGAAAGCCGTTGTAGTCAGAACTGTAAGCATCGGTTCCGTTGGCCCAGGTCATGATTCCTAGGCCAGGCGTATCACGGCCCAGGAATAGGTTGTTTCTGAAATGAACGTTCGACGCAGGATCGGTGGAGCCTTGTTCGCCAATGATCGTGTTGTGGTAAACAAATAATCCTGCTGGCTTGGCAGAGAATTTAAAGGCCGACGTGCTTGGCACGTGGTACAGCAAGTTACCTATGAAATAAACCGGCCCTCCAAACGACGGTTGCGCGGTGTAACCGCCATGAGCGGCGTTGACACCGCGATTGTTCATCACTCGTACATTGTGTACCGCTCCATCGGTCTCAACGAAGTCATCATTGAGCATATGCATATCGTTGTTGTAGATATCGATCGATGAAGCCCTTTGATCAGGATCGGTTGGTGGCGTCCCATAGGTAGAGATGCCTATCGCGTCGTGAAAATAGGCGATCGCGTTATGTGCAATGACATGACCGGGGCCGTAGACCTTGACTGCGTAATAGCTTGTAAGCAAGTGCGAACGATAGGGACCGGCACTTGCCCATAGCGGTCCAGTCCAACCTATTAGCCGAAAGCGATCATCGCGGCCGAGAAAAAGATTGTCGGCAATGTAGAAGTCACTTGATCCTGCGAATTCGGTCCAAACACCGAACCCAATATTCTCGAATCGGCAGTTCTTAACAGTCAAGCCAACTGCGCCGAGCACTTCTTTCTGACCAGCGAATATGGCGATATCGGTATTGCGAAAAGTCAATCCCTCAAAGATGTGGTATTTGGAAGCCATCACATCGAACAGTCGGTGGTTTCCATCGCCATCGAAGATCACTTCGCCATCATCAGCGGACTTAATTGTGATCGGTTTTTCGGGTGTGCCTTTCAACGTGAGCGACATACTCCCGTCGAACGGCGCCATCATCGGGTCGACGTAGTTGTGTCGCTCAGGTTTGTATAAGCCTGCATGTACGAGGATGGTGTCGCCGGGTTGAGCCCTTCGTTCCCAAACAACGCTCCAATCGCCCAAGCCTGAACCGTAATATGCTTGTAGGAGACTTGTGAAACTGGGTTCTTCACGCTTGCCTTCATAATCGAAGGGGTAAACATGTAGCTTCCGGCCCGTAGAATACGGTTGAGGTTCGGAGCGAGTACGGACACGAACGTTCTGTGCCGTTTCGCCGGACATGCCATCTGGGTCGGTTAATTGAAACTTGCACTCATATTCCGTTCCAGGAAGCAAGTTGAGAATACTACCCGCGAAACCATCCGGAACGGTGTAGTCGAGATTCTCGCGACGACGATAAACATTCTCGCCGCCGACACGAACCAGCGGCAACGCCTCGCGCCAAGCGGATTCGCCTACCGCCCGAAACTGCACCGAGACGGACGCATTTCGATTTGCATCACCGCGGATCGACCACTCGAAACCAAGATTCATCAAGGTTGGGTGCTCGACGACGAAACGGTCGGCGATCGTGTTGTTCACAGGGTCCGCTAAGACACTAGCCAAAACGCAAACCAAGAATGTAGAAATCATTTTTTGCTCCGGGAAGTGAGTAAACGCAGGCGTAAGTATAGCCGAGTCGTTCAGGATCAGGCCCTCGTTCCATGTTTCTTGCCTTGGATTGAAGGTCTCGTGGCGTGGTGCTACGAATTCGCGATGGTACACTATCTGGGCCTTCGGTTGCCGCAAAGACGAAATGTTTAACCGGCGCAGCCTCGCGAAATGGGACGGCCCCCCATTTTTCAGCCGCCAGCTGCTACGCGGGTTAAACGAGAAAGAGAAGGGAAATGAACAGTAAGTCCAAACAACTAACGTTAACTTTGAATCTTTTAACCATGTTTGCGTGCGTGGCAGGCGTTGTTTTCGCTTTCGCGGCCAGTGGTTATGTTTCTGGACAACTTTTTGTCATTGCGCTGGGTTTGTTTGCCATCCGAATACAGTTCAGCAACCAATGGAGTTCTTTTGCATTTTCGATTTGGGTGCTCGCGTTCGTCCTGCAAGCGTTTTGTGCACCAGTCATCTTTCAGGATTGGCCGACTGGGCCAGCCAAAAGTCATATCCCACGCCTGATACAGATCATCATGTTTGGTATGGGTACGACTCTTTGTTTGAATGACTTTGCACGCGTCTTATTGGTCCCCAAGAGCGTGGCAGTTGGGATGGTACTGCAGTTTACCGTGATGCCGCTAACGGGATTTTTTCTTGCAAGGATGTTTGGTCTAACACCCGAGGTAGCTGCGGGGGTCGTGCTGATAGGGGCCTGCCCAGGAGGAGTTGCCTCAAACGTCATTACATATTTAGCTCGCGGGGATGTTGCCCTTTCGGTAACGATGACCGCGTGTTCGACTTTGATGGCGCCGATCATGACACCGCTTGCGATGGAACTTCTTGCAGGTAGCCAGGTTCCTGTGGATTTCTACAAAATGATGTGGTCGATTCTAGATCTCACAATTTCTCCAATCGTGTTGGGACTCCTTGTCAGTTACATCCTTCAATGGCTGAATTGGCGAGGGCCTTGGTTGGACCGAAGTTTGTCTGCGGTCGCGATGCTCGCAATTTGCATTGTGATTGGTATCATTGTGGCCCAGTCGCGAGATGACCTTTTCAATGTTGGCCCTGTTCTTCTAGTGGTTGCGATTCTTCACAACGCGATCGGCTACGCTCTTGGTTACTTCGGAGCAAGGGCCTGCCGGTTGGACGAAACGACCTGTCGAACCATTTCGATCGAAGTAGGAATGCAGAACGGCGGCTTGGCAACGGCACTGGCCGTCGAAGTGCTCAAGAGCCCGCAAGCGGCATTGGCGGGTGCGATTTTTGGTCCCTGGATGAATGTGTCTGGTTCAGTGTTGGCATCTTGGTGGAGACAAAAGCCACCGAAGGGGGGCGATCAGATTACGTAGCGTAGGCTTCTAGCCTGTGAAAATCAGTGTATCGCAACAGGCTATATTGCGAAAGCAATCGTTTCCGTTAGTGCCATTGGGCTTTACGCCAGCGGAACGCCGATGTGCGTGCAAGCAAAGCGGAAAGGTTGGCAGAAGAATGAAGGCAGGAGAATTCAAGTAATGATATCATCGCGAGCATTGTCACCTCTTTGGCGACATTCGGGCGGGGCCGAGCGCTGTAATTGTCAAATGCGATACCTGCTGCGCGAAGCCCCCCTCCCGAAGCTTGCTTCGCGAGACGATACAAATGAAGCAATGATCTTTTTTCAAACAAGTAAATCATTCTTCTGCCTTCATTCTCTTGCCATGTTTGCAACGGCATTTCCACTTATTAGGCGAGAGGCAGTGTGAAAGATACCGGATGAAAGGAAGGTAGGATGGGACCATTTGTCCCGTCCAAGCAAAGGATCGGGAAATTGGTCCCAATCTACTTTTGGTAGTTTCCTAACTTCCTCTAGCGTAAGTACAGTACAATGCAGGCACGCAGTTTTAAGCAGTGCTGCAACCTTCCCTCCCGAGTTCCGTAAACACGGACGTCCAGCTGAGGACAACTGGACCTAAACTCAGGCAGATACAATCTCCTTTCGTTGATCCGATACATGTTTGCATTTCCTTTTTTGAACTTACGCGAGTTTTCTCGTTCAAGATGGCTGGTCCTTACGTTGTTGGCAATCGCATGGATTTCAAGCCAGTGTGTGCATGCAGAAGAAGATGGGATTGCTTTTTTCGAATCGCAAATCCGCCCAGCCTTAGTTAAGCATTGCTTTGAATGTCATTCTGCATCTGCGGCGGAAATCAACGGCGGTCTGCGGCTTGATTCCCGCGAGGGTATTTCCAACGGAGGCGATTCGGGGCCAGTGATTGATTTGAAGGACGCGGACAAGAGTCTTTTGATGCAGGCAATAAGGCATCAAGACTTGAAAATGCCACCAAAGTCGAAACTCCCAGACGAAGTCATTGCAGACTTTGAAAAGTGGATCGCAATGGGTGCGCCTGACCCTCGCAAAGAATCCGTTACCAATCCGAAAAACGAAACCATCGACTGGCTTCAAGCTAAACAATTTTGGTCCTTTCGCCAACTCGAATCGATTGGAATTCCCCCGGTTCATTCGGAATGGTGCCGCACGCCGATCGATTCTTTTGTTGATGAGAAACGATCCCGCGCCGGTCTTCAACCGATTGCTGAGCCGAGCCGAACAACTTGGTTACGACGAGTGTTCATAGATTTGAACGGTATCCCTCCTTCGCCGGATGAAGTAGATGCGTTTGTTCAGTCGCAACAGGTCGATGCCTATGAACATGTAGTAGACAGATTACTTGCGTCGCCAAGATATGGTGAGCGTTGGGGACGGTACTGGCTCGATCTGGCACGCTACGCAGACTCCAACGGTGCGGATGAGAATCATGGCTACCCCGTGGCTTGGCGTTATCGCGATTACGTGATCCAGTCACTCAATGCTGATGTACCGTATGACGATTTCGTTATGGAGCAACTCGCAGGTGACTTGCTTCCTGCTGCATCCGAAGCGGAGCAGCGACGACTGATTACGGCCACCGGCTTTTTGGTGATTGGCCCAAAGATGTTGGCTGAACAGGACAAGCCGAAATTAGTTGCAGACATGGTGGATGAGCAGCTCGACACCATCGGAAAAGTGTTTCTAGGATTAACACTCGGCTGTGCCAGGTGTCATGACCACAAGTTCGATCCGATCCTTGCAAAAGACTACTATGCGCTAGCAGGCATTCTGCAGAGCACAAAGTCGATGGAGCATCTGGACTTTGTTTCGCAATGGAACGAAAGGGAGTTGCCGGATGAGTTGCTGTCCAAGACCATAAAAGTTCATCAAGTGCAGATCGACAAGTTCAAATCGGAGCTTGATGAAAAGACGCGCGTTTACTCGGACAGGGCTTTTGAAGTGCAGTTGAACTCGCTATTGATTGCGATGTCTAGTTCACTCCAACTCGATTTATCGCAAGCAGAGCCAGTTACCAAAGCGTCGGAGAAATGGCAACAGCTTCTAAAAAGCGATTCCGTATCTTTGTCAAAAGAAAACGACTTCCTCGGTGTTTGGCGTCGTTTGGCGTTGGTAGAGGTAGACTCTTTCGTAGAAAAAGCCGCAATTGCTTGGCAAGAGTTCGACGCAAACGAGAAGAATCGAAGTTCATGGGACAACAAACTGAGCAAACGCCCTCATCCGCTTTCCATGCAGGCCCTGATGGGCACTTACGCTTCGGTCCTACGCGAAATTTGGGGAGAGATCCGGGATGCCCCTCGCAATGACAAAGGGAAGATCACTTCCACTGAAACGGCTAAACTCTTTAGACAGTTTTTTGACGGAGAATGGTTTGTCTACTACCCGAAAATCGAAGAGACGCTGGCGGATGACGAGATGAAAAGCTACCTAGAGCTGAAAACTTCGACCGACAAGCTGGTCAAGGATAGACCTAGTCTGCCGCGTGCGATGGCAGTATCAGAGGGTCCCGTTCGGTTTGTCGCGGTAAATGTACGAGGAAATCATTTGCAGACCATAGGCGAACCCTTGGTGCCTGCGATTCCGACAGTGTTCAGAGACGAGATCAAAAACGTGGAATTGGCGGGTCTAGAAAAGGGCTCTGGTCGACTGGAATTGGCTAAATGGATTGCCGACAAGACTCATCCGCTGACAGCTCGTGTCATGGTGAATCGAGTTTGGCAAGGACACTTTGTTGAAGGATTGGTATCTAGCGCTTCGAATTTTGGACTACGCGGTCAGTCTCCAACTCACCCTGAATTGCTCGATTGGCTTGCCAACGAGTTTATAAGGAACGACTGGTCCATCAAAAGGCTTCATCGGCAAATCGTTCTTTCGTCAGCGTACCGGATGGCTACGCACAGCGACCAAGGCTCCGAAGTAATCGATCCAGACAATCGAACGCTATGGCGACAAAACCGCCGGCGTATGGAAATTGAAGTCTTGCGAGATTCATTGCTTTCGATTGGCGATGTTTTGGATTCAAATCTGGGAGGGACGCCTCGAAATGCGACCACCACTATGGTCAAGAGTCTAAGTGGAGCCGAAAATATTGGGTGCAATCGCCGTACGGTCTATCTCGACATCAATCGCGCTGCAATGTCGGACTTCTTAATGACGTTTGACTACGTGGAACCAGGCGTCTCGGTGGAACGTCGCCCAGCGACAATCGTTCCTCACCAGTCTTTGTATATGATGAATAATCCACTCCCCTTAGAGATTGGCAAGCAATTGGCAACTCGAATTCATTCGGAGCATAGCCACGACTTTGCAAGGTTGGAAATAGCAACGAGGACTGTGTTTGGCCGAGCGCCAAAAACCAGGGAGATCGAAACGATTCGAGAATTCTTGCTTGGCAATTCCACTGATTCCGTCCAGGCTGGCTCAAAACTAAGCCTTGCATCCATGAATTCGAGTCTTGAAGACTGGGTTCGAGTATGTCGGTCACTCCTTTTGGCGAACGAGTTCCTCTATGTCGAATAGAAGCATGTTCAGCTCACACGGGGATAGCAATTGTATTGGATGCATGCTGTCGCGTCGTAAGGTCTTGAAAAACATTGGAATCGGATTCGGCGGGTGGATGCTTGCATCGTTGCTTGACGAGCAAAGAGCACATTCCATGTCGACGGACGGCCTGCATTTTCCAGCCAAAGCGAAACGTGTCATCTTTTTGTTCATGCATGGCGGCCCATCGCACGTGGATACGTTTGACTATAAGCCAATGCTTGCGAAAGACGACGGTAAGCCATTGCCGTTTGACAAGCCTAGAGTTCAATTTGCTCAGACCGGAAACTTGCTAAAAAGCCCGTGGGGTTTCAAGCAGTATGGTCAGTCTGAAGCTTGGGTAAGCGATTTGTTTCCGGAAGTCGGCGAGTGCGTTGACGATATTTCTTTCATCAAGTCGATGCATGGTTCGAACGAAGCACATGGAGGAGCGTTGTTGAAGATGCACACCGGGAGCGATACGTTTGTACGGCCAAGCATGGGGGCCTGGATCAGCTACGGACTCGGTTCAGAGAACGAGAACCTACCGAGTTTCATCACGATCAATCCAACGCTCGGGCACGGCGGAGTTCAAAATTTTGGTTCTGCTTTTTTGCCTGCAAATCATCAAGCAACTCGCATAGGCAGCAAGCGAGCGTTGGCGAAAAATTCCGAAATTAGCAATGTGAGCAATGCGATTCTTTCATCGCACGAACTGCGACAACAATTGGACCTAGCGCAATCGCTCAATCGCGAATACCTGGATGACGTTGGAGCCGACAAAAATCTCGAAGCAAGAATTCAGTCGATGGAATTGGCCTTTAGAATGCAGACCGAAGCTCCTGGTATAATGGACATTAGTCACGAAACCGCAGCGACGACGAAATTGTACGGCATTGACCAACCCAAGACCGAAAACTTTGGGAGGCAATGTTTGTTGGCCCGACGACTGAGTGAATCTGGCGTGCGTTTCGTACAAGTGAGTCACAGTTATTGGGATCAACATGACGAGTTGAAGGAAAAACATCAAGAGTTAGCATTGGAAGTCGATCGTCCGATCGCTGGTCTATTAAAGGACCTGAAGGCCCGAGGATTACTCGAGGAGACGTTGGTCATTTGGGGGGCCGAGTTTGGTCGCACACCGACCGCGCAAGGTAAAAACGGCCGAGACCACAACCCGCACGCATTTACCTATTGGATGGCAGGTGGCGGCGTCAAAAAAGGATTCTCTTATGGTGAAACCGATGAGTATGGTTTTTACGCCCGAGAAAACCGGGTCCATGTTCACGACTTCCACGCGACGCTGCTACATTTGCTTGGCATTAATCACGAAAAACTTACCTATCGCTATGGTGGTCGCGACTTCCGTTTGACCGACGTCCATGGAACCGTGGTTCACGATTTGTTTTCATAAGTGTTAAGGCACAGCGAGTTGCTTACAACTAAGTCACCGAAACCAGATCCGTCAAATCTAGCTTGGGCGTGGGGAACCTCCGTTCCACTTGTTCTTTCGTCCCGCGAAACATTCGCGGCCCATTCTCTCGAGTCATCTTTAACGTCAGTTGCAATCGCTCGCTTGGCGTCATGCGGCGATAGGCTTCGAGGGTTTCTGGATGAAGCATGTTCGGCCATGGTTCTGTTCGAGTTCGCAAATTCAGTGCATTCAGGAATCGTTGTTACGAATCGTGTTTCCTATTACTGTGACATTACCGGATGAATCGAGAATTCATTCTGTGCCGAGCAATTGTTCGAGATGCTTATCCAACTCGATACCGCGTGCGTGCAGTGAAACGACTTTCCCTTGCTGATCTACAAGAATCGCGGTAGGAATGCCGCTTATTCCGTAGTAGTCCGCAATGGGTGCATCCCAGCCTGTCTTGCCTTCCTCTTCGCTTACGATGTTCACCCATGTGATCTCCTTATCCTCCACGCACTTTTCAAATGCGGGCCGTTTTTCGTCCATGTTGATTCCCACGATGACAAACCCCCTTTCGCCATAACGCTCCAGGTTCCTTTTCATGTTGGGAATTTCGGCGATGCAAGGCCCGCACCAGCTTGCCCAGAAGTCGACAAGGACTACTTTACCTCGATAAGTCGTCCACTCGAACGGTTCTCCGTCGGCCGTGACACCGGTTAATTGCATGTCGTTGCCTGGAAGACGAATTCGCCTCGCTGCTCCAAGCATCTTTGCGCTCCGTTTCCTAAGGTCTTTGTCATCGGACTTCTCAAGTTGCTTGGCCATTGCCTCATGCAAGACTGCGGCGATCTCTGTGTGCTCCGAGTATCCGAGGCTGCTCGCGATTCGAGAAGCTGTCGAAAAAGTATTGCGTGTAGCTCCAAATCGATCCAGGAATTCGATCGTTGAATCCGATATCAGTTGAGCATCCTCGGCTGTTGCATTCCTGACGCTTTCTGCTTTTTGCATCAATTGATGTCCCACTGCAACCTGAGCGATCTCTGGTCGAGAATCAGATGCATACTTATTCGCCAGCACATCTAAGTCCTTACGAGCAGAAGGCAGATAGCGCACCAAAATCCCATAGGCTGAAAATTTCTCCTCCAGTGCTTTCTTGATGTCTGCGTTGTCGTCACTCTTTTCCAGCACGAGATCACACGCTTGGATGATAGCAGGGAAGAGCTTTTTGGCAGTTTCAGCAACTGCGTCACGTGGTGGAGGCGTCCGTTTGACTTTGATGATCCAAGTGAACAGTTCTTTCACGGACGCATCTTGAGGGATTGCGAACGGATCGTCTTCTTCTTTTTTGGGGTCGGAAGAAGCGTTCTCGGAGTTGGGCTGTTTGTTGTCCTGCCCGAAGATGGTGGAACCGTTTGCAAAGCTAAACAACAAATATAGCAACAATGCTTGACGACATCCAAGTATCGCAAACGCTGGGAAACAAAAACGCATCATTAGAATCCTCTTTTTTAGTCAGGGCGACTTTGAAAACATGTCGCCGCTAGGTAACGCAAAACGACTGGAGTGATTGTAAGTTTAGCAGGTTGCACAATTGAATTGGTAGCGTTAGGGTAGTTTTTTAAAGAGAGTTGACATTGTTCAATCCCCCTTCACGGTATCCATGCTAAGCAGTCAAGCACGGTCATTCTTGGATCTCTTCTGAGAAGGAATACCAGCCCATTCTAACCGGCGCAGCAGGCTTCTAACTGACGCAGCAGGCTTAGGCTGGGCTATTAAAAAACTGGTATTGCAGCAACTTTGCTTTGCGAAGTTTTTGTTCCAAACAACGAATCCATGCGATCGCGACTTCAACATCGCGAAACTGATGTACTAACTCCCCTTCTCCTCCTCGGGAGGAAAACCAGTGGAAGGGGCAACGATCTCTTTTATCGGCAAAGGGTCGGAGCGACCTGCGACTGCAATATCCAAGGCGGACGGAAATACGATTTGTATACGCTCGATATGCGTGGCGCTTTGCTAGGCACCTACAGTGTTGTAGTATCCAAGACAGAGGCTCCCGCTGATTCTGTCAACAAAGATGCCGGCTTCGACGCATCCGGGAAAGATCTTAGCATGGAGCAATCGGCGGCAAATGTTGGCAAGCCGACCCCAAAGGCCAAGCAGCTTTTGCCAGCCAAATACGGTAGCGCTTCAACCACAACCTTAAGTTTCGAGGTTAAAAACGCAGGAAATGTTTTCGACATCAAGTTAGAGTGATTCCATTTTCTATTACTGTAAAGTTGACGAACTGTAATCGCGACATATACTATTAGCACGACTGTTTTGGTTGGGCTGTGGACGGTTTCGTGAACAGGTGCGCGCTTGCATGAAGGAGGTTGCCATGAGAAAGCAAACGTTGAGGCCGATCGAGCGATTAGAACGGCGCGAGCTTTGCGCTGCAGATTGGCAGAATGCGATAAATCGTTTGGATGTCAATATGTCGGGTTTGGTTGAGCCACTCGACGCGCTCATCGTAATCAATGACATCAACCAGCATGGGACGCGTGTCTTGGATTCGAAGCCCGTCAACTACTCTGGGCCGCTCTTCGACGTGAATGGAGATGGCAACATGAGTCCTCTCGATGCGCTAATCGTGATCAACTCGTTGAATCGCGTCGACGTTGGCTCAGCTGCGCCAGTAGTCCGATTGCCAAATCAAGATGGCGAAATGGTCGACTTGACTTCGTTCATTGGGAAGAGGGATGTCGTGCTTTACTTCTACCCCAAAGACAACACTCCCGGTTGTACGGTAGAAGCGAATGATTTCAGTGTTCGTAAGACACAAATCGAAGCGCTCGGTGCAGAACTGTTCGGTGTAAGCGTCGACAACGTTCAATCTCATAGCGAGTTCTCTGGCCAACATAAATTGACGTTTGATATCCTAGCGGATAGCGACAAGCAAGTTACGACCGCTTTCGGTACGTTAACGGAAATAAACAATACACCTATTGCGAAACGCACAACGTTTATCATTGGCAAAGACGGATTCGTTAAGCAGGTGTTTCGCGACGTCGATGTATTGATCCATGGTGAAGAAGTTGTTGCAGCATTGCAAGCAGGTATTGGTGTACGAAATAATCCATAGGGTACTGCTGCGAGATGTCAGTAAATAACACCGATTTAGGCGAGACAATTGACTTGCCGCAGGGTTCGGTAACAAGCGCACTGGAGATTCGCTCAATTGGAAGCCAACCCGCAAGCGGTCAATCCGACAACGACCAACAAGTGAGACCAGCAATGGTGCTTGTGGAGGGAAGCGGCGAGTGTTTGACCGATCAAACCTACTCGTTGCTCCGTCACAGATTGCGATCAACTTCGCTGCTGCTAGCATCCGGTTTATTGGCTTTCTTCCTTGTTCGTTTGGCTCGCGTGTCGGAATTGGAAACAGCTTTCGACTGGTTGGTTCTCATCATTCATGGCCTTGTGACTTTCATTACGGGCTTTATAGGGTGGAGACTTTGTCGCAAGTGCATTTATGTAACGCACTATTCTCGCCTCACCGAGCTAGTCATTTTCGGTGTCACGGGAGTCTTCTTTTCGATGGTCAGCTACTCCGTGTTGGTAGCTGGTGCCAAGCATGGCTTCGTAGCTACGATTGCGCCTATGTGGATGACACTGATCTTCACCTACGCCTTGTTTGTTCCTAACACTTGGCGGCGGGCTGCAGTCGTGATTTCCGTAATGACCGCAATTCCGATTGCGCTTTTGATACTTGTTAAATGGACCACGGGCGGACTAGAAGTACTCATCACGGAACCGTCGTATCTAAAACAAGGTGTGATTGACAATGTGCTGGTGCTGTTGTTGTCAGCTGCAATTTCGATTTGGGGTGTCCACATGGTTAACTCGCTACGTCGCGAGGCATTCGAAGCGAGGCAGCTTGGACAGTATCAGTTACGACGACGCCTCGGATCTGGTGGAATGGGTGAAGTATATTTGGCGGAACATCTAATGCTTAAGCGACGTTGCGCGGTCAAAGTCATCCGCGCGGACCGAGCGAATGATGCATGTACTCTGGCACGCTTTGAACGCGAAGTGCGAGCGACCGCTCAGCTTACCCACTGGAATTCAGTCGAAATCTTCGATTACGGACGTGCGGCCGATGGGACGTTCTATTATGTCATGGAGTATCTTCCTGGCATGAATCTGGACGAATTGGTTCGGATGCACGGAGCCATGCATCCTGATCGAGTAGTGCATTTGTTAACGCAAGTGTGTCAGGCGCTTCGCGAAGCGCATGGCAAAGGGCTAATCCACCGCGATATCAAACCAGCAAACATCTTCGCGGCTCAGCGAGGCGGAATTTTCGATGTGGTGAAACTGCTTGATTTTGGACTCGTAAAGCCAGTGTCGATACCCGAAGATGCTCGAATTACGCAGATTGGGATGATCTCAGGTACACCGCACTACATGGCACCCGAGCAAGCGCTTGGGGAATCGCCCGACGCGCGCAGCGATATTTATTCGCTGGGTGTGGTTGCATGGTTTCTAGTTACCGGAAGAGAATTGTTTAAGGAAAGCAACTTGCTCAAAGTAATTCTGGCCCATGCACTTGAAATCCCCCCTGCTCCATCTCAGTTGAACCCAAGTATTCCGCCCGAACTCGATGCAATAATTTTGTCGTGCCTAGAGAAAGATGCTCGGAATCGCCCACAGTCCGCGACTGACTTGCATCGCATGCTGAGTTGTGTGCCTCAATCTTCCGGTTGGTCTGACCCACAAGCGGCCCAGTGGTGGTCTTGTCATGGATGTCCAATGAAAAAGAAACTTGATGAAGCGGTCCTGGCAGGTCATGTCGAATAGCGCGCGGTTCGTCTGCTTGCGTGTAGCCTAGAAACATAATAATCCAGCAGAACAAGTCTGCGATATTCAGAGATGCTAATTGTGGTATTGTCGCTGGCATGTCAGCCGCTGCGCGGGTTAAACGCACCGAAAGGCTTGAAGTTTGTTTAGCCAATCGGAGCGATTAGCACCGATCGCGGACTTCCAACAAACGGTCGCTCAACCAAATCCATTCGAGCACACGAAACGGATAGACTCTGGCGCGCCAGCCGCTGCGCGGGTTAAACATTAGGAAGCCAGTGAAGACATTGCTTTTTTGGCTGTCGCCACGCACTTTCTAATGTCTTCGATTGGGTTGTCAGGATTCTCCTCGTATTCGAGAGACAACGCCCCGTCGACTGGGAATTTCGCTTTTATTAACGCATCAAAAACGGCATCGCACTGCAAATGCCCTTCTCCCAGTAGAACACCCTTTGCTTTGTCCTCCATAGTAGCAAAGTCTTTCAAATGAATTCCAAAGAGTCTACCTTGTAAGGACCGAATGACTTCGACAGGTTTTTCCCCTGAACGAATATAGTGACCCAAGTCAGCGCAAGCACCGATCCTCTCATCGCGCCCCTCAATAGCCTTGAGCAAGTCGGCAACTTTGTTGAAACGATCTTTTGGACCGTGATTGTGGATTGCAATTCGGATGTTGAACTCCTTTGCCAGATCGTTCAAGTTATCCATCGAATCCGGGGATGGGCCTGCGGTAATGATTTTGAGTCCAACTTTTTTTGCAAACTCGAAAATGCGTCGGTTCGCGGCGAAGTCTTTTCCAAATGCATTCACCCCATGTGAGGAAATAGTGAGGCCAAGCGATTTTACTTTGCCGACGATTTCCGCGATTTTCTCATCGCTGGAATCGACAGGAAACATGCCACTATAGAATTCAACTTGCTCAAAGCCGAGGTCCTTTGCATGCTGAAGGGCTATATCCAACGCGAATTTTCGCAGAGAGTAAAGTTGCAGCCCGAGCTTGAGATTGTTTGCAACGACCGGACCGGCATTCGAGAACTTAAGAATCGGAAAACTGTTGCAAGCGAGGGCTGCTGTCAGAATCCCACCATTGCGAAGAAGGGTTCGTCTTTCCATTTTTGGAAGCGAAGCCGGGCTGGAGTCGGCATTTTTGATCAAAGTTTCGGAAATCATTGGGAATTGTTCTCGTAAAGGAAGTTTTTCGGGTACCACTGGAGAGGACCTATTATTACACTCGCAGCCATTGCCGAATGCGGTTTTGGCAAAAATTTTAATTTTCCTCGAGCCCCCCCTCGTACGGGTGGACCAAAGCAGATTTTTTCAATGGCCAGTAAAGACCTCGATATCGATCAATTAGCCCTTTATTTGCACATCACGCCAGCTGAAGTTAGCAAAATGGCAGTCCGTGGAAAGATCCCGGGCAGAAGAGTCAACAATGAATGGCGATTCTCAGAGTCTGAAATCCATCATTGGCTTGAGGATCGAATCGGCGTAGGCGACGCGCAGGAACTAGAACGAGTCGAAAAAGTCTTAGAACGGAATATTGACGTAACTTCTGACGAACGGGCAATGTTATCCGATTTCCTTTCGCCGCTTGCTGTCGCAGTTCCCTTGGACGCAAGAACGCGTGGTTCAGTCATCCGTGAAATGTGCAGTCTTGCTTCTCAGACGGGTTTGCTTTGGGACCCGACGACGATGGCGGAAGCGGTTGCGGCACGTGAAGCGCTCCACCCAACAGCTCTTGAGAATGGCGTGGCGCTGTTGCACCCTCGAAGGCCTCAGTCCTCAATTTTGTCAGAGCCACTTGTTGCGTTGGGCATCTCGACGCAGCCAATTCCCTTTGGCAACGTGTCCGGACATAGGACGGATGTCTTCTTTTTGATATGCTCGACTGATGATTGTGTCCATTTGAGGATTTTGGCAAGGTTGGCAAGACTTGTGACGGACGACGTTTTCTTGACTATGCTGCGGTCAGCTTCCTCAGCCAACGAAGCGATCGAAATAATTCGTACCGCAGAACTGGAACTTATCGAGTCCCCGGTCAGTGAATGAGTGGATCGATCACAATCGGATGGTTTGGCCCGACCAATGACCATTGGGAATGGATACTTGGCCACTTCCGAGACGTCAGCCTGTTAACGGCTCGCAATGTCGAGGACTGGGTATCACTGCAATCGAATGCTTCCCGTTCAGAAAAACTCCTTTCTAGACCTTCACTTTTGGTTGCGATTGAATCACGATTCGATCCTGCGGTTGATTTCATCAGAGGCTATGAACAAGCCGTTGCACCGACCTACAACAAAACACAAACGATGCCTTGGTGCGTATTGCTAGGAGACGATTGGGTAGGGCATCGACGCACGTATCCGCTGGCGGAATCAGTGCAAACATTCTACTGGTATGAGTTGCATGATCGATTGTTGCCTTGGCTTATTTACGCTTCGCCTGCTGCTTCAACTGAGTCTTCAGCCGATTCAGCGAACGCAGTTGGCAAACGAAGAACCAGTCCTCGCGTCCAGCGTTTGATCGACGTAAGTCTGTCCCTTGATGGAAAGCGAAACGACTGCCAGTCAGCCTCGAATTCTATCGAATTGGCACTGGTGGTGACGGAAACGGCCGAAACGCGACAGCTTTGGTGCGAGGCTTTTGTTAGATACAAAATCCAGTGCGTTGCTACCACTCCTACCTTTGTCGATTTATGGGCAAAACCCGATGTTATCGTCATCGACATTGAGTCTGAACCCCTGGTCGTTCGTCAGCGTCAACTGGGCTGTGGGAGAACTGGATGTTTGGTCCGCAAGTTAGTGGAGCAGTTTCCCGATTCAATCATCGTCGTGGCAGATCCTTTTCCACGTTGGGAAAATTGGAAGATGCTTAGGGAGTTAGGCGCTGATATTCTTGTTGGGAAACCATTCCAATTGGCAGGTATTAGGAGTTCCTTGATAACACTGGCCAACGATGAATCGCGATTCGTTTAACCCGCGTGGTGGCTGACACGCCCTGAGGTGCGAAGGGCGTGTCAGTCGCCAGAAATTTACGCCAGGTTTTCCACGCCCATCGCGATCGCTCTGAGAGGCTGTGATTTTATTCTATTCAACTCACCGGACGGCTTGCGCCGTTCCACTACCAAACGATAGCGGCAGGGCGCGAGCCCTCCGGTGATGACCCATGCATTTTGTCACAGCCTCTGAGCGTGCCACCTGGTGGCCCGATACCTTTCACTCTAACCCTCGCCTTGGAAGTCCGCGATCTGCGCTAATCGCTCCTATCGGTTAAACAAACTTCAAGCCAGGCGGTTTTCTATGCGAAGATGTCCATCACGGCTTTGCCTTTACCGTCCTCTGTTACGTAGAACGGACGGTTCTCGATTAAGTATTGGGTCTTAGGACTGATACCCATTGCGGTCATGATGGTCGCGTGCAGGTCGATCACACTTACCGGATTCTTGATCGCCAACAGCGGGCGTTCCTCTGCGGTTTCTCCGTACAAGAATCCTTTCTTGGTACCGCCACCAAACATAAGCACACTCGTTCCACCGGTGAAGTGGCGATGCAAACCATAATGCTTCATTTCCGAAACTTTGTCGACTTTAAACGTCGCCTGATCATTTGCATTCGAGCCAGGCCGACCCTCCATGATCGCGTCGCGACTAAACTCGCTTGCAAGAATGATAAGTGTTCGATCAAGTAACCCGCGTTCCTCGAGTTCACGCACTAATGTCGCGATGGGCAGGTCCATTTCCTTGTGCAAGCCAGCCAAAGTTTCATGACCATTGGCATGCGTATCCCAGTATAGAAACGGGACGTACTCAGTCGTGACCTCGACAAAGCGAGCCCCTGCCTCTACTAATCTACGCGCCAGCAAACAACCTCGCCCAAAACGCCCCGTATCGTATTTCTCCAAGACCTCCTTGGGTTCAAGCGTAATGTCAAACGCTTCGCGCTCTTTAGAACTTAGCAAACGATACGCATTATCGAAGCTGCGAAGCATGGATTCCTGCTGGTAATCACTCATCAATTCCCGGTTCGGATTCTTATCCAGCATGCGTCGAAAAAGTCGGTCGCGATTGGCAAATCGTTCCGCATCCATTCCTTTGGGCGGGCGAACCGAGTTGGCCGCTTCCTCAGGAAAGGCTAGATTCATCGGTCCAAATTCACTTCCGAAAAAACCGGCTGTTGTAAAAGCCTTGAGCTCTTCCACTTCGCCTATACCTTCAAGACGCTGACCGATGTTGATAAACGCGGGAATCACAGGATTGCGAGGCCCAAGAACTTTGGCCATCCACGATCCGATATGAGGACAAGCGACAGTGGTTGGCGGAACGTATCCTGTGTGCCAGTGATATTGGTGGCGAGAATGTAGAATGCTGCCCAAATCCGGCTGGACTGCACTTCTGATGAGCGTAGCTCGATCCATTACACTCGCGATATTCTCAAGCCCTTCGCATATCTTGATCTGATCCACTGCGGTATCGATGGCTGGAAAGGTACTCAGCATCGAACTGATTTCTAGCCCATCTTTGTACGGAGAATATCGCTTCGGATCAAGTGTATCCGGTGCCGCCATGCCGCCAGCCATCCACAGTAAAATACAAGCGTCCGCTTTAGCAGGCGGATTCACCTCGGAACTATTGGTCGCTCGAACGAATTGAGGCTGTCCCGTCATGAAAGCGGCTGATCCGGCAGCCGCAAGCTTTTTCAGAAAATCGCGACGAATTTCATGCCGATTTCCTTCGTATTCATTTTCAATTTCCATTGCAAATCACCTTACCAGTTGAAATTCAGGTTGCATGATCACAACCCACAACAAATCTTCTATCCCACGGGCGGAAAGCTCGTTTCCTAACATCTCACTAGCGACGGCCAGTTCCTCTTTGTTAGGTGCCCGCGAGAAGGCGAAACGATACAGCCATTCCGTGAATGCGTTTCGGCTCGGCCATGATCGCTTCAACAGATTTTCGGCACCTGTAGAAAGTGTTTTCGACAGTATTGACCCGTTAGCCAGCTCCATCGCTTCGAGTGTCGTTAATTCGTTTGGCCGCATGCTTACGATTTGGTCGCGATTTGGGCGACCAAGCGCTCGCGTCATTGGATCGCTTTTGAGAAGTGAAGCTCGGACCATTGCTGCTTTCACGTAAGCTGACCGTGCAAGCTCAAATTGATGTTTCGAATTTACTGCCGCCCAAGTATCTTGAGCCGCAATTAGCACAGCGGGCCGCCAATCATCTGGTTCTTTGCCAAACTTGCCGTTGTCTCGAGGCGTTTTTTCAGTCCATTCCCATGAGGAATCACTGGCTATGGACAACAACGGGCTTTCACTTTCCGGCGACCTATCCTCGGCCCAGGCTCTTGCTTCAAAAAATAAGCCAGCTGGGTTTGGCTCACTTCCTTGATTTTCTGCGACGATTAGCAATTCATTTTGTCCCACGAGCAACCCTTGCAATCGAACAGCAGTTGGCGATTCCCAGTTGTCGCCCGAAGCAATCTTTTTGCCGTTGAGGAATAGAGTGAATTTATTGTCACAATTCACAACAGCCCCAGCGTGGCCAAAGCCTTTTTGCAATTCGAATCGCTTTCGAAACGATCGCTTTTCGCCGGCTGCGTGAGGTGCCGAATGGCCGTCGCTTGACCAAATCCATTTTGCGGTCAGTGCTAACGTCCGTGCAACTTCAGGACTAACCTTGCCTCGGAGAAAAACCGCATCCATTCGAGTCGGTGCAGCGTCGGTTAACTGCCAAACGGTATCGACAAATTGTTCCGCCGTCATTCGCTTTGCTCGCGGCCCTTGATATCGATATGCTTGAGTTTCAGAATCAACGGTTAGCACTTCGGTTTGGCTTTGATAGGCTGATGCATTTGCAATGAAGCGTAAAGTGTGCTTCAAATCGTAACCGTGTTCTACAAAATCAGTTGCAAGCATGTCGAGCAAATCCGAACTCCATGGTTCTGTTTGCATAGAGTCAGTTGGGTGCACAATCCCCCTACCCATCATGCGGTGCCATAATCGATTTACGATAGTCCGCGTGAATCTGCCATTCTCTGGATGCGTCAAAAGTGCTGCGAGTTGTCGAAGTCGCTCTTCTGGTTTTGCCGCTGCATCCACATCACCCAATTCTGGAAACAACCATTTTGCTTTGGCCGTTCGTCCGATCGGCTTATCGCAACGATGAATCTCCAGTTCACGAGATGAATAGATGGCTGCTAAACCGTACGCCTCATCTAGCTTCCAGCGATCAACAAAACTGTCATGGCAAGAAGCACATTTCAAATTGATTCCGAGCAATGATTGGCCAACGCTTTGGGCGAATTGAATTTCAACGGTTTGCCCCGCGCTTACTTCACCTCGCCATTTGATCCCTTCGATGAATCCGCGGCTCTCATCGTTCGGAGGTGCAATAAGCTCTCGCACAAAACGATCGTAAGGTTTGTTGTTGATGAGCGAGTTGTATAACCACCCACTTATCTGTTTTCGACCGCCGGTAATGAAACCTGTGCCGCCGTAATCATTTCGCAGGATATCATTCCAAAAAGTTAACCAATGTTCAGCATACGCTTCGTCATCTGTAAGAAGCTTGTCAATAAAGGCGGGACGGCGCTTGGCACCGCCGTTTACTAAGAAAGCCTCGACGCTGCTTGTCTCGGGCAGCAATCCAATCAGGTCCAGCGACACGCGACGCGCGAACACAGCATCTGAAATGGGATCGGGCGTTTTTGATTCGGATGCCGCCAAGTAGCCGTCGATAATTCTGTCGATTGGATGCGTTCGGCCAGCTCGAGCTGCCGGTAATTCGGGTTTTCTCGGTTTAAGTGGCGGTTCGTAAGCTGGGGCTTTAAACGCGAAACCATCGTCCCATGCCATCCCGCCATCGATCCAACGTTTTAGCAAATCCACTTCGTTCTTTTCCAAGCGTTTCCCTTCGGGTGGCATGCGTTCACCCTCTACTTCAGACAACACCAGTTCAACTAGTCGGCTCGCATCAGCCTTGCCAATTTCCAATGCAGGCCCATTCTCGCTACCTTTCAAAACCTCCGATCGCGTATTGATTGAGAAGCTACCCTTGCGATTGTCGCCAGCGTGGCATTCCGCACAGTGCTTCCTCAGAATGGGGACAATTTCATGTGCAAAGTCGATCGCCTTCTGCGCGTGAACGGGCAAGCACAATGAGAAAAGGCCAAACCAGACGCACACGGTTAACTTGGTCGTTTGAGCGATTCGTCGAAGTCTGTAAGTCATGTATGCACCCATGCATAAGTTTCTTCGGTTAACCGCGTGGGCATCGCCCCGCGCTGTCGCGAGAAAAACGCGGCCCGATGGGCACGCGGTTAAACAAGTTGTGTGCGAAAACTTGTGCATGGGTGCCTATGCATTGTGGAGGGAGGGTGAGAAATGTATATACCCTTTATGATAGCCTAAGTGTGTTGGCCCCTGCAACTAGCGATTCCCCACAATCGATATTGAGTACTCCAGGCTCCACCTAAATTCGCCGTTCGCTGCTAATTTTATTTGAGTATACGGTTCTGGACAAATTGTATTTGCCATTCCCCAGAAATTCATTTTGCTAAGCGGACTGTCACCCTTGCATTCAATCGCGACACCGGTTGGGATATGCCGAAGTTTGAATTGATGATCGCTAATTTGGTTTCGATGTCCTGTCAGCTCTGCGAAAAAGGATCGCGTGCCAACTAATTCTCGAAAACCAACTGTCTTGTCCACCACCTTCGTTGTTTCGTCAAAACTGGCTCGTCTATTGATTGCATTGATGGGAAATGGCAATTGCAATTCGTAATTCGGCCCTACCTTGTCGGAGTCGATCAAGAAAAAGTTGTGGTTGTAGTGGTCCGTACTCCACGCACTCGTTCCAATATTCTTTAAGAGATGCTCAATGCGAAATCCATTTTCCATGACTCGAATTGTCTTTTCGTATTCGTAGCCAATGGATTTTTCAGCAGGATCATCGAACAATCGCTGAAGATAGGTGATCGAAGACTCGTCATGCTTGGTCGTCCATTCACCTCGTTTGACAAACGCATAAACATTCGAGAAACGATATTGAGTTTCCTCCGGCTGTTTGAGCACGCCGACACCGATCTTGACGAAGTTTGAGCCGGGACTGTTGGGGACATAGCCTAAGGGTGCGCCATTGCCAAATTCCTCGCAAGGGCCAGTCACATCATCGTTTGCATCTGGATTTGGAGTTCCCACGTGCCATCTTTCACATAGTTGGTGGTCGCCCCACTGAATTTTCTGGATCATTCCTGAATGGTCAAATCGCGTGCCTCGATAGTTCATTTTGTCGCCTGGTCTCGACATCGATATTTGCATTTCTCCTTTTTTCAAGACTACTAATCCGGCTGTCTCGGACTCTTGTGCAAAAGTAACGGAGAAGTTCGACATGAATAGAACCAAAACTACGCGCGAAATACGAAGAACGAACATGAAACACTCCCAATTATTCGAACAGACGGTCTTTCAATCAGTACACAAAAATATCATACCCTGTCAGCGTCATGACGTGTGTAGGCACTACTGGCCTAGCCAATCGGCCTTCGGCGGGAGAGCATTTGAAATACGATATGGAGGGGAGATGGGGGTCATCGTTGCTAGCCGGTCAGTCATGCTCCCACTGACACAAGGAGGTCGTACAGCTTTCGCCCCGAATGGGGCAGTAACATTGTAGCCCAGGGCAAAGCGCAGCGACGGAACGTCGCGTAGCGCCGCACTGGGAACTACAAAACGCCTAAACGTTGCCCTGAAGGGGCCCCATAAAGTGTGCGCATCAACGATGGCTTCTTAGTTCGGCCCCTTCAGGGCAAATGGCTCCGGGTTCGGTCTCCCAGGGCGGCGCTGCGCTTTGCCCTGGGCTAAGATGTTTAAGCCCGTTGGGCTAAAAACGACCGAGATGGCATCAGCAGTGGGTTAATGCTTTTTTGC